>JARGOZ010000038.1:13024-42963 GCA_029213025.1 Verrucomicrobiales bacterium
CGCTTCAGGACTGTCCACGTCCCCGGTAAGGGTGAGTTTTTCGGCGTTTCTCGCAATCACAAAGGAAGGCGCTCTGGTTGGCATGGAGGCAATCTTGATCTCGCCATCGAACTTTGGTCCTTTCCAATTCAAACCGGCAAAGAAATCCCGCAGACGGCCTTGTGCCGCTTCGTCGGTAACTCCGCCGGAAATATCAACTTTCGTCGGCGACATTTCTATTTTACCGTTCTGGGTTGACCCAACAAAAACCGGGACGCTGGAAACGGCCGATTCAAATTCCGGAAAAGGCAGAACCTCTTCGTTCACTTTGATTTGGTTATCCACTGTGATTCCTTCCATCTTCGCCGCATCACCCAGCCGCGCCTTCGCAGCCGGTTTATCAATTCTTCCGGTCAATGTCACTTTGTCGCTTTTTCTCTGCACAACGAAGGAAGGCGGGAGATTCGGCTTGATTCGAATTTGATCAACAACCTCGAGCCCTTGCCACTGCGGTCCGGAAAAGAATCCCATGACGCTGTTTTTCCCGGGCCGGTTATCGACCTGTCCGGATACAACTACCTTCTTCTGCCGGACATCAATTTTTCCGTTCTTTGCGGAATTTAAGAGCCCGGGAATTGCCGTAAGAGTGGCATTTAGCTCAGGAAACGCCATCACCTCTTCGCTGATCTTGATCTGGTTTTCCGCCGTCACACCTTCCAGTTTGGCAGCGTTAGCCAACATATTTTTCGTTCTCTGACTGTCCACTGTTCCCCGCAGCACCAACTTGTCATTGTTACGTTCGATCACAAAGGCCGGAGCCTGAGTCGGCTTCACCTTGATCCGGTCAACAATTTCGGTTCCTGCCCACTGATCGCCGGAGTAAAACCCAATCACACTTTGTTTGGCTGCCCTGGTATCGACCTGGCCGGAGAGCGTTACTTTTCCGGGATCCACATCGATTTTTCCGTTCTTCGCCGAACTGATTAAAGAGGGAATCCCTGCCAACATTGGATTCAAGCCCGGAAACGCCATTGTCGTCTCACTGACTTTAATTTGGTTATCGACCGTTACCCCGTCAATCTTCGCAGCGTTACCAATCGCATTTTTGGTCTGTTCACTGTCGACTGTGCCGATAAGCTTCAATGAGTTGTTCTGTCGCGTCACCGAAAAAGACGCAGGCTCGGTTCTCTGTGGAACCACCGGAGCCGGTTTGATTTTGATTTGGTCGACGATTTCCGCGCCGTTCCATTTGCTTGAGGCAAATAAACCGAGCAGGTTCTTTTTCGCGTTCTCATCAGCCACGGTGCCGGACACAATTACGCGACCGGGATTGGCCTCCACTTTGGCATCCTCTGCCTGTTTCAACAGAACGGGAATCGCTTCGACCACATTCCCGAAGTCCGGATAAGGTGCCGTTTTGGCCCCCACTTTGATCTGATTTTCCAGACCGAATTTGCCCAAATCCCGAAGTGCCGCCTGGCCAAGGTAGGATTTGGTTTGACCGCTGTCGACCATGCCGTCGAGAATGATTTTCCCGGAATCACGAATAATGGTGAAATATGGCAGATCAAGTTTTGGTGTTGGAACGGATTCCTTCCCGGAAACATCGAAGTGAACCCTGCCGTTGCCGAGAGCTAATTCCTTTACCCTGGCCCGAATCTCCTGAAGTTGACTTTCGTCCGCCGTGCCGCTCACAATCGCAGTGAGATGATCATACTTGACATTCACCCCCGGATATTGTGTCTTCAGTTCTGATGCAACCCGTTCAGTTAGAATCTCCTCGACCCCCTGGCGGTGACAGGACCGGCCGAAAAACGCCGCAATGAACGCAGCGACCAAGGCGAGAAGCAGTGTGGTGAAACAACCTTTCATTTCTATTTGTGTATTTTTACGTCCGTGTGGAGAGATAATTGGCAGAACCAAACTCGCCTAATTGCACGACAAGTCCAATTGTCTAAAGGTCACAATTTGTCGATAAATTCAAGAGAATTCACTCAAGTTTAGAGAAATTCTGATATTTATCCTAATCGCTCTTCTGTCCCGGCGTTCTGGATTTTACCCTGAATTGAAAAGGCAGACCTTCCATCGGATACTCTTTCCGAATCTGGTTTTCCAAAAATCGCTCGTACGTCCGCGTTAACAGGGACGCGTAGTTCACAAACAAGAGATATTCCGGAACCGGAACCGGCCCGGGTCGGTCTTCCCGCTTCTGAGTTGCGTAGAGAAGTTTGAGCCTCTTGCCTTTCCGCACCGGGGGCGGGCTCTTTTCAATCGCAAACTGCAGCAGGCGGTTGAGCTGACCGGTCGCAACCGGCTTCGACGCGGATTGAATCACACTCTCAATCGACTGGAAAATTTTGCCCAAATGTTGACGATTCTTCGCCGAGACCGCTACCCGTGGCGCATAGGGCAGAAAGAACAAATCATCGCCCAACTCTTCCCGGAACTGCTCAATCCGATCCTGAAAAGGCGCGCCGGGGTGATACAGATCGAATTTGTTCAGGATCACAATACAGGGCTTGGCCGAGTCGAGAACGATCTTCGCAATCCGGCGATCCTGTGAAACCACTCCTGAAGAAGCATCGATCACCAGCAGACAAATATCCGCCCGCCGAATCGTTCGCTCCGAACGCATCACAGAAAATACCTCCACCGATGAATCCCTGCGTGTTTTTCTGCGGATCCCGGCCGTATCGATCAGCGTAAATTCCCGATTTTCCCTTTTGTAGGGAACATCCACGGCATCCCGCGTTGTTCCCGCGACGTCCGAAACAATAGAGCGCTCATCATTCAAAATCGCATTGATCAAAGAGGATTTCCCCACATTGGGTCGCCCCACAATTGCGATCTTGATCGTCTCATCATCACGACTGTTTCGTTTCCCCCGCCCGCCCGGACCTTTCTCCGCCCCGGCTTTGATCAGTGTATCGGCGATCCCTCCGGTAAGCAGGGAGAAGTTCCGTCCGTGCTCAGCGGAGACATTGATTTGATTTTCAAAACCCAGCACCGAGAACTCCGCCGTGTCGGGATCGGTCTTGGCCGTATCGACCTTATTGACCAGCAGAAGGATTTCTTTTCCGGATTTTCGAAGCACATTGGCCAGATCCCGGTCGATCGGGTGAATTCCGGTTCTGGCATCGACTACAAAAATAATCAAATCCGCCGCAGAAATCGCGATATCCGCTTCCATCCGGACCTGATTGGCGAACCCGTCATCAAGAGTAGCCCCGATTCCGCCGGTATCGGTCAGCTCGACAGGAATGCCCTCCACATCGATTTCCGCAGCAATTCTGTCCCGGGTAACACCGGGTTTATCGTGAACAATCGCAATCCGCCGGTGAGCCAGGCGGTTGAACACAGCTGACTTACCCACGTTGGGACGCCCCACGATCGCGATACGCCAAAGGTGGGAAGATGGAACCGAAGGTTCACTGTTTTTGGAATCAGCCATGGACAGAAATTCGTGATCACCCCGGCGACGACCATTCAACAGGGTACAGTCTGAGACCTAACAGGGTACAACCCGCGACTGTACAGGGTACAATCGCAGAGTCAACAGGGTACAGTCACTCTGAAGACAAATCATAACCTCTGCAGAATCTTTTCAGCCGCTATGTCATAGGCACCTTGACGACAACGGGTAACTGAGAAATTATGGCGCACTATGATTTTCCGGTTTATCGCACTTTGCCTCCTGCTACCCCTCGGTTTTCTCCAATCCGCTGAAATTTCCACCGTCGCCGGTCCGGAGGGATTAAACAACACCTTCGGGGTTATCGTCGGCCTCGATGGCGACATCTATTTTTGCGACACCGGAAACCACGCAATCAAGAAAATTGACCGGAAAAAAGGAACGGTCACCACTGTCGTAGGAACGGAAAAAAAAGGTTATAGCGGAGATGGCGGCCCTCCTCTAAAGGCAGACCTGTTTGAGCCCTACGAAGTTCGCTTTCACCGCGGTGGCGATCTGTACTGGGTGGAAATGCAGAACCACATCGTCCGCAAACTCGATGCCCGGACCAACCTCGTTTCCACCGTCGCAGGAACCGGGGAAAAAGGATTTTCCGGCGACGGCGGCCCGGCAACTACGGCGAAGTTACACCGCCCCCACTCCATCCAGTTCGATCAGGCCGGGGAAAATCTCTACATCTGCGACATCGGCAATCACCGCATTCGCAAAGTCAGCCTCAGTGACGGAACGATCGATACCTGGTGTGGCAACGGCAAAAAGGAAACCACCCGGGACGGAGCAAAAGTTTCAACTGATACTCCCTTGAAAGGTCCCCGGGCCCTCGATATCGCACCGGACGGCGATCTCTGGCTCGCCCTTCGCGAAGGAAACGCCCTCTATCGCATCGATATGAAAAATCTCACCATCCACCACGTCGCCGGAACAGGAAAAAATGGCTACGTCGCGGAACCAACCGAAGCGAAGCAAGCGCCACTCTCCGGCCCGAAAGGTGTTGCTGTATCCCCGGACGGAAACTGGATTTACCTGGCTGATACCGAATCTCACACCGTCCGCGCGGTCGATTTACGCGCCAATCCACCGATGCTGCATTCCATCGCCGGAACCGGTAAAAAAGGCGACGGACCCGACAACGGAGACCCGGCAAACTGTCAAATGGCACGCCTGCACGGTGTGGGTATCGATCCGGTAACCGGAGATCTGTATATCGGTGACTCCGAGACCAATAAAATCCGTAAAATTACCGGTCTGCCCGGCGGGCTCGACTGGAAACCGCTGGGAAGCTATCGTTCGGAGAATTTTGAACTGAACGGAGTGAAGTGCCGCGTCACCTCCCCCGACAAAGCCAAAGACGGCAATCCGTGGATCTGGCGCTGCAGGTTTTACGGGGCATTCCCCGGGCTCGACGAAGCCCTGCTTGCCTCCGGTTGGCACATCGCCTGGACCGATGTCGGGAACCTATTTGGCGGACCCGAAGCCATGTCCCGTTTCGATGCTTTCTATTCTCACGTTCGCAGCAAATACCAGCTGGCTGAAAAACCGGTCATGGAAGGCTTCAGCCGGGGTGGATTACCTGCTGCTAACTGGTCTATTCAAAATCCGGATAAAGTCCTCGCTCTGTACATCGATGCAGCCGTGATGAGCATCCATTCCTGGCCGAAAAACAGCTCGGAAAAACTCTACGAAACAGCTCTCCAGGCCTACGGACTCGATAACGGCACGGCCAGCCAATGGCAAGGCCCGCTCGATAACCTCGCGCCCCTCGCGGCAGCTAAAATTCCTGTGTTCATTGTAGCCGGCGGTGCCGATCCCGTGGTTCCCTTTGAAGAAAATACGGGGCTTTTCGAAATGAACTACACCGGCCCGCTCGAAGCCATTGTTAAGGCTACCTGCGGACATCATCCGCATGGATTATACGGTCCGGCAAACTATGAGCTGGTGAAAAAGCTCGAAGCTCTCCGGTAAGACAAACGCGGTTTAATCGCTTATTCCAGGCGCCCGATCTCGTTGCCTTCGCCGTTGGACAGGGCGATTGGAACATTGCCGTTCATCCCCTCACCCCAGGATACCACGTTGCCGTTGCCATCGATTTGGCCGCGGCCGAAGGTTCCCACCACAAATGTATTCACATCCCCCTCAATCTTAATGTGCTCGGCAAAATCGACCTGAATCTGATTTCTCTTACCGGTCAATACCAACTCCGAGCAACCTCCACTGACGACGATTACGCTGTCACTGCCTTTGATCGCCAGCTTTTTCCCTTCCGAAAAAAGGATCCTACTGGCGTTTTCCACTTCTACAACAATCGACTCGGTGTCTGCCTCTTCCACGAGCTTTTCCACGACATCCACTTTCTCGACGAATGGCTCTTCCACAACCTCAGCAATAACCGGATCCGGCGCTGCCGGTTGAGGTTCTACGCGACGCAAGTCAGTCACCTTCACCACTTCCACATCAGGGCGCTCGCGCAGGCTTTTGGTCGCGACGATCGTGGCCTCCACTCTCCGCCTGCAATTCGGGCTCAAATTCCTGTCACAGGTGGGCGGGCAATGCATTTTCCGGCACGGCTCTTCCAGACAGACCTGCTTCCCGCTGTCGGCGGAACAGGCAGAACCGCCGCGTATACTCCGACAGGAAGTGCTCGTAAAAGCTACTCCCGCCAGTAACAGCAGACTGCAAAAAATATGTAACCTGTGAAAGGTCATTGCCGGAACGGTGTGTTTGTGTGTGCGTCATCGAAGGAAAATTCCGTAACCGGCTCAAAGCCAGACCCGGAAGAGAACATCCCTCCGACATCGAAACGTTGTAGTACAAACAGGAGTAAGATTCAAAGAAAAGTTTAAAAAGTTATTACGGAATTCTAAAATTTCAGGGAACATATAGTATCCTTTGGCTCACTCTATGTGAGTCATTTCATACAAAGAGAAATTCTCAACCGCCCCTTCTGTAGCCGCTTTGTAGTCCGCGATATGTTGATTTTCCATGTGAGCCAACCACAGTTCGCGGGACTTCCAGTTCTCGTAGAACATAAAATGAGCGGGATTTTCGTTATCCTGATGAAGGTCGTAGTCGATGCAACCCTCTTCAGCCCGGGTGGCTTCGATTAGATTGTGAAGCTCGGATTTTACGAGTTCAATCCGTTCGGGCTTCGCATTGATATGGGCAACGATGGTTAATTTTGTCATAGTCATATAGAATAAGACTTCGACTCTACACAAATCCCGTTACCACACCGTAACTTTTCCTACGGATTCGCCGCCTCAATAAGCCGGCGGATAAAGTCCCGGCACGGTGGCGTCATACGCCCGCGCTGCCGGAGGAGAGCAAACTCCCAAACCGCAAACCGGTCTGAAACAGGCACCAGAGAAATTCCGGGAGGTGCCGCCCTTTCCATATAGTCGGGAAACAAACTGACACCGCCCTGGCCAAACACTGTGGTGAATGTTTCCTCGACCGCTCCGGTTTCCGCCAGCCAGCGGGGTCGAAATCCCGCCTTCTGACAGAGCCCTGCCATCCAGCTTTTCCGTCCTGGAACGGCGTCCTCCGATGGAACGACAAACCCCTCCCCTGCCAATTCCGCCAACCGAACTGCGTTCGCCCGGGCCAGCCGATGACTGATGGGCAGCGCCACCAAAACCCCGACCTTGGCGATTCGCTGTCGGAAAAACTCGGAGCCTCCCATGTCAGCCCCTTCCTGACCGATTAAAGCCAGATCCAGTTCCCCCTCCCGCAATGCCTGCAATTGTCCGCCCGGCGTTTGATCGAACAGCCAGAGTTTTACCTCCGGATAAGCTTTCTGAAATTCGTCCAACACTGGCGTCAAATACCGGTTCGCCGCCAGTCCTATATAGCCGACCCGCAGTTGGGTATGTCTACCGGTTGCGTACGCGGAAACTTCGGCCCACGCCAGATCAAATGTTTTCACTATCGGAGTCATCTTCTCCCGCAATTGAAATGCAAGATCCGTAGGGCGGACTCCCCACGCTCCGCGCTCAAAAAGAGGCGCTCCGACCTCCGCCTCAAAAGCCTGGATCTGCCGTGTCAGAGTAGGTTGCGATACCCCGAGCCGGGTTGCCGCGCGGTTGATGCTGCCTTCCTCCATGACGACAAGAATGGTTCGGATCCGATCGATCATTACCTATTATACGGAAACCGTATAACAATAGCAACAACGGCGTATTAGTCCCGTCTCCTGAAAAGCTTCATCTTTTCATCACAGCCCGAATCCGGGCCATCAAAAGAAATTCAACCGAAAAGGAAAATGCTCAAAACCAAAGTAAACAATCAATACCGGCTGGTAACCCAACCGGATCACGGCCAGTTGGCCGGTAATCTCGCCGCTCACTGGGGAAATCACGCCTTCAGCCGGGCCGGCGAATATGGTCCCGTAACCAATCAGGAACTCCTGCGGGAGCAGGTGATCTTTGCCATAGCTCAGCACGACAATGGCTGGATTGAATGGGAGTCGGAACCGCACATCGCCCCGGACCATCTCCCCGAAGACCTTTCAGAAATGGTTCGCGATCAAAACGACGGGATGAACCGCTGGCGGACAGGTCTGCGGCGTTTTCCCAATGCCGTCTTCGCTAATTTACTAATCAGTGAACACCCCCGCTTACTATATCAAATCCGGAAAGATCACGACCTCGAACCATCCCGGGTTCACCCCCTGTTCTGGCGGGAACGTCCCGATACGCTGCTTCCCGGAAGCGAAACAAACGTCATCGCCTTTATCGATGAACTGGAAGCTATGCAAAACCAATGGAGAGAAATTCTCGGCAGTCAATCGGAGACACGCCAGTGGATCGAGCCCGCCACCTTTACACCACATGCGCGCTTGTTACAGATACTCGACGGCCTTTCTCTGGGGCTCACGTCGTCATTGATTCCACCTTGTTCCGGCAAACCCCTCGGGCTTGGCCGGGACAGTTTCGAACTGCGGGAAGTCCCACGCAAAGACTGGGATGATCTCGTTACGATCAAAGTGCAACCCGGAGGACATCGAAGCGTTGTTCTCGATCCTTATCCCTTTGATCTGGATCCTCTTTTTGTCCGGGTCCCCTCCCATGTCTTCGAAAGCGATGCGGTCGGCGAAGATTCCACCTGGATTTCCCGCTGGTATTCCGCCCAACCCGAAATGCTTGAATTCCGTCTCAGCTCACCAGCCAATTTGCGAATGTAGATCAGCCATGAAATCGAACTACACTTTTCGAACTCTAATCGAGAACCGGGTCACCGCCAGCCACTTCGCTTTGCATCAGGAAATTGATGATGAAATTATCAGGGAGATGCTGCGATTAGCTACACTTTCTCCATCGGCATTCAATCTACAGAATTGGCATTTCATTGCCGTAAAATCCAATCAGGCGAAACAACAATTATGCGACATCGCATTTGGTCAGGCGCAGGTAAAGGAAGCCTCGGTCACATTCATTGTCTGTGGCGACCTCGACGGCTATCGACGGCTCGGCGATACCTTGCAACCCTCGGTCGACGCGAAACTTCTTCCGGACTCTGTCCGTAACAGCTGGGTTTCGATGGTGGATAATCTTCACAGGGAAAATCCACAGTTAAAACGCGACGAAGCCTTTCGTTCGGCTTCTCTGGCCGCCGGTGCTCTTATGCTGGTCGCTCAGGACTGTGGATTTGCGTCCGGGGCCCTGAGCGGATTCGACGCCGACAGGGTTATCAAAGAATTCGCTCTTCGCGAGCACCTGATTCCTGTCATGTTGGTAACCGTCGGCTATCCGGTTGCGAATCAACGCCCCCGCAAGATTCGAAATCCCGTGAACAGTATACTGGAATTCAGATAGCGGATCGGCGAAGGGAGTCCCCCGCCCTTTGATGCGTTATGCCCAACCGGAAACCGTTAGTTTACCGATCGATTTTCCCGATTCCAGCCGGCAATGCCCTTCAAGTATATTTTCCGCATTAATCGGGCTGAGATTATCATTAGCAGTGGCGAGAAGTTTACCTTCATCGATTAGCTCGGCGACACGGTTCAAAATGTGATGCTGTTCTATGATGTCATCGGTAGCAAACATCGAACGGGTAAACATAAACTCCCAGCAAATCGCAACGCTCTTCATTTTAAACGGCCCGGCCATATCGAGATGAGTGGAATGCCCGGTTATGAGAACAATTCGACCCTGTGGCGCAATCATTTCTCCCATCGCTTGCCATGCACTGTCGATTTCATTGAAGTTGGCGATATAGGGAACCGTTTCCATGCCCAATTCGCGAAGCTGCGCCGGCATGTCGCCGTGATGATTAACAATGTGGTCAGCCCCGAGCTTTTTGCACCAGTCCGAACTTTCCGGCCGGGACGCGGTCGCCACCACGGTGAGGCCGGCCAGCTTTGCCAACTGAATGGCCATGGAACCAACACCTCCCGCTCCACCAATAATCAGTATCGATTGCCCTGTATTCTCTGCCGGATTATGAAAATTTATCTGTAGACGATCAAATAGAGATTCCCACGCGGTCAGAGCCGTCAAAGGAAGCGCTGCACTGCCTTTGGCGTCGAGGGTTGCCGGCCGTTTCCCGGCTATACGTTCATCCACAAGTTGGTATTCAGCGTTTGAGCCCGGGCGGGTCACATCACCGGCGTAGTAAACTGGATCTCCCTCGGCAAATAGAGAAGTCTTATCCCCGACTCCGACCACTACGCCTGCCGCATCAAAACCCAGAGTTTTCGGGGCGTCCCCGTCGCCGGGACGCACTTTGAAATCAACAGGATTCAACCCCACTGCCTCAACCTTCACCAGAATGTCGCGGCCCTTTGGCTCAGGCACGGGAAGTTCCACTTCTCGGGCGGAACCGGCTTCACTGCTGTCTTGAAAAAATTGAATCGCTTTCATATAAAATTTCTATCGTCGTGTTTGACTCGTGGTTCTCATCGATACTTTCTGAATGTCGATTACTTGCCTGGAAGAGTCTTTCTGAAGTCATCGACTTTCAGACCAATTTCCCCGAAGGGAATCCTCTTGAAGCCCGGGACTTTTTGCAAAACGAAGGAATCATCTTTCAGGGTAAAATCGCCGGTCTCAAAGTCGGCAAACCCAAGGTCTCCCGGGCTCTTAACAAATTCAAATCCCGAAGCCTTCCGGGCTTTTGCCTCTTCAGAAAGTTCCTCCTTTAAGATAACAAGATTGTTATCCACTTTCAATTTCGAGAGGATCTTTTTGGTATTACCATCGAAGTTGTAGGGACTTTTCACCGAACCGATAAATACATTGGTTTCGATCGATGTATAAAGAGGCTCCTGCGGGGAGTCCGACATGATTTTTGCCAGATTGGGGTAGCGCTCGCTCCAGGGAGGGCTTTGATATTTCAGTTTGCGGGCTTTTTCCTCCAGATTCCAGCCGCCATACTTCGGGTTATTCCACTGCTTCCAGCTCATGCCCCGTGAATCAAGATGGATTCCGACAGGACAATCAATGACGAGGTTGTTCCGGATCGGGTTATCGCGTCCGCCACCGATCAGAAAGGCACGGCCTACCTTGTATAGAATATTGCCCTCCAAAGTGTCGCCACTGTCGCAATCATCCAGATAAATACCCATTGTGTGCGTGCTTCCACTCGAATAATCCCCAAGATGATGAATATAATTATGCCGTAGTATATTCCCCTGACTGGTCCAGTCCCTGCCTGTATAGAAAGCGCCCGAATCACCGGTCTCCATCACCACATGGTGAACCTCATTTTTCTCGAACAGATGCTCGTTACCGCCGTATTTGATCGCATTGTGTGGTGCATCATGCACGAGGTTATTTCTGACCGTCGTACCACAACCACTTACCGAAATACCAGCCGCATAGGTTCGTTGAAATATTCCGTAATGATGAATGTGATTGTTGGCGATCAGGTTTTCTGATCGAACAAGCGAAGCGCGGTCTCCACCTGAAACCGAAATCCCGCCGCGGCCAAGATTGAATAGGTCGCAGGATCGTATCGTGAGCTCGTTCCCATTGGCACTGATGGCAGTGCCGGCAATGTTCGATAACTGACAGCCTAAAACTTCGATACTACGACTCTTGCTGATCTTCAGACAATCACCATGAGTGTATTCCAGTTTCAGACCCGACAATTTGAGGTCTTCACAGCCTTCTATATGCACAATTGGTTTGGTCAGAGTCGCCAGAACTACATTGCTTTCCGATACCGGATTAAGCGGATAGAAATACAGTTTTTTCGAACCTCTATCAATATACCACTCCCCCGGGCTGTCGAGTTCCTCCAATATATTTTGAGCAAAGAACCGTCGCTCACTGCTTCCCCAAGTTCCGCCTTTCAACCCGTAACCATGACTCGCTGCGAGGCGAATCACCTTCTCCGCCGGGCTATAACTGTCGATCTTTATCACTTCATCCGACCAGTCGTGCGTCCAGTATCCCAGCAACCACGCACCGGATTCGATATCCCACTTTCCGGGTCGGTCACTATCGAAAACGAAAGCACCGGGATGAAGTTTACGTAAAGCAGAATCCTCCGCCTGCGGATTGGGCAGCCCGTTATCGATTACTTTGGAAAATGATGTCCAGCCTTTAGATTCGCCATCGACGTTGGGCCAGCGAGCTAGGGTCATTTGCCTGCCATTGCTATACAACCAGGGGCCCGGCGGTGTACCTTTAAATGAATTAGGAAAAGGCGGAAGCGGCCCCGAAATTATTGGCGACAGATCATACACCAGCACTTTATCCCGAATGCTATCATCCAATCGATTGAAAACCTCTTTATCACTGATTGAATCGAACTTCTCACCTTCCAAAATTGTCCCGCCGCTCAGAACAACGCTACCAGGTTTTTCCGCCCGATAGGTAACGCCACCGTCCTGTTTTCCGAAACTCACCGACTTTTCAATCCGGAAAATTCCCGGCTTGATGATCACCGTAACCGGAGAATCGGCAGCCATTTTGCCACTTTTTCGTGCCTCACGAATCGCATCGCGAGCACTGACCAGATTTTGAAATGGCCGTTTTTCACTGCCGTCGCCTTCTTTTGAAGCTGACACGGAAACAAAATACGTTTCCGCCGCATGCAAATTCGAAGCGATGAAGCACAGAGCACCTAAATAAATATATCCGGAAAATTTTGAAACCATATGTCGAACAGAATAGTGAAAAAGTCGGGAAGCATGGCCGGGAGCGCAAAGATATCAACACCGGATTTTTCCGGAGTTGGTGCCCTTGTTAGAGCCTGCCTATTTTGTCCGATCCTCTTTATCGATTCCAGTTACGCCGGTTCCCTACCTGAACGCTGTCGAAGGTGATCATTCCATCCCAAATTAGCTGCCAAATACCTGGAAGAGAAATTGTTCATCGAAATCGAATTGATGAGTGAATCGAATATCAGAAAATCCCATTGCTATTCGGCGCGAAGCAATTTACGGCAGAGCTATGGACGTGAATCTGTTCTCCGCCGGTCTAATCTATCTCGCTGCGGCGGCGATTGCATCACCGATTGGTCGACGGCTCGGACTGGGAGCTGTGTTAGGGTATCTCATCATGGGGGCATTGATCGGTCCGTCCGCGCTCGGACTGGTCGGTGGTAACCGCGAGGAAGTACTGCATTTCTCCGAGTTCGGCGTGGTGTTAATGTTGTTTCTAATCGGTCTGGAACTGGACATCTCCAAACTTTGGAGAATGCGCGGCCCGATCTTCGGCCTCGGCGGATTGCAGGTCGCCGGTTCTGCCGTCATCATAGCTCTGGTGGCGGCCCTTTTCGGTGTGCAATGGCGGGAAAGTCTCGCACTGGGCCTGATCCTCGCCCTGTCGTCGACCGCTATTGTCATGCAAACCCTGCGCGAACACCGCCTGCAGGAAACCAGTACCGGTCGTTTCGTATTGACGCCGTGGCTGCGCTGGGTAGCAAAACTGAAGGCTTTTGAGGCACTCACCGCGACAGCATTAGTGCTGGTCGTGGGCGTTGCGTTATTGATGAATTCCGTCGGACTGTCACCGGCTCTTGGTACATTCGTTGCCGGGGTTATGTTGGCTAGCAGTGAATTTCGTCATGAGTTGGAGGGAGATATTGAACCCTTTAAAGGTCTACTTCTCGCCGTGTTTTTTCTGGCAGTCGGGGCAGGTATCGACTTTGAGCTGATAGCTAATCGCCCGGTTCTCATTACAGCAATTGTCGCCGGATTAGTGGCAATTAAATTCGCGATTCTCTACCTTTTGGCCCGCTTCTTTGGCATGTCATTTGATCAACGATTGTTGTTTGCCGCTGCACTTGCTCAAGGTGGCGAATTTGCTTTTGTGTTGGGCAGCTTTGCCGTCGGCCGGGGTATATTGAGCGAGGAGATTTCCGCACTCATGATCGCATCTGTCGCGCTGTCTATGGCCTTGGCACCGCTTCTTCTGTTGGCCATGAAACATTGGGTTGTACCAAAGATAGGAACTACAGAAAAACTGCGCAACCAAACTGCCAGGGAACCGGATGTAAAAGACGATGGAAATAAAGTTTTGCTGGCCGGATTCGGACGGTTTGGCCATCCCATCGCACGTTTCTTGCGAAGTCACGGGTGTATGCCGACTGTTCTGGAACTCGATAGTGATCACGTCGACTTTGTCCGTAAACTCGGCTTGCAGGTTTACTATGGCGATGCGACCCGGATCGAGCTGCTGCGGGCCGCCGGAGCTGCGGAGGCCCGCGTGCTGATCATAGCCGTCGACGATGAAGATCAATGCTTGAAAATCATTACCCAGTGTCGGAAACATTTTCCGGAACTGAAAATTCTGGCCAGAGCCTGCTCACGGGATCACGCCTTCCGGCTACACGAATCCGGAGTGCAATATTTTATTGAGCAGCTGGGCTCATCAATGGACTGCGCCGTAGCAGCTCTGGTCGAAACCGGCCGGGAGGAACAATCGGCAAAACGCGCCGCAGCCGAATTCCGCGACCACGAGCTGGCGTCAATCGCCCGACTGGCTCCTCTGCGTGGAGACGAAACCAGTTACATCCAGGCGGTTCGGAGAAATATCGAGGACCTGGACAGCCTGCTGGAAAATTCGCCGTCTTCGGATTAAATCTTACCCGATAAATTATGTCTAAACTGATTCGCCCATGGTATTGGCCCGATAAAGGGCAACCCGAAAGAACCACACCTTTCACCTGGATTGAGCCAAGAGTTATCGCCGCCTCCTGGTGGCCGGATCCCTATGTCTTTGACATTTACGATGAACAGAATATTCGGGCGGTGGTCAATTGCTGTGAATTTGACAACCGTCGGGATGTTCCCGGGCAGTTTGCCTACTACCACATCAATGTTCCCGATTACGGCGTACCGACGGAAGATCAAATTCAATCGTTCATCGATTTGATGGATCAGCATCACCGGGCCAAAGAAGCCGTAGTCATTCACTGTGTCGCGGGTTGCGGCAGGACCGGTCAATTTATCGTCGCGTGGTGCGCCAAAGCCGGTCTGATACCCAAAGGCACAGATCCTGTAGATTGGATTCGGGCCCGGCGAAAGTGCTGCCTCGAAACCAAAGAACAAATGAAGTGCGCAAGGCGACTGACTGAGCGGTATCGATAATCAGAGTGACCCCGATTTTACCCTGTTGAATGATGGATTAAACCCTGTTGGATCGACTGCAATAAGTGTCAGGCAATGGCCCTGCTCCCGTCAAACCGCTTTCGCCTGAACCCAATCACCACGAACCACAATGACCAAAGAAGACAAATCTATACGATTCCGGGCCCGTAGAAAAATGGTAGGGCAGGAATGCATTCGAATCCTGTCCCTCTTACTGGCGGGAAGCCTTTATGCCTTTGCGTTAAAATATTTCGTACTTCCTTCAAAGGTAATTCTAACCGGGACCGAAGGAATCTCCGCTGCACTGTCGTACTATTTCGAGAGCGAAACGTTGTTTTTGATTCTGTATTCCGCCTTTCAATTTGCCCTCATTACCTTCGCCTTTTTCGCGGTGGGTCGACTTTTTGCGCTGCGAACCCTGGTGATCGTTCTCACCGTGGTAGGACTGCTTTCCATTCTGCCCCCCCTCAACATTGCTGCCCCCGAGCCGGAAAACGAACGGATCATTTTAGTCATTTTCGGCGGTCTCATTGCCGGGGTTGCTAAAGCCCTGGCCTTTCGCAGTAGGGGTTCAACCGGCGATGAAGATATTCCCGGGGCATATTTTGCCTCCAGGTATTTGAAGCCGGTAGGTTTTATCGGCATCATCGCTGCTATCATTTCCACCTCATTCGGTCTCCTGATGGATTACCTGAAAAACGGTCAATTGGAGACCGCCCTCAATACTTTGATGTACACCTGTATTTACATCTTCATTGCAGCTGAGACTTTGAATAATCTGTACCGGAAGTTTAAACTTACCGTCCTTACCATCATAACCAAGCAGCATGACCTGGTGCGGGAAAGAATAAATGAAGTGACTCCACACCGGACATACACCTATCAGGCGGTAAGCGGTGGCCGGTCGAATGAAGATTATCGACTGATTCAGACAATTATGACCTACGAAGAACTTCCCGGAGTCAAAGATGCACTCAATTCTATTGAAGGTGTCGGCTTCTACTATCACCAGGATATTGAGGGCGTTTCGCGCGGTTATTTTATTCGCCCCATTAACTAGACAAACCTACCTGTCACTATCGACCGTTCAGTTCCCTGGTTTCAGGAGCTGATTCAGAATTTTACTCCGCTAGATTCCTAACCTGCTCAAATACTCCGTTTCCGGATCCTATACGGTCCCCATTGGCCGTGAGGAGAGCGTATTCGGGAACGTATCGGGTCGATTTAAATGTATCAAACCCGCCGCTCTGGACCTCACTCGGTAACACGGTATACCAGGGAAATTGATCGCTCACCGCCCAGCCTTCGGCTGCTCTTTTGTCCTGATCAAGAGAGACGTGAATCATTTCCACTTTCGGATTATTCGCGACGATTTCATTGTATTGCTTCACCAACTGCGGAGCATATCTACGGCAAGGTCCTCACCACGAGGCCGAAAAATACAGTATGTAGTATTGGGGGACTTTTGTGAGCGCGGCCTCCTTAAAGCTCTGTCCGTCTACAACCTGGAGCTTCACACCGGAAACCATTTGTCCCAGTTTCGAGTCTTCCAGTTTTGACGGGGATTCCGACTCCGTAACTGGTATTTCTTCGTGATCACTTTGTTGAGAGCACGACGCCAGGATTGAACCGACGACTAAAGTGATGGCGAGCATATGAAGTTTTTTCATAATTCTAATTTCGGAATCTGGATTAGACTGACGTTTTTGTCAGCAATTACTTACTGAAAGAAATTTCCAGTTTTACGGAAGAGGAGCCACCTCCGGCAAAGTGTCTACCATTTCAGCACCGGTGCGGCGAAGTTCACGGATTGTGGCTGCACGCATCTCCAACACCCTGCTGCGGTGCTCCGAATTGAGGGCCAGATTGTCCAGTTCATCCGGATCGTTACCGATATGATATAGTTCCTCAGGCTCGCCTGGGACGAGGGTTCGGATGTATTTCCACTCTCCAACTACCAACGAGACCCACCAGGGAACCACTCCCTTCGCATACAGTTTGCTATGCGATTCCTCATCCGTAGCGACGGGAACTACATCCGTGTCGTCACCGTAGTTCCATGCTGTATCAATCGTCAGCACAGGATGATTCCATTCCTGCCGGTCCGGTTTTTTCAGGAGCGGCGTGATGTCGTGCCCATGCATTTCCCAGGGAAGATCGATTCCGGCAACCGCGAATATCGTGGGGGCAAGATTCGCGCCACCGACAGGATGCCGACACACAGCTCCCTGCGGAAAGCGCGACGGCATGGCAAAGATCAGGGGAGAGCGAATGTTCGCATCATAGGGAGCTTTCTTTACCTGAAAACCGTGTTGGCCCCAGGCAAAACCCTGGTCAGAGGTAAAAATGATAAGCGTGTTGTCGTATTCGCCGGTTTCTTTCAAGGCATCCATCACGCGTCCAATCCCTTCATCCAATGAAAGCACAGCCTGGTTTACCTGCCGGACCCAGTCGGTCAGCGTCTTTTTACCGTCACTTCTAATACCTCCTTTGGTCTTTCCCTTCGCGAGAACCGGTTCGCCTTCCGGCCCTTTGATCCATTGCTCAACGGTTCGTGAGTAGGTCGGTTTACCGGCACGGGGCGGATAGATATCGGCGGGATCGGGAACTACTGCGTCGCCGTATTCTTCAAGATGCCGATCTGCCGGAGTAAACGGCCCGTGTACGCCACCATAGCAGAGCCAGAGAAAGAACGGTTGTTTGGCCTCTGACTTTTCCCGCTTGTTCAGATAATCAATGGCCCACTGCGTGTAGTTGTCAGTCGAATAGCCCGGTTCTTTTACCGGCGGTCCGCCATCCCTCTCAATCAATTGATTGTAGTAATAGTTCTTCGAGTTTTCGGGATAACGGGGCCGGTTCCAGACGATTTGATGATCCCAGTCACGGCCAAACCCGGTGTCCGTTCCGGTATGCCATTTTCCGATCTGTACCGTTTCGTAGCCATTGGCCCGGAAGACCGAAGGCCAAAAACGGCATTTTTCCGGATCATATTCGCTACGGGGATAAGTGCCGGTCATTCGCATTGTTTCGACACCAAAGGTATGTTTGCCGGTCAGAATGGCAGCCCGCGACGGCATACACCAGGTCCCGATGGTCGCGTGATGAAAACGGACTCCTTTTTCGGCGAGCGCATCCATGTTCGGGGTTTTTACCCAGTCGTACGCTTCCGGATACGCCGAAACCGCCCGGTAGGAATGATCGTCGGTAAAGAAAAAGAGGATATTCGGTTTTTCCTCCGCGAATAGCGGACAGCCACCCAGCAAAGCCAGAGCAATTATTCTGATCATGTGAGACATGAAGAGAGAATTGGCAGGGAAAAGATCGATTGGCAAGCACAATAGAATCAACCCGGCCAGCGGAATACCATATCGTGAATCGTGTGATCTTTTTCGAGCCCTTTCAATTCGTAGCGAGTGGGTCCACGCATCCTTTTCCCATCGTAATCCCCGGCTTTCTCCCAGCCTTTCCTTGCCGATACAATTTCCAGACAGTGATCGCGGTACACATCCACATCCGTTGCGATATGCAGAATTCCTCCAGGCGAAAGCCTGGCTTCGAAAAGGGCCAGTAAATCATCCTGAACAATTCTACGATGCGCACTTTCCGGGTCGGGCCATGGATCCGGAAATAACACGCTGATTTGGCGGAACCGGGTCGGCTCCACGAGATAATCACTCAGGATCAAACGGGCATCGCCCCGCATCAGGCGGATATTTCCGAGCTTTTCCTGCTCGATTTTCTTCAGCGCTGAGCCAATGCCCGGTTTGTGGACCTCAATCCCCAAAATCCTGGCTTCCGGATGGGTTTTTGCCTGGAAAATCAGGTTTTCCCCCATGCCAAAACCAATTTCGAGGTGCAAGGGGCCGTCTCCGGGAAAAACCACGGCGGGATCAATCAATTCCCCGTAACGGAATTCGAGTCCGAAATCATCCCATTTATCACGATAAATCCGTTTTTGCCCCGGAGTCATCTGCCCCTGCCTACGCAGATAACTCGGTGTCCATCTGAGACTTCCATTTCTTTTCAAATTTGACATGAAAAAATAATTAGAGGATTTTGCATAACATCCGAATTACCGGCGTCTATTTTTATGTAGTAAGAATGCTTTTCAAATTTGGCTAGTAAAGTGGCCAGTGGTAACAGGTAGCAAAAATAAAACGTCGCGGATACGTCCGCGGCGTTTTTGTTTTTCGCATTTTCGAGCCTGTCGGTGTGGCGATAACCTGTTGATATCAATGGATAATCAACAACCGATAAATAAATCTCCAAATATCCTGCTCTGGATCATCTGGTTCGCTCTGCTTGGCGCTATTCTGACTTATCTCGCCGTTTTGAAAATCTCTTTCCAGCCGGAGAAAGGAGCCACACTGGAAAATGATATGTTGGTGAAGATTCTGGGCGGGGTCGGTTTGTGTGGGATTGCCGCTGCCTTTTTTATCAGAAATGTGATCACTCTGCCCATGGCGAAAAAGTTGACTCCCGAAACGATGATGAATGTGCTGCCCTCCTGCATCATTTCCTGGGCACTGGCCGAATCGGTCGCGATCTACGGTTTGGTCCTCGGATTTCAAGGCGCTCCGTTCTCCATCAGTAGCGCATTTTTCCTCGCCAGTTTTGCCGCGATGATTTTTCTATCGCCGAACTTTGCTTCTCTGAAAGGATTAGTTCGAGTGCTGCCTGACGAATAAACACCGATTCAACAGGGTACAATCAACGACCTAACAGGGTACATTTACTTTTCCAGAATAAATGCCAGTAAGTCCGCCAGCCCCTGTTTGCTGATTGCACTTTCCAGGCCGACAGGCATCAGGGATTGTCCGGTGGCCTTCATCGAAACCACTTCTGATCTGGGGAATTTTTTCTTGATCCCGAACGCCATTTTAACCGTCACTTCGGTAGTGGTTTCATTACCAATGATTCCCATAGTTTGCTCGCCGTTTTTCAAAGTGAACAAATACACTTGATACTGCGGAGCGACCTCACGGTTGGGATCGAAGAGGTTTGTTATGATGGAATCGGCTCCTGCCGTTTTAAAAGTCGCCAAGTCGGGTCCCACGGAATGCCCTTCCCCGCCGTACTTGTGACAACTGGCACAAGCCGTTTGGTAAATTTCTTTTCCTTTCGATGCGTCGCCTTTCAGATTAACCGCCTCCTGATAGGACGCGATGATTTCATCGCGGGGAGCCATTTTCTGAACCGGATACAGTTGATCGACCCGCGACCGAACCTCCTCCGACTTACTTTTTCTTAGCAAATCGACCTGGGAACTTTCCAGAACCGTTTTGGGGACCCGGTCCTTTTCTATAGCAGAAAGCAACACCAGTGAATGAGACGGCTGCTGCAAAAATATACCTACCGCTTCCGACTGAACCGGGGCAGGAAAATGCGGCCAGCTCTCGATGAGAACGTGAGCGATTGATGGAGCCTTCCGTTTGTTCATCGCTTTTATTACGCTGCTATAATATGGGTCATTGCCCGGCTTCCTGAGAAGAGATTCCAACACACTGTCTACCGACTTATCAGGCGAAAAGGTTACGAGACGGATCGCAGTCTTCCGTGCCGTTTGCGAAGTTTGATCATCCGAAACTGTATTAAGAGCCCGGGCGAAAAACGGGGCCAACGATCCGGATTGGTCTGCTTTTGACAGAGAGTTTTTCGAATACGCGAGACCTGAGCCGAGCGACTCCAAAATCGAAGCGGAAAGCGGATTGTCCGGCTCTTTCACCACGGCGGAAAAAACGGTATTGATTGCGGGCGGTGCGTTCATCTTCCCCATTAATTCGGCGAGTGCGGGCAGGTACGCCTGGTCTTTCAGTCCCTCTTTTGTCAGCGCTTTGAAGAGCAGTTCCGCCTCCTTCGGAAGGGTCACGGAGTGAAGAGACGCCGCCACGAGCCACTCATCATCCGGGGAGGAAGTAAGAATTCCCGCCAGCCCGGATACTTTCACAGCCTCGTTCTTCCCAGCGAGTTGGAAAGGCAGCTTCAGGGTATCCAGAACAGGATTGGACTCGGCCAAACTTCCCCACCCTTCTCCGTATCGCTTTGCCGGATCGTCTCTTTCCCAGAGCAGTCTCTGTGCAGTAATCCTGTGCCAACCATTCGGGTGATCAAGCAGGGCTGCCAACTCATCGTTTGAAGCTGAAGAGAGTTTTGTTGTTTTGCGACGGGTAAAAGTTTCCGGCCTGATCCGGTAAATCCGCCCACGGTCAGTTCCGCTGTTGAGGTCGAGATGTTTTTTGATTCCCTGCGGTAGAGAACGGGGATGTTCAATCACCTCTCTATACATATCACTGATGTAAAAACAACCATCGGGAGCATTGCAGTAGGTGGTTGGTCGAAACCAGTTGTCGGTTGAGGCGATGAATTCCCGATTCTGCTCGTCCGATGCACGATCAGCCCGGAGTGCGACTTTGCCTTCGTAATTGGAAATGATTTTTCGATGCACCAAATTACTGCCGACATCGCCGGTAAAAGCATTGTTTACATATTTCGGACCGAGTGCATCACCGGTATAGATTGTAATCCCGGAAGCGCCGGTAAAATACCCGGAAACTCTGCCACCGCCCTCGACTACGCCTTTCACTACACCGGCAACCCGCCACCGGGTACGGATAATTCGCCACGGTTCATCGGGACTGATCCGAAAGACCGGAGCAGCACCGCCGTCTGTTGCTATACTTACGAAAGCTTTAGGAAGGGCGAAGTAGGGATTAGGTTCCGCCCAGTCGCGTTCCCACATCGAGGCGATTATGTGAACGCTGTTGCTCGAAACAAAGCGGCGACCGTAGGTATCAAAACTCAAACCATATTGTGCCCGCCCGTTTTCCGCTCGCAAATCGAGTTTTTCCGGACAGAAACTAAAGTCAGCGCCCGATAGACTGACCACTTCAGCATCCGGATCCCCTACCCGCCGGATCTTTCCGCCGACTGAACCGCTGGATCCCCATATCCGGTTGTCCGGCCCCCATTTCAGACTGTTGGGAAGACCCTGCACATTGAGAAATTTCGCACCCTCTCCAAAACCGGTATAGATCACTTTCTTTTCATCAGCGATGCCATCGTTATCGGTATCTTTGAACCAAATCAAATCCGGAACGGCTACTACAAAAATTCCGCCCCGGGAACAGACCAGGCCGGTGGGCCACTTCAAGCCTTTGGCAAAGATTGTGGAACGGTCAAAATATCCATCATCGTCGTCGTCAAACAGCAATCGAATCTGACCGCGTTCATCATCTCTGCGTTCTGAGTAGCCCCGCATTTCAACGGCAAAAAGGCGGCCGTCCTCATCAAAAGTGATCGATACCGGATCCTCAACGAGGGGCTCGTGAGCCGCGAGATCAAGGGCAATCCCGGGGCGAAGCTCAAAGGTGCCAGCAACCTGATCCGGCGGGGTTGCGGGGATCCGGGGCAATTCGGATGGATCGATTTCCTGCCCGGTTAAGTTACCGACTGTGACCAGGAGAACAAAAAGCCACAGAGCAGAGAATTTACAGACCTTTAATGATTTTTTTTGCATTGTCGGCATATACTTTTTTACGGGCTGCTGCATCCGGTAGCATTTCCCTGACTACAGCAATCATCTGCGACCCGGAACATTTATCGGTGCTACCAACCGTGTCTTTACAGTCAGTTCCGAGGCAAAGTTTATTCTGATGCCTGTCAAAAAAGCCGGCGGCGTGGTCGAGGTCGCGGGTCATCGAATTCAAACCGGAACCTGCCGACAAATCGCCCCACATATTGCCATAGTCGGAAAGAAAACGGTCCGTTAACCCTCCCGGTGTGACCGGTCCTTTCGGATATAGAACACTCTGTTCATGTTTGGCATCGATATTTCCCCAAAATGTCTGGGCATGACCAATGAAATTCACAGTTGGATACTTCTCTAGCATTTTGTGAAACCGCTCAAAGCCCTTGTTGTATTTGCCATGCTGAAAATGCAACAGCACCGGCACTTCGAACTCTTTGGCAATTTCGTAGACGCGTTGCATCGGCTTCGAGTCGCACTCGAGATTAAATTTCAGCTCTCCGATACCCTTCGCCCCGGCCTTGAGCCACTTCTCCAGCTCCCGGTCGGCATTATCCAAATCCGGTATTTCATTACAAAAGAAAACAAACTTGTCCGGGTATTGATCCGTAAGCCGCTTCGCCGCGCCGGTGCCGAAAATTCTTGCGGCGAGACCATTTGACCTGCCGAGGTGAGTGGACTCTGTGCTTAGCTGGGCACCCGAGGGAAGTAGCACTGTTTTTGATACACCCATAGCTGCCTGGTGAGCGACAAAATCAGGATTCCTTCGTCCGTGGAAATTCACATGCTGATGTATATCAATGATATACTCATTTTCCTCTGCGTTCACGCATGGGCTCAGCGCACAGGCGGATAATTTGATCAGGGTTCGCCGTTTCATTTAGTAATCCCGGAAGGGGCCTCTCGGTTCAGCTTCATCCATTTCCTTCAACCAGTTTTGGTAGCGCCCTTTCACCATTTCGAGGACTTCCGGTTTTTCTTCGGACAGATCTTTTTTCTCGCCGATGTCATTTTCGAGATCGAAAAGCCCTTTGCCTTTCGATCCCATATCGGTCCATTTCCAGTTTCCAACCCGGGCTCCGATTTGATCTTTCCGCTTCCAGAACATTTCCTTTCTCGAAGATTTTTTACCCTCACAAATCACAGGCCACCAGTTAAATCCATCAAAAATTATATTGTCCGGAAGTTGGCACTCCGCAGCGGCAGCGAGGCTAGGCAGAATTTCCAATGAAGAAAGAAACTCCTCATTCACCGCTCCAGCCGGAACATTTCCTCGCGGCCAGCGGACCAGGCAAGGCACCCGAATACCACCTTCCCACATCGTAGATTTTTTGCCGTAGAGCGGAGAATTATCGGCTCCGCCGCTACCTCCGTTGTCGGAAAAGAAGATAACGATCGTGTTATCCAGCTCGTCTTTAGATTCAAGCAAATCGAGCATCTTACCTATCGCCGCATCCATACAGGTAACAGCGGCTCTGTAGTCCCTTTGTCTGGCTTCGGCTGTCACTACTTTCACGTTTTTCCCGTAGCGGTATTTTTCTTTCGTTACGTATTCGACCTCTACCGGCGGATACATCGCTTTAAATTCATCGGGAGCCTGAACCGTGGTCCGAATCTCCGGTTCAAGCGCGGATGAGTTGTGAGGTGCATTAAATGGCACATAGAGAAAAAACGGTTCTTTGCCTACAGTTCGGTTCATAAACTGAAGGGCCTCTCTCTCGAACAGACTTGTGCAATAGGTTCCCCTATCAGCTTCAGTCTTTACCAGATTTCGATACATACTGGGAACGCCATATCGCTCGTGTGTGTAGTAATCGACCCCGGTGTTTACGAATCCGTAAAAATCGTCGAAACCACGGGATGTAGGTAGAAACCGTTTCAAAGTTCCCAAATCCCATTTGCCGTAAATGGCACTTTTGTAGCCTCCCGGCTTAAGAAATTGCGGGATAATTTTTTCCCGCTCATCCATCCCGCCGATTCGCTCGAAGGTTGTTTCGTATTCTGCGGCGGTATAACGCTTTCCATAGTCAGGCGCTTCGTTACGGATCATGTCGTAGATCCCGTTTCGCTGAGGATACCGGCCCGTCAAAATCGAAGCTCGCGAAGGAGTGCAGGCGCACCACGATACATAGAAATTGGTCAACCGGGTTCCTTCCCGGGCCAGACGGTCGAGAGATGGAGTGATGATTCCATTGCCGAGAATACCTAAATCGTTATAACCCTGATCATCGGAAACAATCAGAAGGATATTTGGACGTTCTTTTGCCCCTGCACAGAAGCACAGCAGAATACTGCAGGTAATAATCAACCAATTCACTTTCATCCCGCTGAAGTATTTTCAATTTTCGCAACTACACTTTTGCCGGTCGTAGCCGCTACCGACAAGGTTACAATCATGGCCAGACTTGTGAGAATCAGCGCCCACAGTGGCGGCTTATTGCTTTCCTTCAGAAACTGCCGCCAACCCAGATATAATAAACCGGCAACCACGGCGGGACCGCCGACTACAGTGGATGCCTGAGCGATCACAATCGTCGTAGTCCGGTCAAATCCGCCCACCAGAGAGGCGATACCGATACACATACCGACCAACAGAGCAGAAGTCGTCAGGTGCCGGGTTCCCTTGTCCTGCAGAGAACTACCGAGACCAATTCCATCCGAAAATACATGCCCGCCAATCATCGCATTCACCAGAAATGAGCTGAAGGCACCGGCCAGAAATCCGAAACAAAAAATCCAGCTCGCAGCAGAGCCAAACGCCTCCCGCAACTGACCCGACATTTTTCCGGCATCGCTCAGTTCCGCCGGGGTCACTTTCCCGTAGAATGTTGCTGCCGAGGTCATCATGACCACGGAGGTAACACCTACCAGGACACACATTCCGAGGAATGAATCAAAAAATCCGGCTTTCACTTTGTCCGGTCCCCAGCCTTTTTCCCGCACGAGGTAGCCCTGGTAAAAGGCCCCGGCCACCGAAAAGGTTGTAGCGATCAAGCCCATCAAAATCAAAAGCTGTTCGGAATTTTGAAAAGCCGAGAAATCGGGAACGAGACCGCCGAAAATTCCGCTCAAAGATGGTTTGGCGAAAAACAGGTTCACGACAAAGGCCGCGATCATCAGCAAAACCATCACTTTCATGATTTTTTCAACCTGCTTGTAGAGGTCTTTAGCGAGGTAAAGAATCCCAATGATCAAAGCATTCACTGCCAACAGAACTGCCACGACCACAACAGCAGGCAGTTTACTCCCGGTCCCTATGAGCGGCTCGATCCCGGCGATCACCGCCATGTTATTACTCGACTGAAAGCCCGCTACAATGAGAAAAAAGGATATCCCGATGATCCAACCGGCCCATTTCCCCAGACGGTTGCTTAATTCTGTGCAAAGTGAGTGTTCCAATGTCGCGCCGAGCCAGGAAGCCAGGGATGCCACCCCGATGAGCAGTGCCAACAAAACAACCATGAGCCATAGCATATCGTATCCAAAAGCGGCTCCTACTTTGGTGCTGGTAGTGATACTGCCCGGCCCGAGAACCACTGCTGCGACAACAATAGCGGGACCGATTTGACGAAGACGATTCAACATTTTTCGACGCTACCTAAATCGAGAGCGATTTAAAACAACCGAAACAACCTTAATCATGTGACCACTTGTTTTGGGCACGATTCCGGGCCATCTTTCCTATTTTCCCTTCGTTACAAAATTATGGAAGAACGTCTGATTGGCCAAATGCTGTTGACCGGTGTACCGGGGACCGAACTCGATCCCGATACCGCAAGGCGCTTTAAAAAGCTGCAGCCTGGGGGATTTATCCTTTTCGGCCGCAACATCAAGAGCCCCGCCCAGCTGCGGAAGCTCATCGATGATCTCCGGGACCTCAGTGATATCGAGCCGATCATTACGATCGATCAGGAAGGCGGCAGAGTTTCCCGCCTGCGGCTGATCGGCAATGAGCCACCCAATGCACAGGAACTCCGGAAAAAGGGTGATCGTAACCTCATTAAAAAGCACGGCCATCTTACCGGCGAGATCCTGCGCATTTTCGGATTCAATCTCGATCTCTGCCCGGTTCTCGATATTTCCTATGACGATGAGGCGGACAATTCCCTGAAAGGCCGCTGCTACGGCACGACCCCGAAAGAAGTCATCGACAACGCTTCCGTATTCAACCGCGCCCTTCGCTCCGAAGGAATTTTAACCTGTGGCAAACATTTCCCCGGCTATGCCTCCGCAGAATGCGATCCCCACCACGAACTCCCCGTGATCACCAAAACGCTGGAGGAAATGGAGGCGACTGAGCTGCTGCCTTTCCGCGCTCTCCTGCCCGATCTCGACAGCCTTATGACCTGCCATTCTCACTTTACCTGCTGGGATGCGGACCGCCCGAGATGGCCGGCTTCATTGTCAGAAAACATTGTCGGTCAGTTCCTCAGAAATCAACTCGCCTACGACGGCCTGGTGATGAGTGATGACCTCGATATGGGCGCCATTCTCAACGAAGTCACTTTTGAAGAAACGATTCGCACCTGTATCGAATGCGGAAATGATCTGGCCATGATCTGTCACCGGGTCGAACTGGTCGAAGAAGCTCACAAAGTCCTGCAGACGCTGCCTCATCCCGTCGTGGACGACGCACTGGTGCGGATTGAAAACACCAAGAAGAAATTCGTCAGTCCCGATACGTGGTCCGAGGAGAAATTCCGCGAAATCGACGGCCGGATCTGGGATCTCCGGGTCGAAACCCTTGGCGAGGAACGGGCCAAAATTCTGTCGGTGGAAGACGGAAAACGGTCTCCGGTGGAGCTGTATTAAGCGGATTGTACCCTGTTGAATCTGAAACTGTACCCTGTTAAGTCCGCGATCGTACCCTGTTAAGTTATCATTTGAACAACTGCCCATCTAAGCAATTGCTCACGGAAACGTCACAGAAACCGGATGCGTGGGGCGAGAGAAGAATGATTGCACTATCCGGGTGGATAGAGTAAAAAAGGGCCCCCGAAAACTTTGCTGATATGCTATGAATTGCCTACAATATTCAGTCATATTTCTAACATTTTTTACCACCGCAATCAGCCGCGCTCAGGGAGAGGCGAAAGCTCCGGATCGCATTGATCTGAGTTCGTTTCCGGGACAAATTGTGAAAGACGTGGTAATTCCAATTCCCGCCGAGGTATTCGCTGTGCTTGATAAAGTGGGCGAACCGGACTGGGAAAGCGGTATCATCCACGTGGAGAGTGAAGTAGGTGTCAAGGATCGCGGCTTCCTCGCTATGTCCTTCGGCAGCCTGGTTGCGGAAGGATTCATCGCCGTTCAGGCGCAGAGCCCTGAAGACATTCAGAAAATCGGCCGACGGTCGCTGGTGCTTGCCGAAGCTCTCGGTCTGGAAAATGCCGTAAAACAGCACAGCCTGACGGTGATTGACTCAGCGAAGGAAAATCAATGGCAGGTCGTTCGGAACGAACTCGACAAAACCCAGCAAACCGTCCGGGAAACCATGAATCAGCAGCGGGATCAGCAAATGGCCGGTCTTGTCAGCCTGGGTGGCTGGCTGCGGGGAACCAATGTGCTGACCGGGCTCATTGCGGCTGACTACTCGGTCGACAAAGCCGAATTGCTCAACCAACCCGACCTGGTACTTCATTTCCGCGAAATGGTTGCCGGGCTCAAAGGACCGATCAAAACTTCGCGCGAGATGACAGAAATTGAAACCGGTTTAGGCAGAATCGATGCGCTGATGAGGGAGAACGACAGGTTCAGTGTCGAAGTTGTAAAACAACTGCACAAGATTACCTTGGGGATGCTGGAGCAATTCTACTTTGATGGTCCCGGCAATTAACTCCATGCTGACACGACAAACAGTACAAATGACCCTCCTCAGAAACACACACATTTGGAAGAGATTGGCGCTCCCGGTTCTCGGGGTCATCGGTTTGGCCGGCGGACTCGTGTTCGCGAGTTTGAATGAGGGAGTTTCTCTGGCTCTCGAAGCTGCAACCCCCTACGTAAGGGACGGATTTAAGATCCGGGAAGATAACTGGCACGGCGACACCAAAGCGGGCGTTCCGCTTCTCGTTAAGCACCAACTTTTCCGTGGAAATGAATATTGGTTCTGGGCCGCGACGAGTTTTCCTGATTCCACCAGTTCCGTTGGCGTTTTTGATGAAAAAGGCAACTCGGTTTCTCTCGAAGCATTTGCCAAAGACGGAAAATCCGGTGTTCGTGTATTACCTACGAAAACCGGAACATATTTTATCAGAGTGATTGTTAACTCAACTCAACATACAGAACTCGACTGGGGTTTGGTCTACGGCTACCGGTAAATCACCGGATCGAACCAAATCCAGCCATCTTTATTATGGCGGAAAGAACGCTCCAATACGAAAGCCCCCATTTCCTTCACAGTTTATTCTCCGACGACCTCAATCTTCTCAAAGAGGTCGAAAGCGCATTTCCCGTAACGGTTACTACCCGCGATGCGTGGCTGAAATTTGAAGGCGAGAAAAACTCAATCGATCAGGTAGTCAGCCTTTTTTCGGACCTCGAAGAAAGCCGCCGCAAAGCCGGGCCGGTAAGCCCTCCCGCGTTTCGCTTTGCCATGGAAGCCGCAGCCAAATCGGCGGCGGAGAAGCGACGCCTCACCGAACTGCTCGATCATCGCCTCCTCGGATCGGCAGGAAAACCTCCGGTCACGCCGCGAAATGCGAATCAGCTCGAATACCTCAAATTGCTGGGAACCAGTGATGTGGTTTTCGGCCTCGGGCCGGCCGGAACAGGAAAGACCTATCTCTCGATGGCCTACGCTCTCGACGCCCTGAAAAAACGGAATATCGATCGCATCATTCTGACTCGTCCCGCCGTGGAAGCCGGCGAAGCCCTCGGGTTTCTGCCCGGGGATCTGGAGGAAAAAGTGCTCCCCTACCTGCGCCCGCTCTACGACGCTTTGAACGACATGCTGGAGCCGATGGAAGCCCAGAAACTGGCGGAGAAAAATCTGATCGAGATCGCTCCCCTCGCCTACATGAGAGGCCGAACGCTCAACAACGCCTGCGTAATTCTCGATGAAGCGCAAAACACAACCCGGGAGCAAATGTTCATGTTTTTAACCCGAATTGGCGAAGGCTCGCAATGTATCGTAACCGGAGACCCATCCCAGATCGATCTCCGGCCGAAAACCCGGTCCGGGATTCTCGAAGCCATATCCCTCCTGCGTGATGTGGAGGGCATTTCCTTCGTCGAATTTGAAGCCCGCGATGTGGTCCGTCACCCGGTGGTGGGCAGAATCATCGAAGCCTACGACAAAGGAAGGGACTCCGACCCGTCAGTGGCCGGAAAAGCAGGATAACACTTTCCCGTCGTTTCGGCAGCGACTTCGCGTTGGCAATTAAAGCCAGTCTGGATATCATTACCCATCGATCCTTCTCCGCCAA
>JARGOZ010000038.1:42973-47397 GCA_029213025.1 Verrucomicrobiales bacterium
CTCACATCCCGAACTACCTCATTTTAGGTAGAATAGGCGGTGGTTCCTACGGGGAAGTCTATCTTGCCCAAACCGTTACAGGCCGGTTCCGTGCGGTAAAAGTTGTTCGACGGGAGGATTTCGAGATGGAAAGAACCTTTGAAAGAGAATTCGAAGGCATTAAACACTACGAAAAGGTCTCTCAGGATCATCCAGGTCTCGTCGATGTTCTGCATGTGGGCCGGGACGACGCGGCCAATTTTTACTGGTATGTTATGGAGCTCGCCGACGATCAGTCGGGAGAAACGATCGACCACATCGATCCTGCCACCTACAAAGCGAGAACCCTTTCCTCCGACCTGCGGGAAAGCCGCCAGAGAGATCTGAACGAATGTATCGCTTTGGGCTGCGGAATAGCGGAAGCTCTCGATCACCTGCATCAATCAGGCCTGACACACCGGGATGTAAAACCGGCGAATATTATTTTCGTAAAGGGCGAGCCGCGACTGGCTGACATCGGACTTGTCGCCCAGTCGGGACAGAAAACTTTTGTCGGAACGGAAGGTTATGTGCCTCCGGAGGGTCCCGGCACAGGCTCGGCGGATCTTTACTCCCTCGCGATGGTTCTCTACGAGATGCAAACCGGAAAAGACCGGCTGGATTTCCCGGAGCTGCCGACCAACCACCAGTTGCCTCCCACCGTAAACCGCGACGAATGGCGGGCTCTTAACGCCGTAATTTGCCGGGCGGGCTCCCCGGACCCGACAAAACGTTTTGAATCCGGACAGGCTTTTTCGAAAGCCCTTCGCCGGATCCGGCCCGGAGATTTTCCGGGCGATCCCGAAGTCAGGGAAACCAAAAAGGAATTCGTGGTCAACAAGCTTCTCATCGGCTCATCGATCGCCGGGCTGCTTCTCGCCGTAATAGTCCTCTCGATTGTCTTCTGGAAAGGGATGATGGCAAATGACGATACGAAGGATGCACCCGGGCCAATCGAAGTGGCAGAGGAAGACATTCCGGAAACTAAAAAAGTGGTGGAAGAGGTAAAACTGCCGGAAATCAAACCGGTCATAATCGCGCCGCTGAAGATGGATGAACCGGAGCCGATCGTAGCATCCCCGGTTCCGAAACGATCAATTAAACTCGACAGTGTTCCCAGCGGTGCGACCGTTTGGTTTCAGGGACGTGAAATTGGCAGAACTCCGATTCCCTACACGGAATTTGATGCCGGGAAACTCGAATTCGTGTTCCGGAAAGAAGGCTACCTCGAAAAGGTCGAATCCGGGGAATTCGACAATGGCGACTCTGTGCTGCTTAGGACCAGGCTGATAAAAGACAACCGGCCTGCTCCGGGCCAAACGTGGCGCAACGCCCAGAATCTCGAATTTTTTCCTGCGCCGGAAGGCTATTTTCATGCGCCGGTCACACCCTATGCCTACGAAGGGTTTCTCATCTCCACCGGTCGGCCACTCGCTGTTTCGGCTAAAGAAGGCATCGTTCAGTTAAGTGATAAAGAAGCGATGTGGGCGTTTTGCGACTGGATGACCGGGAAAGATCGCAGCGTCGGCTATCTCGATAAAAACCAGTATCATGTCCCCACAGTACCACCTCCTTATGTTCCCGGTAAGTCGTTTTATTGTCGAGTCGAAAACGGCCACAGCACCCTGTTCATCGAGTCATCCCCGTCCGGTGCACAGATCTATGAAGACGACAAATTGCTCGGCACCACACCGGCCGAAATCACCCGCCGCCATGGCCAGTTCAGTTTGCGGGTGACGCTGGGAGGATATCGCGAACATTTTCTGAATGGATTCCTGCGGGATGACAATCTTTCTATACCTGTCTCCCTGATCCGGGATCGCTCTGTTCTATTCGGCGAACCCTGGGAAAACAGCCAGGGAATGCCGCTCGTTCCTATGGGAGATCTCATGGTAGCCAGCTACGAAACAAGGATCAGAGATTTTGCCCAGTTCCTTGAACTGGAACCAAATCCCGGCGTTTTCGCTCCCGAATTCGTGCAAACCCCGGACGACCCTGTAGTCAAAGTGAGCCGAAGCGATGCCGAGCTTTTCTGTAGTTGGCTGACTGAAAAAGAACAATCAGAAAAGCTCATCCGCTCATGGCATCGGTACCGGCTGCCTACCGATATAGAATGGAGCAGATTAACCGGAATCAACGACGAATCAGGAGTCACTCCGAAGGAAAGAGAGCGAAACTTGTCCGGGGATTTTCCATGGGGCACCGAATGGCCTCCGGGCAGCGGAACAGGCAATTTTGCGGATGAGTCAGGTGCCGGTCTGTTCGGAAAATATATCATCAATGAATACCGCGACGGCTATATACACACGGCACCGGTCGGCAGCTTCAAACCGAACCAGTCGAATCTATACGATCTGGGAGGCAATGTATGGGAATGGGTCAGCGACGACTATGACACCACCTCAAACCTCGGTGTAGTTCGCGGTGGATGTTGGAATTCTTTTGAAAAAGGTGTCCTCGTGAGTTCCTATCGAAACGCCGTTGCCCCATCGGAACGTGGCGAGCAGTACGGCTTCAGGTATATATTGGTCGACACCAGAGAGTCCGACGAGTAAACAGGGTACGATCGCGGAACTGACAGGGTACGGTCCCGGCGCATCAAGGATTCCAGGTCCTTGAAACCCGCCCGTTTCCGGCGAACATTCCACAATGGAAAAGCCTGAGTGGTCGAACAAAATTAAAACCCGCTATTTGTCGGGTGCCTCGAATCAGTTTGTGATTCACGGAAACGTCTATGACCGCCTGCTACTCCCCCCCGCCGGCATGGATGAACCGGAAATCGGTAATTTGGTCGACTATCTGGTCGACGAACAACTGCGCAAGTTCGATCTCATCCTCAGCTACGAACTGGGTGCCGGATTGCGAATCGAATCGGGACAGGATTTCTTTCAAAAGCTGCGCTTCAGTGGCAGTGATTTACCCAAAGACCCGGCTCAGGCGATAGGATATCTCGATCATTTGATCCGTTTTTTAGTGAACTTGCGCAAACTCAGTCCCGAATCTTCCGAAAACGAAATCAATAAATCCGAACGAACCCTTGCGGGAAGAAATCACCATATAGCTGTAATTTTCAAGGCTGCCGAACTCATCTTCCCGGTCTCAAAGCAAACTCGCGATTACCAGCTCAGCTCAATGGCTTCCGTCGTCCGTTCGTGGTCACACGAAACCTGGTTCCTCGACCAAAACCTGGCCGTATTTTTGATCTCAGAAAATCTTACCGACCTGCATCAGTTGCTCGCCAATAATCCCAGAGCCACCGAAATCGAGTTACAAATGCCGTCCCCCGAAGAACTTTCCGATGCATTCCGTCGCTTTTCAAAAAGTTACCCGAAAGCTCTCGCCAATTTTCAGGAAAAACCGGAATTGCCGGCGTCACGGCTCACCGGAGCGACATTGAGTTCCATTGAGCATCTTTTAAAGACGAGAGAATATACCGGTAAAGCTCTGGTTGAAGACGACCTCGCCGACCTAAAAAAAGAACTCGTTGAGCAGGATTCCCGGGGACTCATTGAATTTCTCGAACCAACGCGAACTCTCGACGATGTGTATGGCAGCGATGCAGTTAAAGACTGGATGCGACAGGATATCGCTCTATGGCAACAAAACGACCTGCAAGCGATGCCAATGGGTTACCTTCTTTGCGGTCCGGTGGGAACCGGGAAAACCTATATCGTTGAATGTCTCGCCGGTGAAGCCGGAGTCCCCGTAGTAAAAATGAAAAACTTCCGGGACCGCTGGGTCGGCAGTACCGAAGGTAATCTGGAGAAGATTTTTCAACTGCTGCACGCTCTCGGAAGATGCATCGTTTTCATCGACGAGGCTGACCAGGCACTGGGCAGCCGTGACTCCGGTTCCGGAGATTCCGGCGTTTCCGGTCGCGTCTATTCGATGATGGCGAAAGAAATGAGCAACACCGGCAACCGCGGAAAAATTCTCTGGATCCTCGCATCAAGCCGCCCGGACTTGATCGAAGTTGATCTCAAACGACCGGGGCGCGTCGACGTTAAAATACCGCTGTTTCCCTCCGAAGATAAAGAAGGAGGCTATCTCCTGATCAGGGCTCTCTGTAAGAAATACCAATTAAAATTACCCGAAAATTGCCCCCAACCACTTGTTGCATTAATCCCGCGCCTTATCACTCCAGGAGCGGCCGAATCCATAGCAATTAAAGTTTACCGGCTGGTTAAAACCAGAAAAGTCGATCCGGTCGAAGCTCTGCGGGATTGTCTCGATGAATACCAGAACCCGATTCCTTCCGATATCATGGAATTTCAAATTGGCCTCGCCGCCCGCGAAGCCAGTGATCTCGATTTTGTGCCGGAAATGTTCAGAAAATACGCTCAGTAAGCCCGGCTTGGAGGCTTGGAGGCTTGGAGGCTTGGAGGCTTGGAGGCTTGGAGGCTTGG
>JARGOZ010000303.1 GCA_029213025.1 Verrucomicrobiales bacterium
CCCGGGTTGGATGGGGTGCAAACCAGACATCGATATCCTTCAGGAGACCAGCGACCAAATCGAACTCATCCATCGCGAAATCGCCCTTATCCATGCCGTCACCATGGCAATACTTGATAAAGACGGGTTCGATTTTGTCATCAAACAACGCCCAGCCCTTTGGAGCGGCCGTAGCAAAGCCTCCAAAGCAAACTGCGAATAGAAAAATTTGAGCCAACCTGACCATTGTTATCGTAAGGCAAATCAACTTATCTTAGTGGGTGAATCAAACGCTTTACTGCCGCTGTAACTCTAAAGAGCATGGGACGGGAAAAGATCTCAACTGAGTTCTCTGATGAGAGAAATTTTGATGCATCATGAGCGGTCATAAATTCCGATGTATTTGGATTTAGATACAACGGATAGTCCATCAACACACCCGCGACTAATTCCTCAATACGGAGTTTTCGATTGCGGCGATCACAGTGAATTTTATCTGTAGTCAGCCCCCATCCGGAATAAAACGGCACTCCGTAGCAAGTGACATCTTTTCCACGGAGCAGCGCCTCAAACCCCGTTTGGGAAGTCAGAGTATGAACTTCGTCACAGGTCTCCAACCAGGGGATGATGTCGAGATCCTGAATCAGAACATCACACAAATATTTCATTTCATCGAGGTTAGCGGATCCCGGACGTAGCTTTTCCGCGACATCCGGATGCGGTTTATAGGCAATTATCGAAGAAGGATTTTCCCGTCTCACCCGTTCGAGGAAGGCAAGATTTGAAAAACAGGGAGATTGCCCGTTCGCCGAGCGGAAATGTTCGTCCTGCCGACGAGGAACGAGAATTTTGGGCTGATCACGCGATCCCCAATCAGCCTCTGATTGACTCTTTAAATTGTATTTTGTGATGCGGTTCCTGACGAGCGAATCGATCAATTGCCTCGCACGTTCGCAGTCAGAAGTAGAGAATTTGGTTTCATTCAGGATGACTTCGAGATCGCTTGGCCGGGTAGAATCAAAATACATTCCCCGGGAATCAAACACGAGAGAGATCGGGGCATGGAAGTTGGCTCCAAGTCCTACCGATCTAAGAAAACCGTCTTCGGTTCGGATTGATGTTGCCGTGGAAGCCGTGTAACCGTCTCTCAGACTCCATGTATAGATTTCCCCACCCGGATGATCGCTCTCCCATTTCCGGGTAGTCCGCATCGATCGAGAACTATCACATTCAGTCCCGGGCGAAACCAGAAAACGGGAAATTAATTTACTTTTCCACGCGGGCAGTCCAAACAGAATTTTTGGTTTCGTCTGCTGCGAATGGGTTTGTTTTTGCAATTCCAGATGATCCAGAATGCGATCGAGTGAGCATTTCTCTCCGGTGTTGGGGTCGACGAAGGCGACGAAGGTTGGCATTCAACTGCCAGGTGCCCAGTCCCATTTGAGCGCATCTCTTTGAGATCGTGATGCGGCGTTACGAGGTGCGCACCACGATCATGACCAGCAATCGTCCGCTGGAGGAATGGGGTAAGATCATTGGCGACGTTCCGGCTGCCACAGCTATCTGAAAAAAAGAGAATTTCTTTCAAAGAGGGGCAAGCTTTTTTAGTGGAAGATAAATCTAAGATTCCTTTATCTTTATTGGTCAGTTTATTAAGCCGGACCGTTCTGGTGCATCGTAACTGATCCCAACGAACGCGATGGAATGGCCAAAATTATCTCAAAGGTTGAACCAAACGTTTCGCAGCAGTTGCGATGCGAAAAAGCAAAGGTCTGGAAAAAATCTCAGCAGCGTTATCTATGGCCAGAAATTTTGAAGCATCAAGAGCAGTCATAAATTCAGAGGTTTTTGGATTTAAGTATACCGGGTAGTGGATTAATACTCCCGCAACCAGCTCTTCCAGCTGTAGCTTCCGCTTGCGCCGTTCACATGTCTTTATGTCGCTGGTCAAACCCCACCCAGAGTAAAACGGGACGCCATAGCAGGTCACTTTCTTCCCCCGCAGGAGCCCTTCAAACCCTGTTTGAGATGTTAAAGTATGAACTTCCTGGCAGGTGTCCAGCCAAGGAGTGATATCCAGATCCCGGATCAAAACATCACACAAATCTTCCATCTCATCCATGATCGCCGATCCGGGACGCAATTTTTTTACCACATCAGGGTGGGGCTTATACCCAATAGTTGCGGAGGGATTGTCTCGCCGGACTTGCTCTAAGAAAGCAAGATTCGAGTAAAATGGAGATTGACCATAGCGGAGGGAAGCATCGCTTTCCACCTGACCGGGAACCAATATCTTTACTTTATCGTTGGGTGTCCCCCAATCCGCCGTGGTATCACTCTTTAAATTATATTTGGTCACCCGGTTTTTCACCAAGAAATCGATCAATTGCCTGGCCTCCTCACGGTCCGACGTTGAGAATTCAGTATCATTTAAGAGTTCTTCGAGATCGCATGGGCGCGTCGAATCAAAATAAATCCCCCGGGAATCGAACACTAAGGAGATGGAAGGATGAAAATCGGCTCCCAGTCCCACCGAACGAAGAAATCCGTCCTCGATTTGGATCGTATTGGCTCCGATCGATTCATTCCTGCCTTTGAGGCTCCAAATGTAGATTTTTCCTTTCGGGTTGTCATGCTTCCATTGTCGCGCCACGCATGGCGACCGGGAATGGCTGCACTCAGATCCTGGCGAATTGAGATAGCGGGAAACCAATTTACTCTTCCACCTGAACAATCCAAAAATCAGTTTCGCCCCCCTGTTTCCTGAGTGCGCTTCCTTTTGCAACTCCAGATGATCGAGGATTCGGGCAAGAGAACAACTTTTTCCCGTGTTCGGGTCAAAATAGAAAGTGTATTTTTGATATGCGTGATGAAACAACTCGGTAAGGCCAAGTTGTTTATCACGCTTCGGCATTTTAGAGTGACAGTCCTCAGTGAGCCCCCAGCCAGCGTAGAAAGGGCAACCATACACCCTCAGCCGACAGCCATGAAGCAGCGCCTCCATACCGAGAAGAGAATTGAACACGTATACTTCGGTCGTTCTGGGAAAAACCATCTTTGGGGGAAAAGTCGCCGGGCAAATAACGATTCGCTCATCCCTCAATAGTTCGGAGGTAAAGCAGGATTTCCGGGACCTGAAATAGGCATCAGGGTGGGTTCTCACATAGACTGGTGCATCACCTGCCGCATCCAGCGCATCACCTAACATGTTGGCAAATACATCGGGATTACCCTTTCCGTATCGGATCGCAGCATCTCCTGCGGTTTGATCAATCACAAGAATGCCTTTTTCGGGCATGATTTGTTCGATCGATTCTTCACGATACTCCGAATCAAACCAGTTATATTTCGAGGCACCCACTTCCACAAATCGGCGCATCGTGACTTCCGCCACCTCCCTCCAACCTGGATTGCTATCGGTTTCCAAATGATGGTTTAAGCCAAAAACCAGATCACTTTCCCCTTCACCATCATAGTAGATCCCCCTTTTATCTTCGATCAGACTATAGAGCGCCCCACCATTGTACCCCGGGCGGAGAGAGCGAACAAAACCGTCTTCAAACAGTCTGTAACATCGAGCATTTTTCGCCCAAAGCCCGCTGGACTTATATCCCCATCCAATTCGTTCTGCGTCTATGTTCGAGTTCCCCCCTACAGTCAACTTAGCTCCGAGGCGCTGGGCATGCAATCTGACCAGAGGGTGCGTGCAAACGCCTTTGTTTTTCGCCTGCCAATTTATCATCTTACAGAAATAACGGTTAATACGGTTCTTATAAAGAACTTAAGTTTGATATTAAGAAGACTTTAAATTGCATTTTTTGCCTCTTGATAAAGAGACGAGTGATTTTTATTGAGCGCCAAGATTGACTGGGACAGGGAATTAGCAAAAATAGGCATCGAAATCCAATCATTTTTTGCGCTTCACTTAGAATTAATACTAAACATTCCCTGTAAACTCAGTAATCTTGCGAACAATTCGTTAGTTTTTTATTAAAAATTATTGCATTCCATTTTTAATCCACTTAAAGACTTGGTGATAAAGTGACAAAATAATAGCCATCGCAAGAGGCCTTACCAATTGCCAAAAGATAGAATTTTATAAGATGAAAAACGTGAACTGGAAAACCGCGCTTCCACTGCTCGCTGCTTCCATCCTGACAGGATGTGCCAGTGTTCATGGGCCCACTGCTTGGTCAGTGCGCGCTGATCCGGAGGTGGAAATTGTCTATATCGACTACCCGGAGGATATCCCTTGCCCAGAATCCAGTTTTTTCTCCAGTGAACAACCCAACTGCAACCCTTTGCGCCGTTATCGTGAAGAGCTGGCGGTGAGAGATACCATAGCGGTGCTGATTACGGACAATGATCGTCAAAGTCCCTTTTACCGTCCCGGTGACGCCTACACCTATGGCCCTTTTGAAGTCCCTGCCTCGGGTGATATCAAGATCCCCTATCTTGGACAAATTAACGTGATTGGAGCTACTCTGGCTCAACTTTCAAGCGCGATTACCGACGAAGTGCAGGGAGTTTCAAGTTCGGCCGACGCCACGGTTCTCAGAACCAATCGTCTTGACCTTCAGGCAGGTGTTATTGGTGAAGTGAGAAAGCCTGGAAATTTTCCCTTCAATCGAAATGATTTTGACGCCATGGACCTGCTCTCCGCAGCCGGCGGCGGAGCGGACCACCCCGACAACTACGTCTACAAACTAAAGCGCGATGGTCAATGTTACTGTTACAACTTTCACTCAATCTCCAACCATCCATTCCTGATTGAAGATGGTGATGTCATCTCCGTTGAAAAAGACCCTGGCTACTGTTACTACACGATGGGACAGTTTGTTAAACCCAAACGCCTGGGTCTCAGAGGTCCCAACACCTCAGTGGCAGATGCCATTTCTGAAAGCGGTGGCTTTCTTGACGGCAAAGCTGACCCCAAAGGAATCTTCGTCTTTAGAGACGCTGCTTACTGTGGAGAGTGGGGTAGCGATGGTAAGTGTTGTCAGCCAGGGACAAAATACACCGCCTACGTTTTAGATGTCACCAGAGCTGATTTTCCAATCCTCATCCAAAACTTCAGGCTTTCCGAGCGTGATGTAGTCTACGCCAGCGAGGCACCTCTCAACCAGGCCAGTAAAGTCGCAAAAGCTGTAGCACCTATTGTAGGACTGGGAACAACTGCTGCATTCCTGGCGAGGTAGTAGAGTTGTGCTGAA
>JARGOZ010000304.1 GCA_029213025.1 Verrucomicrobiales bacterium
TGCCCCCTCCTCAGCCGCTCTTTTCAGATGTTCCCGAACGCAGTTTTCCACAAACAGAATGCCCGCATCGTCTTCCCGCAGCGCGACCGCGCCTTCGGGCAGGACCAGGCCGGGACAGGTTTTACAGAAATCGTTTTCTGAAAGCGAGTCCACCAGCAACCGGTGAACCCGCGCCGCCTCAAGAACTCCAGGGACGATCAAGCCATCGGGAGGCCCCACCTCGATCAACGGATGCCGGCGGAAAAGTGGCTGCGAACTTTCCGCCTGCAACTCATCCCAAAGCTCATAAGCCCGGTGCAAAAGCGGAACGTAACCGGGATGTTCAAAATAGGCTTTCCGAATTACCCGGGTCGTGCCGTGGGAGCTGCCCCGGTCGTGGGCGGCGGGAAACCGGTCCAGCCCCAGAACGTTGGCACCCTTTTTCGCCAGATGAAAAACCGCCGAACTGCCAACCCCGCCGGTTCCAATGACAATCGCGTCGTAGTTTTTCTTCATCGATGAGGATTTTCGTACCAGAAAACCCCGAGACCAAATTTTTCTTCGCAAGTCATCAAATCGAGATCGCCATCGGAATCGAGATCGATCAATTCGATCCGGTCAAACTTTACGCCATCGGGCCCCGAGATGTCGGTTGCCTGAATCTCCCGGGCCGGGTCAATACTGAATGGAAAATGAAATACCCCGGAAAGCTTTCCGTTGGCGTGCTCGCAGGTCGCGGTGATCACGGGTTCCCTTTCCGGGTCGATTTTGCCGATCCGAACCGCTTTGCTCCCCCCGAAATCGCTCCGGTTGGTAATCGGGCTGCTCAGAGATTGTTTCCACTTCGAACGCCACGGATCAGAATCAGGTTGGAAAAGATAGCCAAAATCCTCAGGACGAATCGCCGCTGCGATGTCTTTCTTTCCGTCGCCGTTGAGATCAGCTACATCCAGAAACATCACTTCCCGTTCCGCAAACCCGAGCAAAACCGGTTCGGAGATCCATGGCGCGGCAGTAAGGTGGCTCATCGCATAAATGCCCGGTTTGTCCCCTTTCCGGTCCGAGTAGATAATTTCACGATGGCCGTCGCCGTCCAGATCAATATCCCGGATCGTCATTATCCAGGATGCCTTCGCCAGTTCTTTCCATTTCCAGTTGGCAAGGTTCCGGGCTTTGGCGTGGCCCGGATTTACCAGCCAACCCACGGCACCGTTTGGGCCTTTGGAGCCGGTGATGACATCGGCGTCCCCGTCCCGGTCGACATCAAAAGTCGTCAAAAACATCCAGAGCGCCTTTTTATCCGCGCAGGGAAATACTTCCGTTTCCCAGGCGGCAGAGTTGAGATATTCTCCCGGATCGGAAGGAGCCCAGTGAACGAACAGAGATTTTGTTTTTCCTTCACAGGCGGACACCACATCGACCCGTAAATCCCCATCCAGATCGGTAAAAATGGCATCCTCCGCGCCTTTTACCCTTCCAACCGTTACAGCCGGCCACGGTTCGCGGACTTTTTCTTTTCCCGGATTCAGGCAGACCCGGATAGCATCGCCGTTTTCCCATCCTGTCACCACATCGGGGAGTCGGTCCCGGTTTACGTCGGCGAGTTTTACACCGTCAGCACCCCGTTTCCCCGCTTCGTTGGAAACCGCATCGATCGTATGGCGCGTCCAGGGTGCCGAATCCAACGATTTCTGTGCGATGATTACTGAACTTAAAACCAGCAACGAGGCGATTGCTTTCATCGGCATATCCTGTCATGTTGCAAAACTGTTGCCAATGGATTTACATACCTTATTCCGTATTCTGTTGTTATTCGCTCTCTCTCATGCCGTGGCTCTCGGCGAAGAATACGAAGATCCGTTCGACGCCGCCGCTAAACAGGCCGAAAAAATCGGCGGCCAAACTCATCAATTCATCGAACCCGGTTTGATCCGGAAGTTGACCGCTAAGGTCAAACCGGCCGTTGTCACCGTCCGACAGATGGGACGGGACGGCAACAACCGGGGAATCGGAGCCGGTTTTGTGATCGATAAAAGCGGATTGATCGCGACCAATCTCCACGTCATCGGAGAGAGCAGACCGGTAGAGGTGGAATTTGACGATGGAAAAGTTTTTCCGGTAGTGGAGATCCACTCCAGTGACCGGAGGTTTGACCTTGCCGTTCTCCGTATCGATCCAGGGGAGAGAAAGCTGACGGCCCTGGAGATCGGTGACTCGGAAAAACTGGAACAGGGGCAGTTCATCGTTGGCTTCGGAGCTCCGCTGGGCTTAAAATTCAGCGTCGTTTCCGGAGTGGTCTCGGCGATTCGAAATCTCGATGCGGACTTTCTCGGTGAAGAAACCCCGGATTTCCCCATGATCCAAATTTCCATGCCGATCGAGCAGGGCAACAGCGGCGGCCCGATCGTGGACTTCGAAGGCCGGGTTATGGGAATCGTGACCCTGCGGCACCGGATGAAAGACAATCTCGGTTTTGCTGTGAAAAGCAATGATCTCAGCACGATTTTGAAAAAGCCCAACCCGGTGCCCATGGCCCGCTGGAAAACCATCGGCACCCTCGATCCCCGGCAATGGAGTATCGTGATGAAAGGTGACTGGAATCAGAAATCCGGCGTCATCTACGCAAAGACTCAGGGTTCCGGATTTGGCGGACGAACTCTTTGCCTCTCTGAAGAGGAACTTCCGGAAGGACCCTTCGAAGCAGCCGTGAAGGTCAAACTCGAAGATGAATCCGGAGCGGCTGGACTCGCCTTTTCATCTGATGGGGGCGACATCCACTATGGTTTTTACCCGAGCAATGGGAAGATGAGACTCACCCGCTTCGACGGACCCAGCGTCTATACTTGGAAAATCCTCGTCGATAAAGAAGTGGAGTCATACAATCCGGGAAAATGGAACCAACTCAAAGTGCGGGTCGAAGGGGAGACCATCACCGGCTACGTCAACGGAACCGAAGTGCTCCAGGTAAAAGACAGCGGATTACCCGGCAGGAAAGCCGGCCTGTGTAAATTTCGAAAAACCGACGCCAGGTTTCGCGAGTTCCGCATCGGGGAAACGATTGAATTTGAACAACTCACCGAATAGCAAAACAAACTGTATAATTCGGAGATTGAAAAATATATCGATGGAAGCAGCAAAGAGGAAACCCTCTCCCGATTCGCTACCAATGACGAAGCCAGCCGAATCTTTCTCGAGAAAAAAGCGGAAGAGTTTGAAGCCCTCGCTCTTGAAATGAGGGACTTGAAAAGCGCTCTGCACTACAGAGGCGTTGCTTCCGACCTGCTGGCAGCAGTACACCCCGGACCGGACAAAGAAATCGATCTTTTCGAAGTCGCTCTCCAACTCGCAAGAATTGACGATCCGGAACTCGACGTGGAACACTACCGAAGTGTCTTCGCCCGCCTCGTTACCGATGCGAAACTCTATATCGGTGAACAGGGGAAAACCGATGCCGTAAAAAAACTGCGGGATTTCCTTTTTAAAGAGAATGGCTTCCACGGCAGCCGAAACGAGTACTACCACCACGCCAACAGCTATATTAACCACGTGCTCGACGACCGGGAAGGTCTACCTATTACGTTGAGCGTTCTGTTTATTGAGATGGCTCATCGGCTCGGTATCGAAAATGTCTTCGGCGTCGCTCTTCCCGGACGATTTCTGGTAGGCTATCGCGGCCATGTTGAAGGTGAATTACTGCTTTTGAATGTATTTGAAAACGGCACCGAGATGACCCGTCGCGACGCGGAAACCCTCGCAATGCAATTCGGTTCCCGCACCGATGACACCACCTTTGAGCCGTCCCCGCCACGTGCCATCGCAACGCGAATGCTACGGAACCTGATCGGTCTCGAAATTAATCAGAAACAAAACCCTCCCGGTGCTCTCACCTATTTAAATTTACTCATCGAGATCGAACCCGAAGCCGTGGAAGCGCGGTTTCAGCGCGCCCTCGTCCAGGCCCAGACCGCCGACTTTGAAGGTGCCAAAGAAGATCTCGACTGGCTGCTGGAAAACCGTCCGGAGGGAATCAACTATCGCAGGCTGCTGCAATTTCGCGAAGCACTGCCATAAAAACTGAAACCGAAGGACTATCTGAAAACATCCTCCACATTCAGCGAGATCCGGCAATCCTCATCAAGTTCCAACTCACTGTCAGTCGGAATACCCCGGTAAGTGGTGTCTGACAGCTCCAGAACCTGCGCCTGATTTTCTGCAGGATCAAAAATCAGGTAATACTTCACCCCGGAAGATGCGTAGAGATCCTTTTTCGAAGTTAAGTCTTTCGTCCGCGTGGACGGCGACAAAACTTCCGCAACCAACGCGGGGGATTCGTCTACAAAATCCCCTTCAGGCTCCTTACAGACGATCATGATATCCGGCCGAACCACCGTGTGGTCGTTGACGTGCCAATCCATTTCATAAACGGCCACGCACCCGTTTGAACAGGGAACCGGTGTCAACTGAGCCTGAATCGCGACCAAAATCCGTGATCCAATTTTCTGATGACGAAAATTGGGTGAAGGAGACATCGAAACCGGAATTCCGTTCCATAGTTCCCAGTCTCCTTCCCACAAAAGGTAATCCTGAATCGAATATTCAGGAATATATTCAGCTTGAGCCATCCTTAGCATTATCGCATTGAATCGGAAAGTTTCCATTTTGCAGAGAACTGCAGCTGTTAACTCACCTTGAATTTCCTGTCGCGAATTGGGGGTTCCTGTGTTAGATCGGGTCTGTTTTACCAGTGGATTCATGCAGAACGACAGCGTTACAGCCGATAGACCCTGCCCGATTACGGGTGAAAAAGAATGCTTTGTTGTGGCGACTCGCGCCAGAGAGGGGCATGAGCTTCGCAACGTTATTTCCAAAGCCAGCGGGCTGATTTACGTGGATCCCCTGCCGATCGAGGACCTCTCGCAGTTTTATAAGGAGGACTATCGGAAGTCCTATAAAAATGTCGTTACGCCGCGTAAAAAGCACATTTTCCGGGCCGGCGGCGTCGCGCTGGATCGCTGGGCGCGTCTGAAGGATTATCTTTCGCAGGGCACCAAAGCAGTGGATTTCGGCGCCGGTGGCGGTGAGTGGGCCTACCTCTTAAAAAGCCGCGGCGTAGACGTTTTCGGAATTGAGCCGAATCAGGGTTATGGCGGTTTTGCGAAAGAAAATTACGGACTGAATCTCTTCCTCGGCATGTATCAGGAAGCCGATGT
>JARGOZ010000039.1:0-12317 GCA_029213025.1 Verrucomicrobiales bacterium
GTAAAACAACAGTGATGAATACCGAACGTTTTATACTGATTTTGGTCTATGGAATTGGTCTGTCCTTGATGGTCGCTTCCATAGGAATTCTGATTTGGAACCGGAATCTGTCAAAAACCGGTGTGACGGTTGACGGTAAAGTGTCGGATGTGGTGTGGGTGGGTTCAACTGGAAGCTCTCTGAAAAAGACGAAGATGTGGTCGCCTCAATTTTCATGGCATTGGAATAATATGGAATACATATCAATGAGTACCCTGAAGTCTACCTCACTGTCTTATGAGATCGGAGACACGGTGGAAATCACTATTGACCCGGCAAACCCTGAAAGAATGCTGGTTCAGGATTTTACCCACCGGTGGGTACTGCCAATCTTGTTTGCTGCCGCGGCCATAATTACGATGATTGGCGCACATTTAGCCCGGAAATGGTTGTTGGTGCACCAGTAGCATTGCCAGGTATAGTTGGGCTTTCAGAGCGGAGGCATTTTACCTGCGAACGGCATCACGTATATGACATTGGATCGGCGGTAAATCCAGTTAGTCACTCCAGCGGCCTGGGTATTGAAAGGCGATCGAAACTTGTGCGACAACTTGAAAGCCTCTCATCAGCTTCTGCTTCCTATTTACTTTTGCGCGGACTATCTTCGGTATCGAGGACACATCGGAAAGCATCAGCTCTAAATGAAGAATTGGGTCCACCTCGTAACCGTTCAGAGGACTGCAGATAGCCAAACTTGAAGTCATACCATGAACCACCACGCCTAACCCGCATTGTTTCTTCTTCATTTTTGTATTTTTCCATTGGAGTAGCCGTTTTCCAGGGCATAACATTGCCCTAATCTGTTACCCATGGTCCCGGTCGACCTGTTACCTATGTTGCCGGTTCCTACCGGGGCACGTCGCCGGTCTGACAAGTGCAGCCGGAAAGATGAATCCGGAGGGCGCAGCGGAAAACCCAAAGGTCGGTATCCACGCAAAGATTGATTTTTCGGTCTATAGAATCAGGTGCTGTTTAATCGATTAACAACGCCGTTACCGCAGCGGTATTCATCGCCCAGGTGGTGGTGTAATCTTCGTCAGATCCGGGGGATTCCTGTAGCTCCAGTTGTTGTGCTTCAGCTTTTAGTTGCAACAGATGTCCGATATTGAGCCGTGAATCAAGTTTCGCCATCAGCCGGTTGACGCTTTCGAAGTCCAGAGTAGAGGCGTTCCAGGAACCAAAAGGCATTTCCAGCCAAACGATTTCCCGGGCTTCCGGATCAAGCACTCCGAAGGCGAGGCCCTTGGTCAATCCGCTGGTGATCCGAACTTGATGTCGAACGCAGGAAGGATCGTAGGCGACGCCGGTTCGCTTCGATATTTTCATGGGATGCTCACTGTTCATCCAGCCGACCACCAGATTCGGGCTCAGGCTTCCGTCACTATAGGCATTGCAGGAAAAGGTAACCAACTTTGCTCCGGCATGGTTCAATTTATCGAGGTCAATGTCTATATATTCGGCGGTGCCAACCTTTTCGGGAATACTGCGGATATCACCACTGTGTTTACAACCGGTGGCGGTGAGCGAGTGATAAGCACAAATTTCTGTGCTCTCATTGAAGGCGATGGTACAACTCAAATCCATATCGAGATGTTGAGCCGGGAGCCCTTCTCCCCACTGGAGGAAAAGTCTGACGGTGTTACCCGAAACTGGAAAGCGCATGCCCGCCAGCGCGGCGGGTAGATCCTGCACGGTGTCGGATCGCTCGCCGATGGCGACGGGTATTTTATATAGTTGAGGGTCGATATATATTGTTTTCGCCGGGTTGGGAATTGCGGCGAACCGGCTTTTTACTGCTTCGATACAAAGGCTCTCGATCATTTCTTTCATCGCGGCGATTTGCGGCGGTGTATATCGTTTGAGCAATGCGTTTGGGGGGATGACTTTAGGGTTTCCGCCAAGCGGTTTTACAATTCGGTTATGCCCTTCAAAATAGGTTTCTGCAGTCGAGTTAAGGCTGAACAAAAGGCGTGCGGGAACCTGATCGACGATTTCTATGAATTGGGTGATGGTTTGTTCAGGGCCAAACCAGAGCATGTTGGCAAACAGGGATCGGGAGAACAAGCCGGGGCGCTGTTTGAGTAGAGAAAAGGCTTTGTCACTATCGTTGACTGCTTTTGCTTTTTGAAGTTCTCCGGCGGTGACCGGGTACGTCTGTTGGTGAAAAGCTTTCAGAATTGCGGCCAGCTTTTCGTTGCCGTTTTTGTTTGAGTATTCGACAAGGCGCAGCGCCCGGATAAACCGGACCCACATTCTGCGCTTCGGATGCATCAGCTCACAAGCGGCCTCCGGGCTTTGCGGTAGTTGGCTCAGCCAGGCGGCGGCGAGGCGACATTGTGGTCGCGTAAATTTTAATTTCAGTGCCTGCTTTGCTTTGCTCGCGGCATCATTTGCTACGTCACTTTCAGGCCCGGTTTTTAATGCTGAGTCGAGTTTGTTTCGCAGGTGCTTCAGCGCCAGGTCGGCATCCCGGTGGCGGAAATTTTTGGCAGTCCGTTTGATCACGGTTCGAGGTTCAAGGATCTGGGCGAACCCGGTCTTCTGAAACCAAAAGAAGCGCATCACATCGATCGGGGATTTTATATAGCGCATGGTTTGATCCTCGCGCCCGTTTTCAATCAGGCTGGCGATGACCAACATAGCGGTTTCCTTCATGGCGATTTCCACGTCGGGAAGCGGGCGTTCACCAAGCAGGAGGTTCAAGCTGTCGCGCTGAGTTGCATCGAGTGCGGTTTTCGATTGTAACAGACTGACTAAACATTTATCGACATCCGGTTGGGTCCATAGTTCCAGCACTTTTTTTGAACTGCCCTGATCTGAAAACTCTATTTCTCCGAACTCGAACGGAGTTCCGCAAAACGGGCAGCCGTTGTAGCGATCCAGCGGAAAGGTATTTTCGGGAATCACATGCCCACACGGTAGTTCGGTGCCCGAACCGCCGAACTGGTTTGCGAACCAGGTTAATAAATGGTCAGCGATAGATTCGCCGGTAGGTACATCCCAACCTTTAACCAGCGGCGTCCAGTTTTTTTGTACTCCCAACACCTCCTGGATGGCGGTAAGTGCCTCCGCATGAAAAGCCGGAGAAGCATCGTTCAACTCTCTTCTCAACTCCTCGGTGACAACAAAACCCAGCTTGTGGAAATTGGCTAACAACAAGCCGGTGGTCTCTTTGAGGGGAGACATCGCTTCCCCGGATTCGTCAGTGTTGATCGGCACAAACAGAGCCTGATGACGAAGGCTGACGGTAATCAGCGGACTGGTACCCGATTCCCCTTGAACGACTGCTTCCATGAAAAGTGGAAGGTAATGGCGAAAGTGATTTACAATAAAAAGTTGTGAAGTAACTATCGCTTGACCTTCCGCTAGTTAGACTGGAATCAAACCCGGCGTTGTCAAATATATTCGAGTCGTTAACTCTATCTCCGCGGCGGCGGGCCTTTGCCAAACGGAGGCGGCGGAAAGCCTTTTCCTCCAGCTGGCGGACCTTGAGGTGGGCCATGTTTGATCAGCTCGACCGGCGTTCCTTTAAAGGCGCGGGGGATGACCGGCCACTGGCTGGTCATGAAGTAGGCATAGGTTCCATCAGGAAATTCGGGCGTCACACAAAACCTTCCGTTACACTCATCGAGATCACCGGAGCCCGGCACGAACTCATAATCCTGGACAAAGGCACCGTCGTATTTTCCGCCCGGCCCGTCACGTCTACCGGGCCGGTCGCCCTGCTTCAGGGCGTAGCTTGATTTTAACTCCACTGGTGCTGATTGCGCATTTTTCGGTTCGGAGAATCCAAACAAAGCATAGATAGGGAAGCCGTCGGCCGCCCAACCAATCATCGGGGAATGCTGCCCTTTTTCAAAACCGAGACGATGCATCAAGCCGGTAGGGATGCCGTGGTAGTGATACATTCCGGTTGGTTGAACGTGTGCGTAGTTGGTGTCGAGCCCCAGTTTTACGGCTCCTCCGAGAGCCTCGTAATTCCAATTCAAATTGCGGTCCCCTTGCCAGAATTCCGCAGTGTCGGGTTGGATGATGACACCATCCAGAGTTACTCCGAAAGCGAGCGGTCGGGGCGGGGCCTGGCCGGGCTCAGAATGCAGGCGGGTGATCTGTGCGGCGGGCACCGGATTACCCGGGATCTCTATGTCATAGTCCTGTTCCGTGATGTGATGTGGATTGCCCTTGTTAGGGAATCGACCCGCTTTGTGATCCGGAAGGCCGTTGGCTTCGATCTGAGTTGCACCATTGGTGTTGGTAATTTCGACCTCATTTTTTCCCGGAGGTCGACGGCTTGCTCTAACGAGATCCAGCTGTTCCGCCTTGTTTGCTGTGTGAATTCTTGACGGCGGGCCTCCCGGACCCTGGCCGCGTGCTGAAGTGCAGATAAACGCAGCGCTGACGATTAAGAAGAGTCTCAATTTTATATCCATGGTTTTAACTGTTGCCATCCAAAAATGACGGGGGAGTAGGCGCCATGATGACAATTTGTTCATTTTAGTTCCGGGGCCTGAACTCGAGTGTTCCCTGTAACCCATGTTCCGGTTCGTTACACCGATGTACGGGGTCGGCCATGTACGGAGTCGGTCAACAAATTTCGTGTAGGCGATCCATTTGCGCCGGTCGGGAAAACCGGAATCGAGCAGGTTATTGTAAGCGACCGGGTGGAAAACTTTTCCCCGGTGATTGGTTCCTGCGCGCAAGCGTAGCAAAAAATTCAAACTGTGTTATATTTATGGAAATTATAATTTTATTTTAAAGCAATCACATGAAACTCACACGCTCCCTTATGATTGGTTCGCTGCTTTTCGTTCTCTGCAGTTGCGGCGACAAGGCGCCGGATTCCTCTTCTTCCAGCCAATTTCTTTCGGCCAAAATGGAAACGGTTATGGAGATGCGGCCTGATTCCACTGAAGAGGCCGTGCTTCAATACCTGAAAGAGTTTACTGCGAAAGTGGAAATGCCGACCAGCATCCCGGGAGAGGGGTTTACCACCGTGAAGTATCACACCGGGCTATCCCACAGTGGCAATGGAATGATTGTTAATGGTAGCAGAAGCAAGAACCCTGATGTCCCGCCTGCAAAATCCTACTACCACGAATTTCACTATGACAGCGAGGGAAAGCTGAGTCACATCGTTGAAAACGACAATGGGAATCGTTCTCTATCCAATCTCTTTTACTATGACGGTGCAGATCCGATGGCGAAGATTCTTTTTGTGCAGGGCAAGCACAGCTACAGCGATCTGGCGTTCTACATTGATAAAGCGATGTATTTGAAGTGCCGGATTGCAGCTGATGGAAAAGTCATATCGGGAGGACTCCTCGCAAACAATCACTAATCGTATCTTATTTTTTCATAACAGTTCAAGGAGTGCCGGCTGAAATCCGGTAGGTTCCGGGACAATCTCCTCCGGGTTCCAGATCCTGACGTCTGGACTTTTCCATTGTTCTTCCGCCCACAGCTAGTCCGGTTCAGTTCTTCGTCCCCGAAACGGCCATGAAGCAGCATACCTGCCTCAATAATGGTGAACATGACTTCCTTCCCCAATCTCTGGTGTAGGCCAGGATAGCCCTACTTTAAGAATGTTATGCTTGAGTAGTGATAGATGCTTAACTCATTCACTATCAAAAAAAGCAGAGAGGGTGGGATTCGAACCCACGATACCTTTCGGTATGCCGGTTTTCAAGACCGGTGCATTCAACCACTCTGCCACCTCTCCGTATATCAAGTCGCTCGTGAATTGAGCGCGTAATGTGTCCTCTCCTCGCCGGTATGCAAGAAAAAGCCGCTACGAATTGCAATTCGTTGCCGACTTACCTCGGAATCTCCAACCCGTCGCTCTTTTTCCGACTGAAAAGCCGCCTCAACGGGCCTGGCAACTGGTTTCCGGTGGGAGCCGGATTCTGATAGGTCCGCCCCTGTTGAAGCACGACCGGGTCGGGGCCGCCAAAGGCATTGCCGCCGCGCAGGTGAACGGGCATCCCGGTTTCCTTTTCGACCTGTTCGGTCATTTTCTGGCGAAATGTTTTTGTCTCGTCGATGTGTGAATCGATTTCCTGAAGCAACAGCTTTAACTCGATCGGTTTGGAGAGAACCACGCTCTGAATCCCGCCCTGATTAGCCAGCCCCTGAGCTTCGCGGGCCAGCCCGGTCAGCAAAATCACCGGAATGTAGCGAAGCAGAACATCATTCCGTAAATCCAGTAACACTTCGCCTCCGTCACGGTGCGGCATCATTACATCAAGGAGGATGAGGTGGGGGCGCACCTTGCGGGTTGTATCTATGGCAAAGGATGAATCGTTCTCTACAAAGACCTCATACCCAAAGCGCGCGAGCGTTTTCGCCAGCAAAGTGGTCAAATCAACATTGTCATCTACGACTAAAATTCTGGGCTTCATAGGTTCACGATCAGAATATTATAACATCTTTTGTATGAAAATTATAATAAAATCCGAAAAACTTATGTTTTAGTCGGAAGTTTTGAAACTGTTTTCAGGAAATTTTAAAAAATTAGTGGAAATTGATTAAGATAACTGTATTTTATAAAAATTCCCAAAACCTGCTAATTCTATCTTCTTACCCGTCCACCAAATTGAACATTTCATCCATGAATAAAATTCTGATTGTTGTTGATGACCAATCAACTGGAACCCGGTTTCAGGATCTCCTGAGCCAATCCGGTTTTTATACCGCCGTCGTGAAAGGTGTTGGTGGAATGATCGGTTTCTGTCGAATTCACACCCCCGACCTGATCTTTTTAGACGTCGATATTCAGGACCAGAGCCTCTGGGCTTCCGTTCAGGCTGTCCGGACTTACCGTGACCTCGCGAATCTGCCGTTTTTAGGGGTGTCTAACGTTGGCGCTCCGGAGACGTTACAGAAGGCTCAGGAATACGGATTTGCCGGTTTGATCCCTAAAAGTATCGACTCGGAAACTTTAATCAGCTCGATCACCAGCATTATGCTTGAAACAAAACAAAACAGACAAACTTCGGGATACTCCAGTCTGGAAAAACTCATTGAGATTTCGTCAGAAGTTGATGCGGTTGCTACCAGTCTCAGACCGAAAATTACTGAATTCGGGTCCGACGGTCCGGAACTCTTCGGTTACATCGAGAATTCGAGTCAGGATATTTCGAATAAACTTTCCTCCATCGCCGAAAATGATCTCGCGGATAAAGAACTGCGTCATGATTTCCGCAATATGATTGGCTCCGTTACCGGATTTTCCGAGTTAATCCTTATGGAATCGGAGCTTTCTGACGAGTCGCGACAGGGGTTGACCCGATTGCGCGAGTGTTCTAAGGAGTTTGTCGAGTTGCTTGATCAACAGAAAGCCGCCTCCGTCGGTTAAACCGAACGGTGTCAAGCACCGCGTATTCTTGCTTTTCAAAACAAAGGCCCCGTGATTACAATCCGGGGACATGAAAAGAATTATTCGACTTTGCCTCTGTGCTGTTTCCGTCCTGCTTTTGACCGCAGTTTCTCCTGCGGAGGAAAAGCTCAAGTTGCTCATTATTGACGGGCAGAACAATCACGCGTGGAAGGAGACCACACCGCTGCTCGAAGCGATTCTGGAAGACTCCGGGCGTTTTGATGTTTCCGTTTCAACTTCGCCACCCGCTCCGCCGCGTGCTCCCCGTCCGCCAAAGGACAAAAAAGACGAGGCGGCTAAGGCCAAATATGTCGATGCCATGAAAAAGTGGCAGGCCGAGTCGGACCGGATCAAAAAGGAAAGTTCCGCGTTGTGGGATGCGTGGCGGCCGGATTTTCAAAGCTACGACGTCGTCGTATCCAACTACAATGGCGAACTCTGGCCCGAGCCGGTTCAGCAATCTTTCGAGGCGTACGTGACTGCTGGTGGAGGCTTTGTTTCGGTTCATGCGGCGGACAATTCCTTTCCACAATGGAAAGCATATAATCAAATGATCGCCGTGGGTGGCTGGGGCGGACGCACTGAGTTGTCCGGACCGTATCTCCGCTTTCGCGACGGCAAATGGACCAAAGATATGACTCCGGGGCGCGGTGGTTCGCACGGTGCGCAGCATTCTTTTCTGGTCGAAACCCGGGATCCGGAACACCCGATCACGAAGGGCCTGCCGGCGAAGTGGATGCAGGCGAAAGACGAGTTGTACGACCGGTTGCGTGGTCCTGCAAAAAATGTGACAGTCGTCGCTTCCGCGTATTCGGATGAATCAACCCGCGGTTCCGGCGAGCACGAGCCAATCATCATGGTGGTCGATTACGGCAAAGGACGATGTGTGCACACCACGCTCGGTCACAGCACGGAAGCCATGTCGAGCGTGGGATTTCAGGAAACCCTGAAGCGCAGCTGCGAGTGGGCCGCAACAGGAAAGGTCACTTTTCCGGAGGTTTCCTCCGATGTGCTCACCGCCGACCAGCCGGCGATGCGCACTTTTTCTGTTGCTGAACAGTAGGACCTAAAAGGGTACAATGACGGATTGTACCCTGTTGAATGGCACAGTGTACCCTGTTGAATCGTTCACGGAATGCCGGGTTTACCGAAAGTGGTTATCACCGACTTGATTGTCGAGCCTCTCGATTTCGAGAGAAAAGTTCTCGACGGGCATGCTCAGGTCACGGCGCTCAACGCCATGAGAGAGGCGGAGCTGGAGGGGCAAATTGAAGATGCCGCGGCGCTGATGGTGTATCATTATTTTCGGCTGACGCGGTCCAGTATCGAGCGGTTGAAAGCGTGCAAAGTCATCGTCCGGCCGGGAGTCGGCTACGACGGTGTCGATATCGCAGCTGCCCGGGAATGCGGCATACCGGTGTGCAACGTGCCGGACTACGGAACTGAGGAAGTGGCCGATTCCGCCATGGGTATGGCTTTGACTCTCGCGAGGGGGACTCATTTTCTGAACAGCCGGTTGCGGCGTTCCGTAGGGGAATGGAATGTCGATCAGGCCGCTCCGATTCACCGGCTGAGGGGGCGGGTTTTTGGTATTATTGGCTGCGGCCGTATCGGCACAGCTGTGGCGCTGCGGGCAAAAAGCTTCGGTTTTGATGTGCGCTTTTACGATCCTTACGTCCCGGATGGAATCGACAAAGCAATGGGTATCACCCGGGTGTCATGTCTCCCTGAATTATTGGAGAAATCACACATCGTCAGCCTCCACACCCCTTTGACAGACGAAACCCGGAATATGATCGGGGCCGGAGAGCTTGCTCAAATGCCGCAGGGTTCTTTTCTGGTTAACACATCACGCGGCGGAGTGGTTGATACCGGGGCTGTGGTGGATTCGCTCGCGGCGGAACACCTCGCTGGAGCGGCAATCGATGTGTTGGAAAAGGAACCGCCCGACCCGGATTCGCCGGTGATCGTCGCCTGGCAGGATGCTTCTCATCCTGCTCATGACCGGCTGCTGCTCAATCCCCACACCGCGTTTTACTGCGAAGAGGGCGCGGGTGAATTCCGGACAAAAGGTGCCAAAGAAGTGCTCAGAGCTCTGCAAGGCGTGCCTCTCCGCAACGTCGTAAACGGAGTCGACGCATAGCCGACGTAAGGAGGGGAAGTTTTCGCCTCGAACTTGTCTTTCGAAAGAAGACTGCGAACGTTAAATTGAATGCCTTCCGAGAAGACCAGGAAACAACTCCAGCAGGAAATCAGGGAACTCAACTCGAAGATCGTCCGGCTCCAGGAAATCAGGGAGTCAAACGGCGACGGTTCCGGAGCGCATTCGATTGTCGGCGTCAGAACGCTCACCTTGCGATACGATGCTGATTCAAAGCAGATACTTCGGGTAAATACTCCATTCGCCAACTACGTGCGGATGCAGAAAGAAGAACTTGTCGGCCAGACGATCAAAGTTCTCGCCAGTGTGCTCGGCGGAGATATCTATAAAGAAATTTCGACGCATGACTCAAAGGTGGTAACGCCGCCGAGAATCTCCGATGCGGCGAACAATGTCTATGAAGTGCTCACTACCGAACATGACGGAGTAGTCGATGTCGTCATGCGGGACATGACAGAGGCGCAACAGTTCCGCAGCTATGTACAGAGGTATTTTGGCCTCGATTTTGAGTCTTTGTCTGACGAAGATAAACGCTCGCTTTCATTTCCTGAAAGGCGGTTCATTACGATCTCTTTCACCGACCTGCGGGGTTTTACCAGGTTTACCGAATCGAACAATCCCGAGGAAGTGAGAAACGCCATCAACGCCTATTTCGATGAAGTGATCGAAGCGGCTGAGGAAAATGATGTATTTCCCAATCAGATTGTCGGTGATGAAGTGATGGTGCTGTATGGTGCTCCAAAATACCATCGCGATCATCCTTTGCGCGCTGTAAAAACGGCCTGTGAGCACATCGAACGAGTCACCAGGTTAAGAGCTGAGTATGCCCGTCACGGTAAAGAAATCCCTCACTGCGGGATTGGTATCAATTCCGGCGATGTAATCGTCGGTGACATGGGATCATCGGTTCGCGACCGGAAAACCTATACGGCTTTAGGGACAGCGGTAAATCTTGCGGCCCGTTTGTGTAGTGCTGCAACGCCGGGGCAAATCATTCTTTCCGAAGCTACCTTGAATGCTGTATTGAGGGTCCTTCCGGACGGCTGGGAGCACCGTGAGGTAGTATCCAAAAACAGCAGCAGTATATTCGATCCTTCTTCCGACAAACCTCAGGGAAAGATCGAGGATGTGATACCGCTTCCGGCCAGTCTTCGCGGCAAAGAAGTATATATCGGACCCGGAGCGGCTGCCGGCGACGAAGAGGCGGAATTTGTGTTTCGCTACCTTTTTCAAATCAAAGCGAAAGGTATCGCAGAAGCGCTTCCGGTGTTGACCGTTGAACGACCGAAGAAGACGGCGATGAGTCAAGCGGCGCTTTCGGACGAGACGGAAGCCAACGAGGACGGGGAAATGATTCTGGGCCGCTATCGTCTTGTCGCCCACATTGGTCGTGGCGGTATGGGAACGGTTTGGCGCGCCCGCGATGAGTTTGTCAATACCGTGGCGATCAAGATGCTGAATGCCGGGCATGGAGCTTCGGAATCACAGGTCGCCCGGTTCAAGCGCGAAGCCAAAGTGATGGGGAAACTGGCTCACCGCAACATTTGTCGCATCCACGAGATCGGTAAAGCGGAAGGCCGCATCTTTATTGCCATGCAGTTCATCGATGGCGTTTCGCTTGAGCAACTCATTTCTCATCAATCAATTGTCAGCGCGGCTTCGGTGTCGGGAGTGCCCAGCCGTCAACACTCCGCTGTCAACGAAGGTTCGGATTTTTCCAGTATCATTGATTCGGTAAAATCCGCAGAGGCAGCGAGGTCTCCCGGACCCGAAGGTAACCGGGAAGACGGCAAAGTTCCCGATGAAGCGCAGGAATTGATCGATAAAAAGACAGCTGACATTGGCACCATGGTGATGACCGATCAGCAGATCCTCACGATCATTTCCAAAGTGTGCGATGCCGTTCAGTTTGCTCACGAGCGGGGAGTTTTGCACCGCGATCTGAAGCCGGCCAATATTATGATCGGGCGCGACGGTGAGCCGATAGTGATGGATTTCGGTCTTGCCAAGCTGACCAGGCAAAGGGATGACGAAGATGAGGAAAAGAGTCTTTCTATTTCTCTCGAAGGCCAGGTGGTAGGTACAATTGAGTATATGGCGCCGGAGCAGGCACTGTCGTCAAAAGAGGTAAATGAACAGGCGGATGTCTATTCGATAGGCGCGATTCTTTATCATCTGTTAACCGGGCAGAAACCGTTTCGGTCATCCGGTCATATACTGGCCGATGCAAAGGCGCTGCAGGATCACGAACCGGTCGCGCCGCGAAAGCTGGATCGTCTGATTGATCCGGACCTGGAAACGATCATTCTTAAAACACTTCAGCCGGACCGTGCGCAGAGGTATCGCTCCGTGATGCAGGTTCGGCAGGATATAGAGAAATACCAGAGTGGAGATCCGATTTCCGCCAGAAAGCCGACCCTGTTGTACCGTTTTAACAGGAAGTACAGAAAAAACCGGGTGACCTATCGTCTGGGCGCTCTGGCGCTGATTCTCGGAGTTGCTCTGCTTGTTTATTACATTTGGGACTATCAGAAAAACTGGGGCGATTGGAACGAGGTGGATTCCATCGTATTTTCCGGGGATAATCCGGACAGCCATCCTTTTATGGCGCTGGATCAAAAGGGCGAATTAGCCGAGCGGCTATGGGTAGTGCCGGAAAACGGTAACGGAGTTCGTCTGCCGCAAAATCAGTGGTTGTGGTATATCGAAAAAGAAATACGGGGGGATGCCAAGGTAAAGGTG
>JARGOZ010000039.1:12327-39965 GCA_029213025.1 Verrucomicrobiales bacterium
CGAAGGCTTTCAAATCTGCCTGAACGGTAACCATGAAAATATATATGAAAACTGGGACCACAACCCGGTGGGTTATTCCTGTCGTCTTGGATTCTATGGCGGCACTATGGCGGTGATTTCAGCAAATCAAATTCCGGCGCCCACCGATTTTAATCAGTCTATATCGGCGCAGGTGCCTGATAAAAGGCAGTTTACCGTGACATTTCAGAGGAAAGGTGAATTGCTCTCACTTATGATCGACGGCAAGGAAGTTCACAAAGAGACAGTGCTGATCCCTCTGCGGGGTGATAAATTGGTCGATATTGGTTTCCGCACATGGAGTGATCGCGCGGTGATCGAATCGATCCGGATTTTCCGTTTTACTCTGCCCATCGAAGCCAGTCCCACAGTTGCCGGCGATGCGTTGGTCGAGATTGATCAGAATGAGTTGGCAATCGAAAAATACCTTACTATCGCGGATGATTATCCTGACGAAAAACCCGGAACTTTGGCCCTGACAAAAGCCTTTCAGCTGTGGAACCGAACCTATCTGAAAAACTCAAACACGGTTTCGAAGTATGAAGAATTGAACCGGTTGGTTCGTTCCCATGACTCTGCGATGAAATTGTTTATGGAAGAACAGGGGTTAAGCAAAGTGCAGAGTGAAAAAGTATTGCAGGAGATTTCCAGCCTGATTTTACATCTCGATCCCGAAGACCGACTCGATAAAAAAGAACTGCTCTGGCAAAAAATCGATGATGTTTTGACTGAGAGAAATATCGACCGAACGAAAACGGAGCAAATCGTAGCACCGCTGAAAGCTATAGAGATGTTTTCAGAAAAAAGATACCGGGAAGCTCTCGATCTTTTTCCCACCATTGTAAAGATGGATGAGAATGCCCGGATTGCTATGGAGTGTTTGCAGTATGTAGACAGGGAATCGATACCCCGGGAATTCTCCATGGAATTGCTGCCATGGATCGCGAGGACGAAAAATGTAGCCGGCGTCGATCTTCATTCGATGAAACTGCAAAATATAGAACCTCTCGGCTGGATTAAAGATCTGACAGCACTGGATATCCGTGACAATGAAATCGAGTCGCTGGACCCGATACGGTTTAAACCGCTGAAAGCTCTGTTCTGCATGAACAACAGGATCTCATCCCTGGCTCCGCTCGAGGGGATGAAACTCGATGAGCTTTGGTGTGGGAATAATCAGATAACAGATATTGATGTCGTGTCGGAGATGGACAGTATGCATACTTTTTCCTGTCAGAACAATCAGGTGGCCGACATTTCGGCCCTGCAAAATATGTCGTCACTTTACACGGTGTATTTATCCAATAACCGGATCAAAAATCTCAGTGCATTGTCGGATAAAATGAAACTGCTGAATTTATATTGTGCCAATAATCCCATTGAGGACATCAGCCCTCTGGAATCGTGCGGCAATATAGAGAACCTTGATATCAGCGGGACGAATGTGACCAGTATTGCACCGATCAAGAATTTGGAGAATCTGACGACGCTGACATGTTCGAAGGCGCAAATTACCGACCTCGATCTGCTGCGGTCTGAAGTGACTGTCTACGATAAATAAATCGGCGATGCGCGGTGTGATTCAAAGTATGCATTCCTATCCCCTGAAGTCGGCAGGGGGCTGCAATTTATCAGAAGCGGTAGTCGGCATGCCGGGTTTTCCCGGTGACCGCGTAGGGATGCTGATCGATAACTCCAACCGTTTCCTCAGCCAGCGGCGCATACCCAGGATGGCGCTTCTTTCGGCAGGGATTTCGGACCATACGCTCTGTCTGGAATATCCCGGTCAAGAGGGGATTCGAATTCCCATCGACGTTCCGGCGGGTGCCGGAAAAGTCTTCGCTACCATGCATCGAAAAGAGGAGCAAATTCAGGTGATTGATGCCGGTGGCGAAGCTGCAGAATGGTTTTCGAAAGTGTTGGGGATTCAGAACATTCGGCTCGTGTGGATTGATCCAAATTTTTCCCGAAAAATACCGGACGACCCTGGAGGTGAGGTGATGCTGGCGGATGGCTATCCCTATCTTATTACCTCAAGCGCCTCTCTCGATCTTTTGAATGACCGGCTTGTGGAAGCCGACCCGTTGCTTGCGCCACTGACTATGCAGAGGTTTCGTCCCAATATCGTGATTGATATAGAGGAACCCTGGGCTGAGATGAAAGAAGGTCTACAACTGCAGACTGTGGACGGAAGTATATCTTTCCGGCTGGCAAAGCCCTGCCAACGCTGTGGAATTCCACAAATCGATCCGGCAACCGGAGAGCGGGATATAGGTAGCATAGTGCACAAAACTCTCAAAGATTTGTGCTACGGACTGGAGTTTCCGTCCAACTGTTTCGGTCAGAATGCGATACCGGTTACAGGCATCGGCGAAGTATTGAAAACAGGGATGGAAATCGAGTTGATTCGGGATGCCTAGTTTCGGGTTCTTTCACCGTCTACGATGCGCATCACTCCTGATGGATTGCCGTCCTGCAACTCCGGCGGGAGTGCCGATTGCGGCCACGACTGATAACAAACCGGTCTGACAAAGCGATTGATGCACCGGGTTCCTATACTTGTGAAATAGCTGTGACAGGTGGCCGGATAGGGTCCGCCATGATGAATGCTGTCGCAGACTTCGAGTCCGACCGGGTAGCCGTTAAAAATTAACCGTCCGGCTTTCTTTTCCAGAATGGAAACCAGTCCTGAATGGTTTTTCAGGTCCTGCTCCGTTCCGTGAATGCTGGCAGTCAGCGAGCCGTCCATCTGATTCGCGAATGTTTCCAGGTCCCCGGGGTCACCGCATTTGACCAGAGTGGAGACCGGTCCGAAAACTTCATCAAACAGGGCCGGATGGTGGTGCAGACCTTCGCTGTCGGTTTCAAAGAGATAACAGGCTGCTTCGGATTTTTGTTCGATGGGATCCCGCGTCGAACGACTCGCCAACATCAGGCCGCCCATGTGTTGCAGCTCTTTTACCCCCTCTTCGAATGCGTAGTGAATCCCGCAGTGCAGCATCGTCTGGGGATCGTATTCGGCTGCCAGCTGAGCCGAAGTAGACCGAAAATTTTCCCAGCCTTGGGAATCGCCCATTCCCAGAACTAAACCGGGGTTGGTGCAAAACTGACCAACACCGGTGGTCAGGGAGGTAATGAAACCGGCGGCAATTTCCGCTGATCGTTGTTCCAGTGCCTCCGGTAGAACGAAGATAGGATTCACGCTGCCCATTTCGGCATAAAACGGAATCGGCACCGGTCGGGAATTTGCTACATCAAAGAGGGCTCTGCCTCCCTTCAGTGATCCGGTGAAAGCGGCGGCAGCCAGGGCGGGATGCTTGACGAGTTCGGTTCCGACCCGGACGGTTCGGCCGTGAACCAGCGAGAAAATTCCGGCAGGCAACCGGCATTTTTTTATCGCATTTACAATGATCTGAGCGGCGGCTTCACAGGTTCCCGGGTGCGCGGGATGGGCCTTTATCACGACAGGACATCCTGCTGCGAATGCGGAGATCGTATCCGCTCCGAGAACTGAAATCGCGATGGGAAAATTACTTGCTCCGAATACTCCAACCGGCCCGATTGGAAGGAGCATGGAGCGGATGTCCGGCTTCGGTAAAGGTTGTCGGTCCGGTTCTGCGTGGTCGATCCGGGCGTCCACCCACGAGCCCTCTCTCACCATTTCGGCAAACAGCCGGGCCTGGTTGACAGAGCGGCTTCTTTCCGCCGCACATCGCTCCAGAGGGTGGCCGGTTTCGGCTGAGGCCCGGTTGAGCAAAGCATCACCGAACGCGAGGGTTTCATCTGCGATCGCTTCGAGAAAGGCCGCTTTTTCCGCGTTCGATTTTTTGCGGAATTCATCAAAACTTTCGGCAGCAAGAGTGACGGCCCGGTCGATTTCGTCATTTGTCGCTTCATGAAAATCGCCCGGTAAAGATTGTGCTGTTTTCGGCTTGATGCCCTGAAAAATCTCTTCAGAATCGGCGGAAAGAGTATCGCCAATGATTTGTTGCCCGTGAAAATTCATACCGGAGATTTCCATCTGACTCGACGTTGTGCAAGATGCATACCTGCGAAACACAGGTTGAAAAAAATCCCTGAACCGATTGATTGGCGAAATGCAGAGCTACAAAAAAGAATTTATCGAATTTATGCTGCGGAGCGGGGTGCTGCTGTTCGGCGACTTCACCACGAAAAGCGGACGGAAAACGCCCTACTTCGTAAACACCGGCCTTTATCGAACCGGGGCACAGCTGGCCGAGCTGGGCGGTTTTTACGCCTCTGCCGCAAAAGAGTATTTTGGAGACAGTTTCAATGTTCTGTTCGGCCCTGCCTACAAAGGGATACCTCTAGTGGCGACCACCTCGATCGCGCTCGCCTCAAAAGGCGATGATGTGGCCTGGTGTTTTGATCGAAAAGAAGTCAAAGATCACGGCGAAGGCGGCACATTCGTCGGCCACAAACTCGCTGATGGTGACCGGGTATTGATCGTCGAGGATGTTACCACGGCGGGAACGTCGATTCGGGAAACTGTGCCCAAAATGCAGGCCGCCGCCGACGTCAAACTGGCGGGTCTACTCGTTTCCTGCGACCGGCGTGAGCGGGGCACCGGCGACAAAGCCGGGCTCGACGAAATAGGCGCGGAATTTTCGATGCCGACCCACGCCATCGTCACCATTCATGAGGTAATCGAACACCTGCACAACCGCGAAATCGACGGAGTAGTTGTTCTGGATGACGAAATGAAAGACAAAATGGAAGCCTATCTGGCCGAGTACGGCCCGCGCGGCTCCGATTAAACAGGGTACAGTCCGGCATCTAACAGGGTACAATTGCAGCTTTGAGATATCTCTGTATTCGCCTACCTTTGGTAATCAGAAAATATCATGGCCCGTAATCTGCTCATTTCTATAGTCGTATTCCTGTTCTTTTTACCGGCTGATTCCAAAGGCGCAGAAATCCTCTGGGCCCAGTATTGTCAGCATCGCGATGGAATGAAGTTGATGGTCCATCTCGATGCCCAACCAACGGAGCCGGTTTCCGCGTTGGTCACTTTGTGGATCAAGATTGATGGCGAGTGGCAGCAACTCGGTTCACAGCAAATGTATACTTTAGCTTCGGCGGCGCTTTTCGAAATGAGAGAATGGCCAGGGCACAGGGAAGTCGAATATAAAGTTACCTGCGGTGATTCCTCTCTGGAAGGGGTTTTCCGGGCTGAACCGAAAGCCGGGAGTACCGTCCGGATGATAGGTGTTTCCTGTTTGAAAAGTAACGGTTGGCCCTGGAAAGAGGCTGTCGAACAAATGATCGGCCAGGAGCCGGATTTGCTCTATTTCGCGGGTGATCAAATCTACGAAGATGACTATGGCAGTGAACATATCGTAGCGGCCGCTAGTGAAGAGGTGCCCGACGGGATGGTAAACTACCTGGAAAAATACCGGAAGTTCGGCCAGGCCTTCCGGGATTTACTAAAAGATTATCCGTCGATCATGATCACCGATGATCACGATGTCTACGCCAATGACCTGTGGGGCAAAGGAGGCTTGAGAATGGTTGGTGACAGAACCACGGGAGGCTACCGCTGTCATCCAAACTGGGTGAACGCCGTGGAGTTTACTCAGACAGGAGTGTTGCCTGATGCGGTAAATAAAGGTCCACACGGAGACGGTATTTTTGCCTACTACACATCTCTGGAATACGGCGGGGTAAAATTCGCCATACTCGAAGACCGGAAATTTAAAAGTCCGCCTTCGGAGGTGTTAGCCAAACCGGTGCTTCCGGTCGGCTACAAATCAAAGCGTAAACCGGCGGCTCTCGAAGTCGTGCGGGATCCGGATTTTGACTGCCGGACTCTGGACCGGGATGATCTGCAATTGCTGGGTAGAGAGCAGGAGGATTTTCTCAGAAAGTGGTCTGCCAATCTGAAGGAAACCGGAGGTATAGGAGCGGTTCTTTCGCAGAGTCCGTGGGCCCATATCGCAATGTATAGTCCTACGTCCGCGGATCTGGATTCCAACGGTTGGCCGCAGTCCGGCCGGAACCGGGCTCTCGCTGCCATAGGTGATGCACCCGTGGTAATGCTCCATGGTGATGTCCATCTGGGCACATTGTTTCGCCATGGTCGGGAAAAATGGAACGACGGACCGGTATCCTACTCACTCCCGGCTTTCTCTTCCGGAACCGGTCGGAGTTGGGCGCCTCTGCAACCCGGACTAAACCGGTCGCAAAACGCACCGGCCTATACCGGCGAACACACCGACCGTTTTGGCAACAAAGTAACTGTCTATGGAGCCGAAAACGGTTTAAACGGGTATGGATTGATCGTTTTTGATCAAAAGAACAAAGAGATTACGATGGAATTTCATGCCATGGACCGGGACCGGAAACCCTTTCGTAAAGAAGTCTACGGCTGGCCAATGACAGTGAAATTCCAGGTCCTTACATTTGTGGCGGCGCTGCTTCTTTCACCACGGCGCCGTGTTTTTCGCTCATAACAAGAATACTGAGGCGCTCAACCTGTTCCAGTTCCCCGGTATTCAGGCTGACATAATCAAATTTGCCCCTCAGATCGGTGTAGCCGTCTTTGAAGAACTTGACGTTCCCGTCCCGCAAGCGTGCATAGACTTTGATATAGGATTTCGGGATCGGCGATCCATCGGCCGTTTTGCGAACTTCGATTCTTCCGTAGTTCTCCGCGAGACGCACTTTCAAATCGTTGGCGTAAACCGCCTCGCTCTGTTTCCTGCCGCCGCCGACCACTTCCACCAGAACGTTTTTGCCATGGAACCGTTTTGGCAGTTCGAAGCTGAAGAGATCATTTTGCTCCGGTAGATTTTTCGATTCAGAGAAGTTCGGTTTGATGTAACTGAACTGCCCGCTGTCTGCGGAGACGAAAGGTTGGCTGGAGAAAAGAAACTCCAGATCCATCTCGTAATAGTTCACCATAACCTTGTCCAGATTTTGGTAGTTAATCATTACCTTCGCCCCTTCAGCTTTCAGGTCGAACGCAGACTGTTTTGAAGCCATGAGATCCTGACGGTTTTCGCGGTCTTCGTCGTCGGTTAGATTGACTTCATCACCGTTGATCTCTTTAACCTGGTCGCTGATTGTCGCAAAGCGTTCCCGCCACTTGTCGACCCCGTAATTTTTGTACTGATCGGCGAGTTTAGCCGCTTGCTCCGGTTCCTCCCGGTAAAGCGAAGCGTAAGCGTGGAGATAATCGTATTGCAGTCTGCTGTCGACTGAATCCGCGTCGATTTCGGAAAACCATTGCAGACCTTCTTCAATCCTGTCCTGAAGAAACATGTAGTAAGCAACCCCGAGTCGATCTGATTCAACCAGTTTCGGTTCGTAGCTGAGGACCTTCATATATTTGTGGTACTGGCCGTAAAACCGTTTATTCAAAATTTTGTAATCGCGACCGAGGCGGTGGATTCGGGCATTGACGAGAGGAGCGTATTCGAGGTGCTGGTACCAGTGCCGCTCCACCGGATCGATTGAGGCAATTTCACATTCCAGAACTTTTCCGGACTGACTCAGGAATGATTCCTGGTGGGCCAGATAGTCCCGAATTGCCTGTTTATCGTTATGATATATTGCGTAACTCCATATTACGTTGGAATAGGCTTTTCTCTCGTTCAGTAAATCAATGGTTTTGCGAAAGAAATCCACGCTGTTTTTTGCTCTCCAGGCAACTTTTTCTGTGTTGAGAGCGTGGACATTGTTTCTCTCAAGGTAATCGAGTACTTCCTGTTCGGTTGCAAATTGCGATATATAGTCCCACGAAGCTTTATCATGATCGGAAAGTTCCCCGACAACGGTAAACCGGAACGAATCGGCCCAGGCAATGGGGGATTCGTTTTTCGCTACATGCACCGGGTAGTGGGCAAAACCGTCTTCGCCGGATGGCTTCGGAAAGTAAAAGGAAGCGTCAAACGTTTCCGTGCTGAAAGGCTGCAACTGGATTGGATAGGTTTTTGTGTAGTCGGTTCCATTGACCGGTACGGCACCTTCCGGTAATTGAAACAGCAGATCCAGTTTTTGGCCCGAGGATGTGGGATTGGTGAGAACCACCTGGCAGCCGTAAAGCACATCGGTGAGAAATTCGCCGGTGATGAATTTGTCCACCCGTTCACCGTTAACCATCGAATACCGGTCATCGGCCCGAAAGAAATTCTGGCTGATCAGGATATCGGTTTTCTCTTCGGCGGGTGCTCTTTCTTCGATTTCTTCGTGAAATACAATGACCGGAGAGTTCGCGGTCAGAGTAAGGCTTTCGTTCTCTGTTTCTATTTTGTGCTTTTGCGATTTGAATGGCAGGTCCAATACGGCCAGAGCCAGCATCGCTTCCGCAAAGTTGCGGGTAGCGGCGGGGAAGTGGGCTGAATAGAAACCGCCTTCTCCGTCCCAGCCGGCGTAGTCTTTCCAGAATTCATTCACGGTGATGAGGTCGCCATCCTGCTTTTCGACAGGGAGATGATAGTAATTGTTTTCGGCCCATTCCTGAGTCGAGTCGAGTTTTCGATAGAGCGATTCGGATAGGGAGCGATCCCGGAGCTGTTTCAATTCGACTGCGGCTACATCCAGATCCTTGTATGCGGTATCAGCCATGCCTTCAGCGAGAAGTTCCTCCTCTGTTTCCTCGCGTGCTTTTTGACTGAAGTTCCTCATTCTGCCGCCTGAGCCTGCAATCGCGGCCGGAGGGGCCATGGGTTCCGCTGCAAATGCAAAACTGTCGGCCGCCATTCCTAATTGCAGCTTAGCTCCACCTGACAGGCGTCTTCCGACAAGGGCACTGCGATAAAGTTCGCTGGCTTTTGCCGGGTCGGATGGCAGGAGAGACATCCAGTCGGTGACGGAACGGGTTATCGATTTTTGGGAATCGCCCCCCAGCCAACGCCCCAGCAATATTCTTTCGACAATATTGAGACGGCCGTATTTCCAGGGTTCGAGGTATTCAGAAAGGTCGTCTCCCAGGAGGTAGTGATCGATAAACGTTTTGTGGCGCTTGTTGGCCAGATAAGGTTTGATCGTTTGGGTGAAGAATTCGTTGTCCCGTCTTGATAAAAAGAAACTTAATTCGTGGCTGGCGTATTTGGAATAGAGTTCCTGTTTTTTCTCTATTCCGTATTGTGGCCAATTCAGAACAAACGAAAACTCACTGAGATTGGAGGAATCTGATAGCTGGCTGGAAAGCACAGAATACACTCCGGTAAGGGTGTCGTAGGTTTCCATATCCGAGGCACGCATGTCGGCGATTTTTAGCGATGCGCCTTTGGAAAGTGTAGTCACCCGGCGCCGCTGGGTGAAATGTTTGGCCGGTTGTAAAGTTTCGCGAAGCCGTAAATCGCGATAGGTGATCGGGGCCTCTTCAGCCAGAGAAATTTGTCGGTAGGAAATGTGGTTTCGATCTACTGCAACAATATGGAAATGCTGGCGGTCTCCCAAATCCTTTCGAGATACAGAGATGGTTCCGTCCTGGCCGGGTTTGAGGTTGTATTCCACAAGGGCGGAGGAGGGGAGGAAATCAAGATTCGGGGAATTCGGCAGGTCGACCACCGGGGCTTTGGCTTCGGCGGCGGGTTTAGGCGCACTACGGCTGGGTTGACTGGAAGACCTGGCCCTTTTGTAAGCATCGCCTTTTTCCGCATCGTCGATTGACGTTTCAGTATCCCTGAGTGCCCATGGGTTAAGAATAAGCGACGGGCGTTTCGCCATATTACCGGGGAACTTTTTGGCACTGCGTCTTTCGATGATATAGCGATATTCCTCGCCAATATCGCGTCCGGAAATGTATCGGGATTCATACCCTCCGGTGGTGATCGATCCCGGACCCTGGCCCAATCCAATTCCCAGATTCCGGTAGATGGGGAATTCCGGTAAAAACCGGGTCGCAAACACGTGGACTCTGGTGGTTGGGCCCGGGTTGGTTAAGGTAATTTTAATTGCCTCTTTTCCGGCCGAGATCTGTGCGATTTGCAGAGGGCGGGTGTCTACTGCCTTCAGGTGTCGGTGTTTTGACAAAAGCCATCCTGCTTCGGTTTGCTTTGAGCCCGTAACACGAAGCTGAATTTTCCTGCCGTCCGCGCGCAGGAATACAACATAGTCGCCGGGATTGAGACCGGTGACTTCGAGAATACCATCTTTGATTTTTCCTTTCGAAAAGTGATTCGCTACAAAGGTCCCTTTCCGCACTTCGAAAATTGCGAAGTTTTCCGGAGCGGTTTGTACTTCGCTTTTCGAAAGAGGAATTTGGACTGACTCACCGGCTGCGGCGTGAACAATCGAAGGTGTATTGTGAAATCCGTCAATCAGGTTCCAGGACCGCTTTTCAAACCCGGTTCCGCTGGCCTGAAAAGACTCGATTGCGGCGAGGTTGCCGAGAGTAATTTTTCCGTTCGGATCGCTTTTTAAAGATACAGAGACCGGACTGGTGAAATCGTCATGATCAAACTGGAGATTCACTCCGCGATCAACCAGTGGTTCGCCGGTTTTGCCGAGGACTTCGATGATATAGTTTCCGTTCACCCGCGACAAGTGTAGATCGGCGATTAAGCCGGTGTGATCGATACCGTTGATCTCGAACCGTTTCGAGGCTGATACCCCGTTTTTTTTACCGCCCTCCGACACTCGCTGAATTTTTGCAGATATTGAGAAATTCAATGAACTGAGACGTCGGGGGACCTGAAATGTGTAGGTAGATTCCTCATCATCAGATAAAGTAAAGTCGGGAACTTCCTGTGAGCTTTCAATTCCGTCAAGATCAGTGGAACTGATCACAAGTTTTACTTCTTCCAGGAGGTCAACTGAAGTGCGGCTTCCGTCTGTAGTTAGTACCGGGCGTATTGCCACGGTTGTTTCCGTCCCGGGAAGCAGGGTTTCCCGCTCTATGTGGAAACCGGCCTCGAAATGATAGTTTTCAGCGGGAAGTTCGATGGTTTCGAGTTCGGAAAAGTTCCCGTCGGTCAGGATCATTGGGCTGCGACCTGAAGCGGAAAACGGGAGTATGATTCGCTGTTTTTGATCAGGACGGTATTCTTTTCCTCCAAACCAAACCGATGGGTTTTTCACCTTTTGATTAGTCTCGTCGAGCACCGTCACGATAATACCGGCTGCGGAAGTTCTGGAGAGATACTGAAGCTGACCTTTCCGGACCAGTGCCCGGGAACTGACGCCGTTGCCGATGAACTCGATAATCCATACACCGCGTTTGCCGTTGAGCGACTTAAAGTCAAACGACCTGCGTTTTCGGATAATGGAATTCTCCTCGTAGTGGTATTTGAACTCCTCGTTTGCGATCAAGCCATCGAGGCTGAGATCGGTATTGAGTTCTTTTCTCTGATCGAGGTAGAAATTCAACGTGTTGATTTCATATACCTTTACGACAAGATCGCTGACGTTTTTAACATCGAGATGAAGAACCACATCGTCCCCGGGCGAGAACTGTTCCTTGTTAACCGGCGCAAAATCGATATCGACCCGGTGTTTCAGGTTTTGCACTTCGGATGGGTGTAACAGGGAATACCAGTTTTCTGCATCACCTTTTCCGGCGGTCAATTTCGCTTCCGCGAATAGACGTTTTAGATAAGTATCTTTGATGTATGTCTGGTGATCCTGATAGCTTCCGGCATCGGCAAACCGGTGTAGGAGATATTCACGTACGAGATGTTCGTCGTTGCCTATCGGGGGACAGCTCGTTACCTCACGGAAGTCCGCGTTGAGGTCGATTTGGTTGTTTCTGCCTTGAGGTGATCGCAAATAGTCAGGTTCTACATAAACCGAATGTTTCGGCAATTTCAGGTAGATGTTCCAGAGCGCTTCCGGGTATTCTCCGTTCGCCCGGTGGTGAAGGAGAAGCTGGTAGAGAACATGACCTTTTAACGAGTTGTGGGCCGGATCGAGGGATTTTACATAATCCCATACGCGGTTCAAATAGGCACCACGTTCCGCTTCGTCGCGTTTCCAGTCGATGTCTTCCCCGGGATGAAGTTTGCTGATTTTTGTATAGATAAACTGGGTGTCACGACTCAACTCCGGACGGGATTTTTCAAGCGCGTCCAGTTGATCAGGCAGCAATTGTCTGTGGATGGGGAATTCTCCGAACCCCCGGCTCTCCCGACTGCGCAAGTCGGCAGCGATTAATCCAATCAGGCGTTCATAGTCAGGAGTGCTGATTCGCTGAAGTAAATCTCTGCGTCGGGGAGGATCGAGATCGATATTATTGCGCAGAAGCCAGTCCAGTCCCGAGTCTTCGACATAGTTGAGCTGTCTCGACTGACGGAACGCATTGGCACGAAACGCTTCGGTAGAAATGAGTTTGGGATCGAGCTTAGTCGGGAGGTCGGGTTTGGCATTGATCTTTTGTTGTTGGTGATTGAATTGCAAACCCAGTTTTGCCTTCAGATAGTCCAGCGTTATTTTGTTATTTTCCGGATAGCGCAACAGAGCTTCCCGGTTGCGGATTTCCCATACTTCGCGGGTTTCACCATACCGTTTTACCCATTGTTCCATGATTGCGGCGAGTTGATCCCACTGCTGTTCATTCTGGTAGTGCAGGGCGTGGAAGTAGTAGTATTCAGGGGTGCCGGGAATCAATTGTTCGAGCACCTTTTCGCGGTCTTTGGCGAGGGCGAAGTTTTCAATGAATTGAATGGTATCGGCAGCTTCCATGGTATCAGGAACGATGCAGGAGAATAAAGTGATAAAGAAAATACTGAGAGAGGATAGCCTCGTTGAGAATGACGTGGAGAATTTCATTTTTTTGCCTGTTTTGCTGGTTCACGGAATAAAAGGATAGATCAAGTTTTGCGCCCTGTGGCGGCAAAGTTGTAAGGTTTTCGTAAAATTGGTGCAAATTGTGACAGGAACTGAAAATCAGTAATTCCTCTCCATAGAAATATTCGGAAATTCGTCTACCTTGCCCGTAGTTTACTGCCCTGCAGTAGAGTGATTGTACCCTGTACAGTCCCCAACTGTACCCTGTTAGATGGGAATTCGGAGGCTGCAGTTTCCAGCAATGTTTACATCCGCATGAAATTTTTTATCAAGGCTGCTATCGCCCTTTCCTCGGTCGCCACTCTTCTTAGTCTCGCTTCCTGCCGGGAAAACGATGATTCCGGAATTACCTCCACCAGTGGCACAAAATCACCTCAATATATCGAACCTGTCATGAAAAAGTTCAGTTCCCACGAAGCCGATTGGAAAAAAGTGGCAGCGGCGGTCAACAAAGGGCGTCCGAAGTCGGCCATCGAGGTGCTGGAAACCATTTTGGTTTCGGCCCAGAACGAAGAGAACTGGGCGGAGGCGGTCAAAGCTCTGGTGACAAAGATCACTTTCGAAGGTCAAATCGAAGGAAACAAAGCGGAGGAAAAAATCTCCCGCCTCGAAGCGGAGATCCCTGTTTGGCCGGCGGATGCGAAGCCGATTCTGGAAACGGTGCTGGCACACTGGTACTGGCAGTTTTTCCAGCAGAACAGTTGGCGGTTCATGCAGCGTACCCAAACAGCCGAACCGGCCGGCGAAGATATTCTGACCTGGGACCTTTCCCGTATCCTCGGGGAAATTGATCAGCATTTTTCCACGGCTCTTTCGGAGCGGGATGCTTTACTCGGTGAGGCGATTGAAAATTACGACGATCTGCTTGAGAAAGGAACGGTTCCGGACAGTTACCGTCCGACCTTGTATGATTTTATCGCTCACGAAGCGCTTCGATTCTATAGTTCCGGTGAGCAGGCCGGTGCAAAATCGCAGGATTCCTTCGATTTTTCCGCCGAATCACCGGCTTTCGGAACCGTAGAGGAATTTCTCGCCTGGGAACCGGAAACTACCGATAAAAATTCCCAAAAGTTGCGTGCAATCCGCCTCCTGCAAAGTCTGCTTCTGGTTCACAAAGACGACGAAAACAGAGATGCTTTTATCGACGCAGATTTGGTTCGCCTGAATTTTGCCTACAACAGCGCTTTTGGTCCGACCAAAGAGCAGCGCTTTGTCAAAGCTCTGGAGCGATTCGCCATGGAACATGCCGATAACCCGATCTCGGCGCGGGCGCGAGCCGACTGGGCCAATGTAATTCGCAACGAAGGAGATCTCGTCACGGCGCGTAAAATCGCAAAGCAGGGGGCCGATGCTTTTCCAAAAACACCCGGAGGCAGTGAATGTTTCAATATTGTCCAGGATATCGAATCAAAGTCTACATCGATCACGGTGGAACGTGTCTGGAATGCACCCTTACCGAAGATTCAGCTCCGCTACAAAAATGTCACGGAAGCCTACTTCCGAATCTACAGCTACAACTGGCAATCTCTACTTACCGATGATCACTGGGGCATTGAGGCGCTGCACGAAGAACAGGCCCGGAAGGTCCTGAAAGGTAAGCCGGTGGCGGAATGGAATGCTCAGCTTGCCGCCACCGACGACTATCAGGAAAGGGAACAGCGAATCAATGTCCCCGAAGATCTGCAGCCGGGTTTTTATTTTGTATTTGCCAGCCACGATAAGAAATTCACCAATGAGAAAGATAATGTGACGACTTTTTCCCCGGTTTGGGTGAGCGACCTGGCTCTGGTGACGAGAATTGAAACCGGCGACGGCAACGTAGGTGGATTTGTTCTCAATGCAATTACCGGTGAGCCGGTAAAGGGGGCTGAGGTGGAGGGTTGGAGGCGTGACCGGGATAATCGCCGAATCCCCGTCAAACCGGTGACAACCGACGGGGACGGGCTGTTCTCATTTCCCGCTATGAACGAGGGCTTTGTCCTGTTGGCTTCTCACGATGGACATAAGGTTTCTTCGTTTAATGACGTATCCAACTACCAAAGTAGAAATCGGAAAGTGGATCAGCACCGAGCCTGGTTTTTTACCGACCGGGCCCTGTACCGTCCGGGGCAGACGATCCAATACAAAGGACTTTCGGCGCTGGTTAACACCGAAAAGGATCAGTACACGGTAGAGAAAAACCTTTCTCTACAAGTGGTATTTTACGATGTGAACGGTCAGGAAATATCCCGCAATCAGCATCGCACCAATGATTTTGGATCGTTCAACGGAAGCTTTACCGCTCCGCGCGATCGACTGATGGGGCGGATGCGCATTCAGGCGGAAGGACGAAGCCGGGGGAATACCTATATTAATGTCGAAGAATACAAGCGGCCAAAATTTAAAGTCACTCTCGATGCACCGAAAGAACCTGCAAAACTGGATGAAAATGTAACCCTTTCAGGTACGGCGACCAGCTACAGCGGTGCAGCGGTTGACGGTGCCAAAGTGCAATACAGAGTTGTGCGGGAGGTGCAGTATCCGGATTGGTGGAGATGGAGTTTTTGGTGGTTGCCTCCGCAGCGTGGGGGTGGACAGGAAATTTCTCACGGCGAGGCTGTAACGGGAGTCGATGGGACTTTCGAAATCACTTTTCCCGCGGTTCCGGTTCGAACCGTCCTGGAGGAGGATGAACCAACTTTTCGATTTACCGTCCATGCAGATGTCACGGACCCCACCGGCGAAACCCGGTCGGACTCGCAGGTGGTTAATGTTGGGTATACGGCATTGAGAGCTTCACTTCAATCGCCGGATTGGCTGGTCAAGGGGCAGGCGGTTGAAATAAGTGTGTCTACCGAAACTCTGGACGGGGAAGGGCTTGCCGCTTCGGGAACACTGAAAGTCTATCATCTCAAAGAGCCTGCTACCGTACAGCGGAGTGACCTTGCGGGCTATCAGCCCTACTATCCTCAGTGGATCTTTGTCGATGGCGAGCGGGTCCGGCCGACTCCGAAACCGGATCCGTCGAATCCCAATTCATGGGAACTCGCGGAGGTGGTTACTTCGGTTGATGTAGTTACAAAAGGAAACGGTAAGGCTAGCGTTCCGGTTGATCTTGAGCCCGGTTTGTATCGAACTGTTTGGCAAACGAAAGACAAATTTGGTAAGGAAGTCACCGCTCGTCTTCCTTTGCAGGTTCTCGATCCACAATCAGAACAATTTACCCTGAAGCTGCCCAACTTGGTGGAAGCACCAAAGTGGACGGTTGAACCGGGGGAAGAGTTCCAGGCATTGTGGGGGACCGGCTATGACCAGGGGCGCGCCTATATTGAAATTGAACACCGGGGAAAAAATCTACTTTCCCGCTGGACCGAACAGGGACGTACCCAGTCGTTGATTACCTTTCCAGTGGAGGAGAAAATGCGCGGTGGTTTCACGTTTCGCGTTACCCAAATCCGCGAGAACAGAGCCTACATCACTCAGCAGAATGTGTCGGTGCCGTGGTCGAATAAAGATCTCGATATCAAATGGGCTCACCACACGGATAAACTGTTGCCCGGGCAGAAAGAAACGTGGACAGCTACGGTTTCCGGTCCCGGTGCGGAAGCTGCGGTCGCGGAAATCGTAGCAGCTCTATATGATGAATCACTGGATGCCTATTTGCCGCACCGGTGGATGACAGCGTTTAATGTATTTCGCCATGACCATTCGCGGATGAATTCTCTATTCCAAAACCGGATCAACCGGTTCGACGGATTGTTTGGGCACTGGGTTAGAGACGGAAAATCAGTAGATCTTCGATATCGCTCGTTTCCTCATAATATCACCACCTCATTTATCTATGGTCCAATGAGGACAATGGCGAAGTTCGGGCGTGGATTGGAATCGGCTGCAATGCCTGCTTCGGCACCTATGATGAAAAGTGGCGCAGCTATGGACAGTCTTGCTATGGCCGATGCGGAAACGGCTCAGGAAGCTCCGGCTGCTGCCGGGGAAGGTGTTGGTGAAGCTCAGAATCCGAAGCCCGACCTGGACAATGTCACAGCGCGGCAGAATTTGCAGGAAACAGCCTTTTTCTTTCCCCATCTTGTTTCGAACGAGGATGGAAGTGTGGATATGGAATTTACCATTCCTGAGGCCCTGACAACCTGGAAGTTTTTCGCTTTTGCCCACGATGCGGATCTTCGTTCCGGTTATCTGGAAGACTCAGTGATTACTCAGAAGGATATTATGGTTCAGCCTAATCCACCCCGTTTCCTGCGCGAGGCGGACGAGCTGGAATTCACGGTAAAAGTAATCAATCTCTCCGGGGTGGCTCAGAAGGGCACCGTTCGTTTGACTCTCGCTGTTGCTCGAACGGAGGAGAGTGCAGATGCGGCTTTAGGGAATGAGAACCGGGATCGCGATTTTGAAGTCCCGGCAAAAGAATCCCGCACCTTTTCGTGGAAGCTGTCGGTTCCGGACGGGCAGGGGTTTCTCATCTACAAAGCAGTAGCATCAACCGGCAAACTGTCCGACGGCGAGACCGGGTTTCTACCGGTACTGCCGCGCCGGGTTTTGGTGACGGAATCTCTACCTCTACCTGTCCGCGATGCGCAAACGAAGGAGTTCACATTTGCTAAACTGGTGGATTCAGCTAATTCGGATTCGCTGCAACATCAGAGTCTCACAGTGCAGATGGTTTCCAATCCGTCCTGGTATGCGGTTATGGCGCTACCCTATTTGATGGAATATCCTCATCAGTGTTCGGAACAAATTTTCAATCGTCTGTATGCCAACGCCCTGGGACAGCATATAGCCAACTCCGATCCGAAAATCGAACAGGTTTTTGAGCAGTGGCGGGGAACTGATGCTCTCGATAGTCCGCTGGAGAAAAACGAGGATCTGAAATCGGTAATGCTTGAGGAAACTCCATGGGTTCGGCAGGGGAAGAAGGAAAGTGAAGCGCGCAAAAATGTAGCCATTCTTTTCGATGAAAACCGACTTTCCACCGAACTGGCGAAAGCTGGAAAACAACTGGCGGAGCGACAGCTCGACGACGGGGCCTGGGCGTGGTTTCCCGGAGGGCGTGCGAACGACTACATTACCCTGTATATTACGACCGGGTATGGGAGACTCCGGCATCTAGGCGTGAACGACCTTGATATGCAACCGGCCTTTAAATCTCTGTCCCGTCTCGACGGATGGATCAAAAAACGTTATGACCATCTCGTAGAACATAAGCTGCTGGATAAAGAGAATCTTGACTCGACGATTGCTCTGTATCTCTACTGTCGCAGTTTCTATCTGGAGGACCGGGCCATTGCGAAAGAGAATCAAATCGCAGTCGATTACTTCCTCGGGGAGGCAAAAGATCACTGGTTGAATCTCAGTCGCCAGGGTCAGGGACACATTGCCCTCGCACTGCATCGCTTCGATGTGCATAGAGAAATACCGAAGGATATTATTGTATCACTCAGGGAGAATTCCAAAACCGATGAAGAAATGGGTATGTATTGGCGGGACACCGAATACAGTTACTGGTGGTATCGGGCTCCCGTGGAAACGCAGGCGATGATGATCGAAGCTTTTGACGAAGTCGCCGACGATCAACGCGCGGTGGAGGATCTGAAAGTCTTGATGTTGAAGCAGAAGCAAACTCAGGACTGGAAAACTACCAAAGCCACGGCTGATGCGGTGTATGCTCTTTTGTTGAGGGGAAGCGATCTACTTGCTTCCCGGGAGCTTGTGGAGGTGAAGTTGGGCAACCTACAAATCGAACCGGAGAAGGTCGAAGCCGGCACAGGATTCTACGAAGCAAAGCTCTTCCGAACTGAAGTGAAACCGGGGTACGGACGGGTGGAAGTCACCAAAGCCGACGACGGTGTCGCCTGGGGCAGCCTGCATTGGCAATACTTCGAGAGTATGGATAAGATCACTCCTCACGAGGGCACTCCGCTGTCGCTCCGGAAAAATCTATACACAAAGAAGAATACTACAGACGGTCCCTCATTGACCGAGGTAAAGGCGGAAACCCCTCTGCAAGTTGGGGATGAATTAGTGGTGCGACTGGAAATTCGGACTGATCGTGATATGGAGTATCTCCACCTCAAAGACCAGCGGGGAGCAGGAACTGAACCGGTCAATGTGTTGTCGCGATACAAATATCAGGACGGTCTCGGGTATTACGAAACGACCCGTGACACCGCGACTCATTTCTTTATCGATTATTTACCGAAGGGAACTTACGTTTTTGAATATTCTGTAAGAGTTCAGCATCGGGGCGAATACCAAAGCGGAATGGCCAATATTCAGTGTATGTATGCTCCGGAGTTTAACAGCCATTCCCAAAGTTTTGTATTGGAAGTAAAATAGCCTGTTATGAGGTTTCTATGTGTCGTTGCCGCTGTTTTCTTACTTCTGCCAAATGAGGCGTTTGCATGGGGTGGGGCTCACGTGCAGATGACTGGTGCTGCTTTCGCCGTCCAGTCGGAAGCTTTTCGGAAAACGTTTTCGGAAAACTATGACGATCCATTTGATCAAACTCTGCGTCCTCTTTCGTGGCATTTAGTAAATCGTTTTACGATGCATCCCGATGCGGTCGACGGTCCGTGTCGAAATGAGGCTGATATACCGAAGCGTATCCGGGCTACCCAATTCGTCTTCGCGCAGAGAGGTGATAAGTTTATGGCTCCAATCGCTTATGCGGATCCGCAGAAAAGTGAAAAAGGTCCAAGGCCCAAAACCTATCACTACTTCACGCTGCAGACGGAAGAATTGAACCGGATCTTTGCGCGAAAAGGTGCCGAGTGGTATTTCAGGAAGATAGGTCTCGCATTGCAGGAAAGTCGCACAGCGGATGCCGCCGAATTTTTAGGCGCTTTTGCTCATGCGATCGAGGATCGCGTCTCTCCCTATCATGTCTGGGATGGCTTTGCCGTGCAACGGGAAGAACTCGAATCGCAATACCCTGGACTTCAGGCTCCGGAGGGAAGTTGGAAAGGTAACCCGGGTTCAGCTTCGCTGATTTGGGCGCTGGGTGGGAAAAATGTGAAAGTGAATCTTTCCGGCTACGAACCTCAAGCACTGGGAGAGGATATCGAATCCGCCGCAGAGGCGTTTACCCAACGTCTGTTTGAATCGCGTGAACATGCCCGAAAGATTTATTCCCGGGAGAACGGCTATATTTCGGTTCATCTGCAGGACGACTGGCAAAACCGGGCCGAAGGCGTTGAAACCGGCAGGATACTCTCCGAAGTGGCGCAAGAAAATTCGAGGCTGGTTGCCGATGTGATGCTAACGGCATGGATTCTGTCAGGGATAGAGAAGTAAACGGTATCCGCCGATCGTGTTTGCAGCCTGTCAATCAACAAGCCCGAACCAGCTGCCACGCTTCATAGGCTCTGCACAGATTGCAGCTTCGGCGAAGCGGCGCGAAAAGTAAGCAGCCAGCGGATCAGTAGACCAATAAGTAAAATCGGAGCGATCATGATCGTCGGTGTAAGAGCACTGAGCAAAGTTATTGAAAAGACTCCCATTAACCACGCCTGGAAGTTGATTGCCGCCCATGCAAGATAGAGAAAACCGGTAGCTATCAGATAAGGCCTGAGTTGATTCCACAACGGTGAAAGCGGAGTTCTGAGTGTCCTGATAAACAAGCTCAGCCCCGCAACCGCTGTGCTCAGGATCATCATGATAGCAAAAATTACATTCACCAACTGGTTGCGGTAAAGCCAATTGACCTCATCTCCCCGTTTCGATGCAGCGTTGGCATCCAGTATCAAGACGCCGGCCACTCCCAAAAGCACACACGCTACAAAGGCGGAGGTTAGCCCGATCATTTCCAATTTCCTACCTTTTGTCATATTTATGGAAAATATAACACCTGTTTCAGCTGGTTTCTAATTCGATCTTCCGCATTCTGAACCAGCCAAATCACCGGGTGAAGCCGGTGCAAACGGCTTATCCCAATTGGTTACTCCACACTTTCGATCACCGGAACCACCTCAGCATTGATAAATCCGCGGGCGCGGTATTGATCGGTAATCATTTTGATATCCGCTTCCAGGTCTTCGGCGGAGAAGGGTTTGCCGGTTTGGGTTTTCAAATAGGGGGCGATATCTTTTTCCAGTGACAGTGCGGTGACTCCGTCGATAGAGATTCGGGACAGATTGTGGCCTTTGCCCTCATCGATGGTTATCATCAGATCGTTGTATTTCCGGTCGACGGGAATCTTTGCTACGCGGACCACGGTTGCTTCGAAAAAGCCGTTGTCGCGGTAGTAGGCCTCGATCGCGCGGATATCGTCGGCGATTGATGTTGGATCAGTGAGCCCCCGGGAGCCGATCAGGTTCTGCACGCCTCGCTCCTTTTGCTTCATGGCCCCTTTGAGATCGGACGCGGAAATGGAATTGTTGCCGACAAAAGAAACTTTGCGCAACACACCGGCGCGACGCTCATTGATTTGAAATACGATTCTGGATAAACCCGATGCGTTAGGTTCGCTGATGGAATAGTCGATTGTGGTTTCAGAATATCCTCTTTTCCGATACAGGGTCAGAAGATCTTCGCGGGCGATGCGAATGGATCGCTCGCCGATGGGTTGGCGGATATCGAAATTGACTGTCTTCGCGAGTTTACCGTCTGAAAAGACGTTGTTCCCGGAAAATGCGACACTGCCGAACAGCGGGCTGCATTCCACGATCACGATCACTTTTACGCCGCCTTTTACCTCTTCGGAAAGCATCCGGGCATTGCGCACTTCCCCGGATTTGAGCAGCGCTTTGATATCGGTATCGACCCGGTAGTCGGAAAGCGGCTCATTTTTCCGGGTTGAGAGCATCGCCAGAATCCTTTGTTCGGAGAGCGTTTTCGCCCCGACGTAACGGACTTCCAGTGCTTTGACAATCTTATCGGCTGCCACCGAATCCGGGCAGCAGAAGCGGCTGATGACCAGCGCGCATACCAACGCCCGGAATGTTAGTTTCGAGAAATCCATTAAGCTCACTGACTGAAATCCTGATCTGTTCAAAGTGCGCGGGCAGACCGCACTTGATACCGCGTTCTAAAACGCAGTCCTGAATCAGATACTTAGGAAAAAAGGGCAGTGAGCTTTTGGATCCAAAGGCAGCCTATTCCGCTGCCGGAGCTTCGGGAGCGCCCGGAACTACGATGTCTGCCTCTTTACGAAGTCCTTCGACATAGGTGGACATTTTTTCCCGCTTTTTCTCCTGGAGAAGCTTTTCGGTAAGATCTTTTTGCACATCGGCAAAAGCCAGCTTTTTGCTGTCCTTTTTATCGGTGACTTTGATGATGTGGTATCCGAACTGGGTTTTTACCGGTTCACCGATTTCGCCGACCTTTTGAGTGAAAGCAGCTTCTTCGAATTCCGGGACCATTTGGCCTTTTCCAAATTCACCGAGACTTCCGCCTTCCGCTTTGCTGGGGCAATCGGAGTGCTCTGTTGCCAGAGCTTCGAAGCTTTTGGATTCTTCGGATTTCAGCTCTTTCATCAGATCTTTGACCAAAGCTTCTTTGGTTGCGAGTTGAATGGGATCGGTAATTCCTCTGGTTGATACGAGGATATGGGAGGCAGTTACGGAAGCCGGTTGCTCGAATTCAGACGAATTTTCTTCGAAATACTTTTTCACCGCGTCTTCGGTGGGTTCTTTGATTTCTTCTGTCACCTTTTCGACCAGCTTTCCGACTTTTACATCCTCTTCGAGGCGGGACTTCATTTCGTCGAGTTTCATTCCGGCGGATTCGAGAACCTGCTCGAGGGTCATTTCACCGTCGAAGCCTTTGGAGATATCGGCTATCCGCTCATCCATTTCTTTATCGGAAACCTTGATGCCTTCTTTGGTTGCGGAATTGAGCAAAAGAGTGCGCGACACGAGGTCTTCCATCACCATTTGCTGGGCACGCTGCTGAAGCATGGCACGCTGTTCCGGTGGCACCTGTTGCAGCTGACGACCGTAGCGCGATATCAACATCTCCTGCATTTCACTGAGTGTGATGGGAGTTCCGTCGACAGTTACCAGAACACTGTCACCCGAGGGAGCGTCCTGAGCGGAAATATGCGAAGAAGCGATCATGAGGGCGCAGGACGCAGTGGTTAGTAATAGGGTTGAGAATTTCATCTGTATATTTGTACTGTATTCATTCGAAACCAGCGCACTTCTTTTGTTGGAAGGATGTTTGTCAGGTCACAGTCAGGATCTTGACCTGAACGAATCCGGCAGCTGTCAGAAAAGTCAGCCAACCGGGACGTTGAAGATCTTTTGGAGATAAAGAATGAAACGAGGCGAACCGCCGGTTTTACCGGCAATCTTCGCGCCTCCTGACCCGTAAACAACCGCAAATTACGCGCATGAACGCGGGAGGAATACCCGTCAGGCCAGCTGCTAATAGACGTCGCGGCGATATCGCTTGTCTTTTCTCATCTGCTCGACATAGGCCGCTGACTCCTCTTCTGATTTACCACCGTGGGCGGCGATGATATCGTGCAGCGCCTTGTCGACGTCGGGCGCCATTCTTTCCGCGTCTCCGCAGACGTAGACGATAGCGCCCTGTTCCAGCCAGGACCAGAGTTCTGCGCCGTGTTCCACGATTTTGTGTTGCACATAGACCTTTTCCGCCTGATCCCGCGACCAGGCGGTGGTCACTTTGTTGAGGACGCCTTTCGCGAGATAGTCATCCCATTCGTCACTGTAGAGAAAGCAGGTTTGTTCGTGGATTTCACCGAAAAACAGCCACGTCTTGCCTTTCGCATTGGTGGCATCTCTTTCCTGAAGAAAGGCGCGAAAGGGAGCAATACCGGTTCCCGGGCCGATCATGATAACCGGGATGTCTTCCTCCGGTTCAGGCAGGCGGAATCCCTTTCCCGGTGTGATAAAACAGGGGGCGGGAGTCGATTCATCGGTTCTTTGTGCGATCCAGCTGGAGCAAACTCCTCTGCGGGTCCGGCCGTGGCTCTCATACTGAACCAGCGCTACGGTGAGGTGGCATTCGTTGGGTTTCGCTTTCAGGCTGGAGGCAATCGAGTACAGCCTGACGTTGAGCTTTTTCAGGACGCTGACAAACTCCTGCGGAGTCCACTCCAGAGAGGGAAATTTTTTGAGTAAATCAATGATCTCCAATCCCCAGAGATAGTTGGAAAGCGCATCTTTGTGGTCGGGCTGAAGAAGAGTCGCGATATCGGAGGCGGACTCGCCGGCTTTTTCCGTAAGGGTGGTGAGAAATTTCTTTTCCGGTGCGGTTATCGAACAACTCTCGATCAGTGCCTGCCGGACCGGGACTTCCTGTTTGTTCGGATCGGTAACCGTTTCGTCACCGGAAAAGCCAAGTGCCGCGAGGATTTCATCCGCCAGAGCCGGGTCGTTGTGCGCAAACAGCGCCAGAGAATCGCCGGGGAGAAAATCCATTCCGGAGCCTTGAAGGTCGAGCTCGAAATGCCACGTTTCTTTTTCCTTACAGCCTTCGGTGAGTAGTTTTCGGCGGGCGATTTTGGCAACCAGAGGATTTTTGCGGTTAAACGCGGGACGTGAAGAAGGTGTTTCAAGCGACATAACCCTGGAAAATAGTAGTCATCGGTTGACCGGGCAAGTCCCAACTCGAACAGGGGACTTGTTTTACAGGGTCGATTTCGTAAATTATTCTGATCGTGAGGTTTTCTACCGCTATTTTCCTCAGTGTCGCAGGTCTGTCCCGGATATGTATGGGCGACGGGGACGGAGTATTGTTTTTTGAAAAGCACATTCGTCCGGCGTTGATCGAGCATTGCTACGAGTGTCACTCCCACGAATCCGGCAAGCACAAAGGCGGATTGTATCTCGATTCCAAAGCCGGCTGGGAAAAAGGAGGCGACATCGGTCCGGCGATCATTCCCGGTGAGCCGGAAAAAAGCCTGCTTCTCGAAGTAATCAGTTACAAAGACCCGGATTTGGAAATGCCGCCGAAGAAGCGACTCTCCGACGAGCTGGTGGCGAAATTTGCGCAATGGATCGCGATGGGTGCTCCGGATCCGAGACGTAACAGGGTACAGTCTGTGACTCAACAGGGTACAGTCGAGGATTCAACAGGGTACAGTCCGGAAAAAGGCAGGGATTTCTGGTCATTCCAGCCCCGCCAATGGCAGATTCCGGAGGGAACAAAATGGGCGAAGACCGATATCGACAAATTTATTGAAGCGAAATTAGCCGCTCACTCTCTACCCAGGCCGGAACGGGCGCCGTTGGATGCCTTGCTGCGACGGGCGAAGATCAATCTCACCGGGTTGCCCCTCACGATCGCTGAGCAGAATGAATTTCTGGCCGGGCCTACAACGGCGAAATGGGCGGAAATGATCGACCGCTGGCTTGACAGTGATTCCTTCGGCGAGCGCTGGGGGCGGCACTGGCTCGACCTCGCCCGTTATGCGGACACGAGTGGCGGCGGCCGCTCCATGCCGCTGCCGGAAGCGTGGAAATTTCGCGATTTTGTTATCAAAGCCTTCAATAAGGATATGCCGCTGGACCGGCTCATCCTCAGTCACGTGGCGGGGGATTTGCTGCCGTGGAATTCTATTGAGGAACGAGGTGATAATCTGACAGCCAGCGGATTTCTGGTTTTGGGGCCGCACAATTACGAAAACCAAAACAAAGATCTGCTCGAACTGGAAATCGCCGACGAACAAATCGATACGGTCGGCCGGGCATTTCTCGGCATGACCATTGGCTGCGCCCGCTGTCACGATCACAAATTCGATCCTGTACCGACCAAAGATTATTATTCGATGGCGGGGATTTTCCTGAGTTCCAAATCCGTGACTCACGCCAACGTATCGAAATGGCACCTCGAACCGGTCCCGGGCAGTGAGGAAATTCAGCAGCAATTGCTGGCTCACAACCAGCGGGAAAAGGAGCTTCAGGAAGCTGTGGTTACGGCCAAACTGGAGTGGGAGCAGGCTGGTGGAAAAGAGGCGCACTTATCGAAATCGGCGGAAATCACCAGGCTCGCGGGAATTGTGATCGATGATACCGAAGCGGATCTGATCGGGAAATGGTTTCCTTCCACCAGTGTCGGGAGATATGTCGAAGCCGGTTATCTTCACGATGACAAAGCGCGCGACACGAAAATGATGGCGATTTTTGAAGCACCGGTTTCGCAGTCTGGAACCTACGAAGTGCGCCTCGCCTACACACCGGGGTTGAATCGCTCTAGCCGGACACCGGTACGAGTGTCGGCGGGGAATCACACGGAGGAGTTGCGAATCAATCAGCGCGAAACACCGGAGTTCCAGTCTCTGTTTACCCGGTTGGGTAATTTCTATGTTGAGAAGGATGAACTCATTACTGTGGCGGTGATGAATGAGCCCGGAAATTCCGACGGCTGCGTGGTCATCGATGCCGTTCAGATTCTGCCCTACGATCCTGAAGTGAAGCCGGATCTGGAGCTGGAGCGACTGAAAAAGGAATTTGAAGAATCGAAAACGGCGCTCACGAAACACAGCAAAGCTAAACCGAAAATTCCGAGCGTCATGGCGGTTGCAGATTTGGAGTGTGAAAAAATCGGTGATACACCGGTTCGGATCCGGGGCGATGACAATACTCTCGGTGATATGGCCCCGCGCGGATTTCTGCAAGTCGCCAGTTGGGAACCGGTTTCCATTCCGGAAGGCACCAGCGGCAGACTCGAACTGGGGGAATGGATTGTGGATTCCCGGAATCCACTTACCGCACGGGTGCTCGCCAACCGGATCTGGTTTCATCTTTTGGGCGAGGGGATCGTGCCTACTCCGGATAATTTCGGAATCACCGGGCAAAAGCCCACACATCCCGAATTGCTCGACTATCTCGCGCAGCGACTCATCGATACCGGCTGGTCGACAAAAGCTTTGATCCGGGAAATTATGCTGAGTGAGGTATATCAATTCGACAGTGAAGTCAGCAACTCCGCTGCGTCGGCGGTCGATCCGGAAAACCGTCTGTATTGGCGGGCCAACCGTCGCCAGGTGGAAGCCGAAGTGCTGCGTGACTCGATGCTGAAACTGGCCGGTATACTGGACGAAAACGGAGGCGGAAGTTCTCTGCCGCCGAAATTCCGCTCCGAATTTGGTCATCAGTTCACGAGTCTCAAGCGAAGTATATATGTGCCGGTTTTCCGGAATACCGGTTACGAAATTTTCCGGCTGTTCGATTTCGCCAATCCAAACTTCGCGATGGGAAAGAGGGGGCGCAGCACAGTTCCCACTCAGGCACTCTATCTGCTGAACAGTGCAGAAGTACATCGATATTCATCCGAGGCGGCAACTCGACTCCTTGAAGGCGAGCTGAAATCCGTCGAAGACCGGATTAACTATGTATTTCGCAGTTGCCTGGGCAGGAAACCGCTGGAGGAGGAACTCAACTGGGCCGCACAATGGATTTCCAACGGAGAGGATAATCAAAGTATAGAAAAGTGGTCCGCTCTCTACCGTATGATATTTGCTTCACTGGACTTTCGATTTTTGCGATGAATATAGAGAATAACCCGAGTCGTCGTGAACTTTTACGAGCCGCCGGATGTGGATTCGGCAGTATAGCTCTGTCGGCTCTGGCCTCGAATCAGATGCCCCGGATTGCTCCCCGGGCGAAGCGGGTGATTTTTGTCTTTCTGCAAGGCGGCCCGAGCCATGTTGACTGTTTTGACTACAAGCCGGAACTGGCTCGTAATCATGAAAAAGAGGTCGAATTTCTCGTGCCCCGGAGTCGTGAAGTAGAGAAGCGGAAAGTATTGAAAAATCTCTGGGAGTTTCAGCAGCACGGCAATTGCGGGCGCCAGGTTTCCTCTATATTTCCGGAGACGGCCAAACTCGTCGATGATCTGTGTTTCATTCACTCAATGCATACCGAGGGCGTGGCTCACGGTCCTTCGACGATTTTTCTTCATAC
>JARGOZ010000039.1:39977-45064 GCA_029213025.1 Verrucomicrobiales bacterium
GTTACGGGTTGGGATCGGAGAATGCCAACCTACCCGCCTTTGTCACGATCAATCCGCCCGCTAATAAAGGTGGGCCACGCAACTACGGAACCGCTTTTCTACCGGCCAATCATCAAGGGACCGTTATTGGAACGCCGGGCAATGTCTCCGGTGCACCGACGTTTCGGAATTTGGACAACCCCGGCGGTGTCTCCGCCGCCGCGGCGGAACGCGAAATGCTGGCACGGCTCAACGCGATTCAGAAAGGCAAATCCACCCACGCGGCACTCGATGGTGTCATCAAATCCTACGAGCTGGCTGGTAGAATGCAGATGCATGCCGGGGATGCGGTGAACTTTGAAAAAGAGTCGGTGAAAACCCGGGAACTCTATGGAATCGGCGAAAAAACGACCGATGCATTCGGGCGGCAATGTCTAGCGGCGCGCCAGCTCGCTGAAAGCGGGGTGAGGTTTATCCAGGTGAGTCATTGCGACAACAGTTCCACGCCGGTTTGGGATCAGCACAACAACATGCCCAAACACGAAACTCTCGCCGGGCAGGTGGATAAACCGATCGCCGGTCTGCTGTCCGATTTGAAGCAACGCGGATTATTGGAAGATACGCTGGTGTGGTGTGGATCCGAATTCGGCAGAACGCCTTTTTCCCAAAGCAACAACGGCCGGGATCACAACCCGAGAGGATTTACCGTATGGCTCGCCGGTGCCGGTGTGAAACCCGGTTACGCTCACGGCGCGACCGATGAGCTGGGTTTTCAGGCTGTGAAGGACAAAGTTCACATGCACGATCTGCATGCCACGATCCTGCACCTGCTGGGGCTGGATCACGAAGAACTCACGTTTCGCTACGCCGGTCGCGACTTTCGTCTGACCGACGTCCACGGCGATGTGGTGAAAGAGATTCTGGCGTAAGATTTACTCCACTCCACGAACCTGGAAAGCACTGCTGCTTTTATCGAGTTGCTTGAGCACTTTGTTGATGCCGAGCACGTTGTCCATGATTAGCGGGTGTTCTTCATTGGGGAACGTAAAAACGAGCCGACCCGAGCGGACGAACGGCAGGTAATATTCAAACACGTCCTGAATCTCTTTTGTGTAGTGCATCCGGAATGTGGACATCCGCTTCTGGGTTTCCAGCACACCGCTCATCACGACGACTTCGTTTGCCTCAATTCTGACATAATGAAACCGGGCGATGATGGCCGAAACAATCATCAGCAACACCCAAATCCCAAACACACTGAAGTAGAACAGCGGCGTCGCATAGAGAATAAAATGATCGAGGAATCCGAGCGGGTTGGGCAATTCGATATAGCCCAATTTGTCGGCCATCAAAGTTGCCATGATGATCATGAGTAAAACAACAAATACCAGCAGGGACCAGCGGACTTCGAAATCGATGCAGACCACGAACAGGGAAAAGCCCAGCATTGCGAGAAACAGCAGGGCCAGACTGGTTTGGATGATACTCGACTTCGATTTATCAATGTCATCGGAAACGGCCAGATTCGACGTCGCCGGTGCCGGGTCGGGTTCTGCTTGCGGAGTGCTTTCGGTCGCGGGGGCAGGAACAATTGTGGTGTCGGAAGAGTCCGGAGTCGTCGGGGCGGGTTCCTCTACATTGGGAATTACCGTTTCTTCCGTATCATTTTTCTCAATCGAGCGTACTTCAGCGTCGAGTCTGGCATGTGCATCAGCAAGCTCACCGGGGATGCCGTAGATTTGGCTGACGATTCCGCAAATCAGAGCGAGGATCGCCATGGGATACAAAATCGGAGTTTTGGGCCAGAGCCGGATGATGATTACGCCATTCTTGATTCCTTCAAGCTTTGCCTCGTTCTTACTTTTGCTCATGTTGGCAGGAAAGTAGCAAATTCGGCAGAGCTAAGCAACTACTCAAATGCGAGGAGTTTGTTTGTTATCCAACCGCTTTTTTTGTTCAGGTCTTTCCTCTGGCGTTGCGAAATGTTTGTAACAACAATTCGGCTTGAAAAAATACTTATTGTCTGCTAAGGGTCAATGAGTATGCGAAAATTCGATCTATCCGCTTCCGGGTAGCTCCAATTGTCAGGACTGTAATATGAAAACTTCTAATATTCGTCAATACGACCTCCTGTACCTGATCCTTGTTGCGATTTCTATTTCTATCCAATCCGGCTTTTCACAGGATCTTTCTCCCCAACTGCCCGAAACCCGGCCCTCTATCACCTCGGGAGCTGTGGTGGTTAACTCGACCGCGGAAGTGGAAATGGAGAGAATGAGAATCGCCGAAGAAGTCAGAAAGATGGAACGCGATGAAATCAGGTTTAAAGAGCAGATCATTTTGTTGCAAAAGAAGCTGGCGACAGCATCGGGAACTGCGATCGCCCCGAAGGAATTAACCCTCGAATACCGGACGTTTATCAGTGCTAACCCGGATGACATTGAAACCAGCGAAAAGTATTATGCACTTCTGAAGTCCCTGTTGAACGATCTCGTCCCGAAAAGTCCATACAAAGAGACCAGTTACAATGACGCAACTTCAGATCCTCGAAATGCTGAGGAAAAACTGCATAATCTTTCTCAGTTTCCGGAAGATGACCGGATCTGCAATACCATCAAAGCGCAAATCGCCGCCGTTAGATCCGGGGCGATGTCTAATCACAACCGCAAAATTGAGATCGACGCGAGACTGGCGTTTCTTGAAAAAGAACTAAAGCGTTTAACGGGCAATTTCGCCGTTGCTTCCGAACCGAGCCGAATCACCGGAAGACTCAATAACAGCCCGGCGACACTGGCTTTAATGGCCCATGAAATCAAAAATACTGAAGCGGAAATCGTCCAGTTGAGGACTGAGAAAATGACCCGGGCCAAGGGGGGCTCAAAGATGCTGATGAAGGTGCAGTTCCAACAGCTCATTGTTCAGCTGGCTATGCAGCAACGCTATATTCATTCGTTAATTGCCTGTGGATTTTACCGTTTGTTCACGCCGGACGTGGGAATGATGAAGGAAGCATATGTTACCCCGAAGGAGGAGTCGGGAAGCGGTAACAATACAGAGGAATCGGATTCGGCAGGGGGGAATTCCGGAACAAAAAAATCGAACACTGCTCCTGCTCTCCCAGTGGCCACTACCGTTACCGGATTGGAAACTATACTTTTGAACCGGCTTCGCGATGCGATGAGAGAACGGGAGGCGATAGACAATATGCTGAAAGCCAATCAGCTCAGCGATGCGGAACGTCTCCTGCTGAAAATGACCGCCGTGGCAAAATACCAGCCGGAACTTCATACCATTCCTTATGAGGACCGGCAGAGGCTCCTGAAACAAAGCGGGGACATTCAGAGACTGTCGGATGCTTTGAATTCGAGGGACTACGAGGGAATGCTGAAACTGGTCGAAACGATTGAATCCAACGGTTCTGATGTGGGGATGAGCGATATTAAAGTATTTGCTAAAGAGCACCCCCGGAAAGCGTTGTTCTGGGCAAATCAGGCGGAACTCGCTCTTGAAGGCGGGGATCACAAAGCTATGCAAAGCCTAATGGAAGCCGCTATGCGAATCGCTCCTCTCGATAAAGAGGTGTCGGCTAAAATTGAAGACTTACAGAGTTCTGCCATCTCGAAAAAAGACACGTTGGATGAGTTGAAAAGAGTAGTGAAAAACGGTGACTACCGGACAGCTTTCGACCGGAAAGATGAATTTGCGTCGCTGGCCAACTCATCGGACGAAGGGACGTTAAAGGCCGACTACGAAGCTTTGATCGATCTCGAAGCTGAAGTCGAAACCGCACTCAAAACCTGCGATGAATTTGAGGACCGGTCCAGTTATCCGGATGCATGGGTCGCTCTTGAGGAATGTAAAGATGCCCTGAATGAAGATCCCCGATTGCTGAAACGGCGGTTGGATGTGTCCGCTAAATGTTCAGAATTCGTAGCTGCCTATACCAATGCTCAGGAACACGAAGAGAAGGGAGCCACGGCCCTCGCCCTTGCCTGGTATCTGACAGCGCGAGTGGAAGCTCCTTCGACTCCAAAAATTAAAGAAAGCATCGATCAGCTAAGCAATAAAATTCTGAACCAGTAAACGAATGGCAAGAGGTAAAAGTAAACCGGGCAAAATCATTGGTATCATCGTCGCTGTAGTCGCAGTTTTCTGCGTTACAGGAGGTGGTTTGTTTTTTATGCTGAGCAGTAGGAACCATCTCGCGAAACTTCCGGAGTTTCCGGTGGAAACCTATCTCGAAGCGGAGAATCTTTGGAGCTACCAGAACGCGGACTACAAGGTGGATGGCGAGGTGGAAGCAGTACTTTTGCCTGAGACAAACGGAGTGGTACTTATTTCATTTAAGCCGATGGATTCCGACCGTCGGTTGCCGGTCCTCGTTTCACAGGATGAGAGTTCCAAATCAATTCGGCCACGGCAGGAGTTAACCTTGAAAGTAACACTGGGGGAGACCCATGAACTCAGGTGCAGTGATTACGTTTCGAAGTGATCGTTAAATCAACCGCCGTCTGTCACTACCGATCCAGGCAAGGCTGAGACCCACGACGATATGTATTCCGAGGACCCAAAAGCAGATCGCTGAAGGTGAGAGTGGACTTTGTGCTACACTTTTCACAATGTCATAATAGTCATTGTCCCGTAAGGTTTGAAGTATGCCGGACCAACTCCAGTAAGCGGAGATAAAGGGGCGAACCACAACGCCCAGTGTTTCAGGCAGGGCCAGAACGGCACCCGACAATGGTAGTTGAAAGCCTACCAGATAGATCGAAACCAGAGAGGCTTGTTCTGCGTTTGGCATGATACTGGAGATGCCCAGACAAATGGCGGTAATAGCGGCGTTAACCAGAAACAGAAAACTTAGTTGTGATAGAAAGTCACCCGGAAACTCACAAACAAGTCGCACGAAAACACCCATCCAAACAGATTGTGCCACGACGAAAAACAGAAGAAACAGGACTTTCGACGATACATAGGCAAACGGGCTCAGTCCTGCCAGTTTCTCCTTTTCCAGAATGGGGCGTTCTGCGGCTATTTCCCGTCCCGAATTGTTTGCCGCCATCAACGTTAACAGAATGACCTGAAACATGACGATGCCGGATACCACA
>JARGOZ010000039.1:45074-46561 GCA_029213025.1 Verrucomicrobiales bacterium
AGTGGTCAAGATAGGTAAGCAGCTCATCAAATTGTTTCTGGGCGTTTTGTGAAAGCCCGAGGCTCATTGTATTAACCGAAGGCAGACCTTTCCAGGCGAAAACGGTTACCAAAAGAGGAAAGCCAAGGATGAGCCCGATTTGCAGAAAAATCTGCGAGAAACTTCGAAAGAATATCACGATGCGGCGCTTTAACAGTGTGGCGCACTGACTCACCGGACCAGGGATGATTTCTTTTTTCCTTTCCTGCGGTCCGTTCTCGTTTGGAACGGCCTCGTTTGCTGTCGGGGCCATTTTCAAGACCTCATCTTTGTTTTTCAACCACGCATCGGCCCAGTATTCGGGATCGGCTTCCGATAATCTACTGTAAAGCTGAGCCGCATCCTGCAATTGAAAATGGTGTAGTAAATAGGACGGGGGACCATGGTAGACGACAAATCCACGGCACAATACTAATATGGAATCGTACAATTCGAGGTGTTCGAGGCTGTGAGTCACCGACAACACAAGTCGGCCCTCTGTTTTTGCCTGATGTTGAAGTAACTTAACCACTTCGTCTTCCGACTGGGGGTCCAGTCCGCTGGTCACCTCATCGCACAGCAGGATTTCCGGGCAGCTTGTCAGTTCCATCGCGAGGGCGAGGCGGCGTCGTTGTCCTCCGGACAAAGTCTTCGCTTTCTGGTTCCCGAATTCCGAAAGACCTACTTCCCGAAGTAGAGAATCCACAATCTGTTTGGGATTGTCAGTGTCCTTCGACTTTACCCGGAGAGAAAGTGAGTAGCGCACATTTTCCCACGCGGTCAGTTCTTCATGCGCGATACTGAACTGAGGGACATAAGCCAGTTCCGAAGCGTTGAAATCCTGTTTGTCCAGATTCTGCTTCTTCCAGAACAGATTGCCCTCTTCAACTCCCGGTGCAATTCCGGCAACCAGTTTCAGGAAACTGGTTTTGCCGCAACCCGACGGGCCGATTATGGCCCCGAAGTGCGAAGTAGGGTAGTCTACACATACATTGGAAAGGATTTGTATCGTTTTCCCTGAGTTTTTGACCTGAAGATTTGCTTCTTTGACTTCCAGCATTCTGAGTATCGTTTTTATTTGACTTCCGGGGCCCGTTTGTCTTCCAGTGCAATTTCAGCTATCCACCCTTCTTGATCTTTGTGAATGCCGTTCAATACCCGGACTTTGACGGTTTTCGTCGCTGATTCGAGAAGGGAATTGGTGGGAGTGTTTTCCGGAAGCCCCGGGGACACATTCTCCTCAAGCCTCAATACTTCAGTGCCGCCTTTTAGCTGTATCGAATTTCCGAAAATCGTTTCGATAGCTTTGTTGGGATCCGCTTTACCGCGTAGCAAATCGAGACTGACTTTTTTGATATTCTCTAAAGCTCCCCCGGGGGTTTTTGATAAAGTCACCATTTTATCGGGTCCTCCCGCTACCACAGTGATTGGGGTAAATTTTGGCTCGTTTTTCTGACTGGTTAAAAAGA
>JARGOZ010000040.1:0-25781 GCA_029213025.1 Verrucomicrobiales bacterium
AGGTTTTTCGCACATTGGATAGGGTGTTACCTATGTTTAGGATTTCATCTGGATTCGTTTCTATCAGAACAAATCGCTCCCCAAAAACAAGCTGATTTTTAATAACTCCATTTGTAATGTAAACTTCAACGCTTTCGTGTTCTACCTCCTTGTAGTTCAATAAATATTGAGTATTCGCCAAAACTGGATGATTTGGAACAAACCTTAAATTAATAGGTTTCTGAATTTTTTTCAATTCACCTGCCTCAGGTATATCTAAGAACAGAATTAAGAAGGCGAAAGTTATTGATAGCTGGGACATTCTATATCGTCGGCTGTTGATAAATCAGATCCAGTGGGATCCTTAACGTCGTAGGCATTTCCATACCCGTTGAACACATTTACATGCCTTTGGACTATTTGTTCGATTCCCCACACTTGATGAGCTTAACAGTTTTTCATCCAGCGATCCATTGTCATCGGTGTCGCGGTCGCGGCGGATCAGTTCATCACGGTGATTGGGTCTGGCACCCCGGAGATATTGCAGTTTCGGTGTCGACGCGGTATCGATGCGTTCCTCCACACATTTCCACAGATTGTTGTAGTAGAAGTGAGTGGTGGTTCCGCTGACGGCTTTGAGCGTTCGCCGGGTGGTGCCGTCATACTGGTAGTCCGCCACTGTGGCATCGGCTTCATCCTTGATGGTAACCAGGCGGTTCCACGCATCCCAGGTAAGTTTGTAGTATTTACTCCAGTCGCCGTCTTTATCGGGCGGCATCTGCAGGGCGTTACCGGCGCGGTCATAGAGGATACCGGTATTGGAACCGTCAATCTGGGTGATCTGGTTGTCCTGATTATGTGCCCGGGTCTGGTCGAGCACTTCGCTGCCGTCCTCGTGCGTGGTGTAGCGGTCCCGGTTACCGGTGGGATCGTAGGTGAAGTTCTGTTCGTAGTCCGGGATACCGCCGATCGCGGTCTGATTGAGATTGATGTTGCCGCGCGCAAAATCGGTCACCTGATAGAGATCATCGTATTGATAATGCTCATCCTGGCCGGATGGAGCGGCAATATTTTTGCGCCAGGTGCGCTGGCTGGAACGGTCGTAACCATACTGGATGCGATCTTTCATCTCCGTCCCGCTGTTGTTCTGCCACTTCATGTCCACCGTGCGCCCGAACCGGTCATACCCCGTGTAGGGATCGCCGGAATCCCGCTGCGGATCATTTGATCCTTTGATGTAGGATAGCTCAATTTCCGGTTCAGGATAGGCAATTTTCACGTAGCGGATTTTTTAGGTTATCGCTTTCATCCGATTCCGAGATCTTCGATAAACCGGGCTTCATCTGTAACCTGGTTTTCCTCTACTCCGAGTTGTTCCACGATTAGGTATTTCACTTTTTCAAAGATGACTGATCTTGAAACCGGCTCTGTGGATTTTTCCGTGCTCCACCAAATTTGATCGCCAACCGTGGGATCCGCCGCTGGAAGCTGATAGAACGGGATCGTGATCCAGTGAGTCAGTATTCCGGCGAGAAATACGACGAGGAAACACATGAGTACCGGTAACGCTGTTTGGGTTGACCATTTGACGGTCGGGACACTTATCAGGCAAAACGTTGCAATCAACGCAACCTTCGGCCGGCTTGCATAGGGGCGAATCTCCAGCTTTCGCCATTGGCTGACCTCCCGGCCGGGCGTTAACAGGTCTTTGATTTTTGTGTCGAGCGGTAGACGGGTGATTGACTGGCCGATTACCTTTTCGAATCTGTTGTCGAGGTCAGTTCGCAGTTCCCTGTCTCTTTCCGGGGATACCCCGGTTACACATTCATAGACGTAATCGACAAGACTTCCTACAGTGAGCATTTTTTCCGCGACGGAGTCCGGTATGGAAATACCGAATTCATCCTCGGTAGCCATTACCAGTTCTACCCCATCCAATCCCATTTCACCTCCCGGTTAACTTTTCCACCTGCATGGATGCCACCTCAAAGGCTTTTTGTCCATCTTCCTGCGGGCGGCAGGAAACGGCCCGGTCGTCGATGTAGGCGCTGGCGAACGGTTTGCCTACTCCGGTATAGATTTCATCGTAGGCAAAGCCGTGACGGTCGAGCCAGGCACCGACCAGGGACCGGGCTTTACCTATATCACGACCCTCCTCTTCGTGGGTTCGGGACGTGAAGATAATGACGCGATATTTCTTCGCCATTTTTTTGGTAAATTCAACCGCACCCGCGACCGGTTCACCGAAATGTTCAATCCCTTTCCAGCCGTCGTAAGTGGCGAGCACTCCGTCGAGATCGATACAGATACTTTTGTTTTTGCCGGTTTTCCGTGTCGCCTTCTTCACGACTTTTTTCTTCGTCCCTGTTTTGGGCGGTGGCCCCGGAGTGGTTGCCAATATCGCATCGATGGCTGCATCGCCCGACAGCCACGGATCTTCGAGCCAGTCGTCGCCGCACCAGACTTTGGTGAAGTGATCGTAGGTATGGTGAAGGCCGGGCAGGCGAAGCCAGGCTCCCAGTTTCTCCTCTTTGATCTTTGCGCTTTTCGGAAATGTTTCCGGTGCAAAATCGAGGTTCTGTTTTTCCCAGTCGGAAACGAGTTGCTGTGCAAATTCATAAACCGCGTCTACCGGAGCGGGTTCGGCGAACAGCACCAGAAGGTGAAATCCACCCCGGCCGTTGGAATCGAGCAGAAGCGGATCGTAGCCTTTGAGCTGCAAAACCTCCCACCAGGCTGTTGCGGCGGCGTAGTTTCTTCTCGCGACGTCTTCGCGAAGGCGGTCATCGCAGTCGTGTAGATCGATATCCACGGCAAACCATTTGCAGGTGTTTTCGGAACTCCGGCAATGCAGACCGATGAGGTGATGCCGCTTCAAGCTGCCGAAGTGGCGTTCCAGCTTATCCATCGACACCATGTCCTGCCCGCGCAGTTTCTTTTGGGGCAAGGTCAGCGCGGAGTAGGATTTTTTCGAGTTTTTCGACGGCGTGGTGTACTGGCCCCACACGTCTTTCCGGTTTACCAACCGTTCCCATGCCCATTCGGCGAGGTCGTGTGAGCGCAGACGCCATTCTTCACCGATGATTTCGAAGTGGGAACTCATAAAACAGACAAGTTAACCTGTGATTCGGGGAATTTCCAACCTCTCACTTTTCGCTTGGCTAATGCGGTTCTCATTATATTCTGAATTCGTTAATTTTACGGAACACCACACAAACTCGAAATGGCGAGAAAATTTAAACCGAAGCAGTTCTTCGAGCAGCTGAATCTTGGGTTGATTTTCGATGATGCAAAACCCGTTGTAGCGGAAGCATCGCCGAAAATCACACATTACTTTGCAGGATGGGATAAACCGGTCCTCGAAACGGCGGTGGATTTCCTCGCTGCGGACTGGAAAGGCAAGGGCGCGATTGATTTGTCCGGGCATCTGGTACTGGTTCCGACCCGGCATGCCAGTCGCCGCTTGCGGGAGGCCCTGGCTGTGAAAGCGTCCGAGCAGGATGCCGCGGTGCTGCCACCGCTGGTGGTGACGCCCAATTTCCTGACTGATCCGGCGCGCCTTGAGGATCTGAAAGCCCCTGCTCCCGAGCGGGCATTGACCTTTGCGATCTGGACATCCGCCATGCTGGATATCGATCTGAAGCGCTATCGCAACGTGTTTCCTGTCGACCCGGTGGACCGCAATTTGTCGTGGGCGATGAAGACGGCGGGGGATTTACTGGAGGTGCGCGAACTGCTGTGCCGCGAGGGATTAAGCTTTGCGGAAGCGTACAAAAGACTGGGGCCGGAGGAGATGGAATCCCAGCGGTGGAGAGAATTGGCCCGTATTGAAAAAGAGGTCGTTTCGCGGACGCGAAAATATGGCTATACCGACGTAGTTGAAGCCAACCACAAAGCGGCGAAGACGGTGAATCTTCCCCCGGAAGTGAAGCGAATCGTGGTTCTGGCCTGCTCGGACCTTCCGGGGATGGCCTGCCGGACTTTGCAGGAATATTCGAGGAAATTTCCGCTCGATATCGTGATCGCAGCCCCGGAAAGTCACCGAACCTGGTTTGATGAATGGGGGAATCCCGTGCCGGAAACCTGGAATGAAGCGCGCATTGATCTACCCGACCCGGAAGATACGATTCAGTCTGCCGCGAATCCTTCGGAGCAGGCTGAAATGGTTTGTGAATTGCTGGAATCCCACTCGGACCCGGCGTTGACCGCGGCGATCGGGGTTCCTGATCCGGAGACAATTGCCCCGGTGGAACAGGCTCTCGCGTCGAAAAATCTGACATCGCACGATCCCTCCGGAAAACCGCTGCATCAGCATCCGGTTTATTATCTTCTCGAACAAACCCACCGACTCATTGAAAGCGGTTCTTTCGATGCGTTTCGGCAATTGCTGCGAATTCCGGACTGGCTCGCGGCGATGATGCGTTCGGTCGATTTGTCGTCCGACAAGCTGGTTTCCCGGACCGGTTTTGTCCGAATGATGGATAAGTTGTCTCTCGAAACACTCCCCGACAGCCTCGGCGACGCCCGTGCTGCTGCGGGCAGAAGATACAAAAAGCACATCGAGCTGGAACATGGAATTTCGTGGGCGCAGAGTTGGCTTCGGCGCTTTGATCAGGATGATTTCGGCGATACGGTGATTCATTATTTGATCGAAGTTTTCGAAAAGAAGGCATTTCCGGATGACGAAACCGATGGTTTTCCGGAAGTGGCCGGCCACCTCATGCAGTGTATCGATGTGATTCGGGAATCGGAGGAGTTTTTCGCCAGGCCTCTCAGCGCTGCGAGTCAGTTTGAATTACTGCTGGAATTGATCAAAGACCGTCGGCTGTATCCGGATCGCAGTGCGAACAATGTTGATTTGGAAGGCTGGATTGAATTGCTTTGGGAGGATGCTCCTCATCTCATCGTGACCGGTATGAACGACAGCTGCGTGCCGGAATCGGTAAACAGCCACGCTTATCTCCCGAATTCGGCGCGGAAATTTCTCGGCATAGCTGACAACGAGGTTCGCTTTGCTCGCGATGCCTATTTGCTTTCGCTGCTGGTGGAAACCCGGAAGCAGGGCAATGGCAGAGTTGATTTCATCTTCGGCAGACAGAGCGTCTCCGGAGATCCGCTGAGGCCGTCACGACTGCTCTTTCAGTGTCCCGATGAAGATTTACCGAATCGCACGCTGCAATTTTTCTCCGGGGAAACCCGCGAAGTGGCGCCTCTCCCCTGGAAGCTGGCGTGGAAGTTGAAACCGGAAAAGCTGCCGGAGGATGCCAAAGTTTTCGAGCGACTCAGCGTCACGGCATTCAAGAGCTATCTGACCTGTCCGTTCCGCTTTTATCTGAAATTCGGTCTCGAGATGGAGGATGTGGAAATCGATAAAAGCGAGATGAACGCCATGGAGTTCGGGAACCTGGTCCACGATACCCTCGAAGCTTTCGGCAAAGATGAAGAAGCCAACAAGCTCACTGATCCCGATCAGATCCGCGATTACTTTTACGATCAGATTGACCGCATTTTGAACTATGTCTTCGGCCGACAGTGGACCACGCCGGTCGTGGTTCAGCGCGAGGCTGCCCGGCAACGCCTCAGCTGGTGGGCTGAGATCGAGGCGGAGCAGCGCAAAGCCGGATGGCAGATTCTCGATCCGGAATCCCAAATCGGGTCGGAGGAAAATCCTTTTATGATCAACGGGATATGGGTGAGAGGACGGATTGACCGGATTGAAAAACACAATCAGTTCGGTTACCGGGTTTTCGATTTCAAGACCATGTCGCCGAAGGACCGGGGTGTCATCGACTTTCACATCAGCCCGATCAAACGCAGCGAAGACATAGAATCGTTCCCCGAATGGTGCCGGGTGACCAACGAAACCGGTCGCCTGTCCCGATGGACAGATTTGCAGCTGCCTCTGTACCGGTTGGCTCTCGAAGAGCGTTTTCCGGGGGATATGATTTCAGTCGGTTACGTGACCCTGGGCCGGACGAAAAAAGAAGTCGCCATCAGCATGTGGGAGGATATCGAGGACAGATATCTCGAATCCGCAAAAGCCTGTGCCGAAGGAGTTGTGGAATCGATTCGCAGTCAGACCTTTTGGCCCCCGGCTGAACGCCTGCCGTATCGGGACAATTTTGAGGAATTGTTTTTCGGAGATCCGCTGGAGGCTGTTGATGCGTCGTGTTTTCAGTGAACCAGGCTGGAAAAAAGGCCGGTAAAAATTTATCAGGGAACCTTAAGCATTGCGCGAAGGTAAAAAGTGGTAATCTTGTAGAGAAATGTCATCCCAACCTATCCTTGCAAATTTGGTCTCAAGCTCCTGGCTTGAAATTATTATTGTCGGCATTGTAGCCGGATTACTACTGAACATGAGTCTTCGTGGTCGGGGCTATGGTTTTGTGGGCAATACATTGATCGGTATGTTCGGCGCGATCATTGGCGGTTTCATCTGGGATAAAATTCTGAAGCAATACATCGATATCGATCTCGGCTCGGTTACGATTCAACTGCATCTGGTGTTACTCGCCCTGCTCGGTGCCGGGTTGCTGCTGCTGCTCATCAATTTCCTCGGAAAACGCAAGGTGTAGTGTTATGGAGTATCAACCTTGCATTGCCTACCTACCGGGAACGACCCTTGTTGAGTTTGTCGTGATCGGCATTGTAGCCGGACTCATTTTCGATGTCTGTCTGCGGGGAAAAGGATTTGGGTTCCTGGGTAATTCCCTGGTCGGTATTGTCGGTGCTATAGTTGGCGGATTTGTCTGGGAAAAGACGCTGAAAAACTACGTCAAAATTGATCTCGGATCGGCGACGATTCAACTCAGTTTGGTATTGGTTGCCCTGTTGGGAACCGTGCTGCTTCTATTACTCGTGAATACGATTATGAAGCGGAGAAAAGACTGATCTCTATGCGAAGAGAATCAGGATCGCTATCACAAGGGCAACCAGCATAATCCCCAGCAGGAAGAGAACGAATCCCTTATTGCTCTGCTGGGTAGCGGGCTGCGGGCGCGGATTCGGGCTTTGGGTATAAACAATCTCCGATTCCTGCGGCGGTGGTGCCGGGGGAAGCGAACTCATCAGGGATTCGCGGCGGGATTTTACCACCGGGGAGCACTCCACAGGGGAGGTATCGCTGACGACGATCTTTTGCGCAGCGGTTTTGTTTCCGGTATATATAGGTTTTTCGGGAACCGACATCATTCGATCATTGTCGGTAAACTCAAGAGGGTTTCTGCCCTGCGTAGCTTCGTGATCGATTATAGAAAGAAAGTAGGGCTGAATTTTCAATCCTGTAGTCACGAGATCCTGTCGGTACGCTTCGGCATCGAATCGCACCCGCCGGAAATATACCGATCTTCGCGTCGAATCGTAGAGTACATAGCGTGCTCGGATATCCTCCGGGTCACGAGGTTCTCCGACTGAGCCTACATTTACAATGTAGCGATGACCCGGAGCCAATTGGAAATCCCGGTCGTTTACCATTTTGACGCCTTCCGCATTCTGACTGAAGGCGAGCGGTTTGTGGGTGTGCCCGATGAAAATGATATTGGCCGATGTATAGGCAAAATGATGTTCGGCTTCCGCTTCGGTTTCTATATAGCCGAACCGGTCGGGGTATTCAATTTCAGCATGCACAAACAGAATATCCTCTGTCTCCAGGGTGAGAGGTACCTGGCGGAGGTAGTTTATCGAATCCGGAGAGAGTTGCTGCGTAGTCCACTCAACAACTTCGCGGGCATGTTGATTAAAAATAGCCGCGTCGAGAAGTCCGCAAGCGGCCGCATCGTGATTGCCAATGACAAAGTTGCGGGTGTTTTGCCGGACACTGGTCAATACCTCCTCCGGTCGCGGGCCGTAGCCGACGACATCACCCAGGCAAATGATGGCATCCGCCTTGTTTTCATGGATATCCGCCAGCACAGCGGACCAGGCCTGCCAGTTGGCGTGAAGATCGGAAATGATTGCGTAGCGCATCGATTTTTGTAAATGAAATTGGCCAACTTAACAGGGTACAGTCAGGGACTTAACAGGGTACAATTCGGAACCTAACACGGGACAGTCTAGAAGCGCCGAATCACAAGGCAATCGCGAATTCGAAAAAATCCCCTGGCTGATGTCAGGTGTGGAATAGCGTGTTTTCCGGGGCAATGTTTTGTCTTTCAAAAATAAATCCCAAATGAGATATCTGTTTTTTCTATTTATGATCGTCAATGCTTCCGCAGCTGAATCTGAATGGGTTATTGCTCATCGGGGCGCTTCTTTCGATGCACCGGAGAATACCACTGCAGCCATCGCATTGGCGCTTGAACGGGGCGCGAAGATTGTTGAGTTCGATGTTCGGGAGACGAAGGACGGGGAGCTTTTTTTGTGTCACGATGAAGATCTGAAGCGGCTCTGCGGCACAGAGCAGATGTTTTCCAAACTGAATGCGGCAGAGGTTCGGAAACTCGATGTGAGTTCATGGTTTGCTAAATCCAACTCCCCGGACGAAACGCCGCCAACTCTGCGCTCGGCCATCCAGCAGTGTATCGCAGGCGGGGCGGTTCCGCTCATTGAGCACAAAACGGGAAAGCCGGAAACGTATGCGCAGATTATTACCGGTCTGAATGCCGTCGATCAGGTGATTGTGCAGAGTTTTAACTGGTCATTCATCTCGGCAATTCGGAAACTGTTGCCAACTGTGAAGATCGGCGCTCTGGGATCGAAGCAACTGGGGGAACATAAAACTGAACTTTTGGAAATGAAGCCCGACTGGGTGGGGTGGAACGCAAAAGACATCTCTGCAGACGACATTTCCTGGCTGAAAGAGAAAGGCTTTCACATCGCCATCTGGACGGTAAACGATCCGGTCCGGGCGCGTGAACTAGTGGATCAGGGGGCTGACAAAATCATCACCGACCGTCCGAAATTTTTGACCGGGCAAATCAAGCCGTAGGAATCAGTGATCTGGTTGCAGGTGAAATTCCCCACGGCAGAGATCGTTCTCAAAGTAATTGATTCGAATCTTGCAGTGTTGGGTGAGTTGGTGAATCACCGCCCGCCATTTTTTTTCGCTTTCCGTATTGGCCGTGCCGCAGTGACAGATCGTCAGTGGCGTTTTCTGATGCTGTGTCATCCGCAGTAACGCTTGAAGGACTTTATCCGAGATCGTGTCTTTCACATAGATGGCGATGTAGGAAAGTTCAAAATCGCCGAGTCGATCAAGGCTGATGTATTCGAGATTTTCGAATGACATCATTTGCAGGTCACCGGGCTGACAGCTGGAGTAATTTTGTTCGTAGAATGAACTGAGAGCTCTCGCCGAAATTAATGAGGTCCAAAGAGCGAGTCGTTGCCCGGACCGGGGAGGCCACATCGGATCCGGAAGGTTGGATCGGGAACGGGCAAGAAGTGAGGTGAGAGCGGCTTTTCTGAGGGCAACGGGATCATTCTTTTCCCGTAGTGTTTGCCTACTCATCGCAGGCAAAAGGGTTGGTGGTTGTCATGATTGGGCAGGTGTTTGGTGTTTCAGACCTGCCACAGTCTTGGAGATAGGTATTATTTTGTCAAGGCAATATTACCAGTTACTTAAAGATATGAAGATTTTCAGCGATGGATTTTGTGTAACTAGTAGGAAATATCCCGCCAGATTCGGCAGCGACCATCGGAGTAGATATCTTTATAGATCGTAATCGTTACTTTCCGGGTGCAGCGTCGGCCGCATTCATCGTAGTAGGGCCGGCCCTGGCATTGGCGGCTGACGATTTCAGTCCGAACCTTCACAGGGGTGACGCAGTCGCAGGGTTGGCTGTACTTGTATACCGGTTGCTTTGCCGCTTCCGGACCGAGGTATCCGTTGCATTTGGGTGCAGCGTTGTAGCGGCGGACATCTTCGTAGTGTCGATAGGGTGGCCCGGGAGTGATGTTATATCTGCGCACGGCCGGCGTTGCATAGGCGTAGTAGCCGGTCTGGGCTTCGGATTTTTCGGTGGTAAAAAGAAGCAGGCCGACAACAAATAATACCGGAAAAAACTTTTTCATGATCGGGTAAACTCTCAGTTGAGAAACCAGTCTAGTAAAGAAATTCCCCAATTGCGAGGCGGAATTATTTCTTTTGCAGGGCTTTGGCCACGGCTTGAATCAGCTTTTTATTCAAGTCCGGGGAGTTTCCGGTATGGACCCACGCGATCTTCCCGTCTTTACCGATGACTACGGTGTGCGGAATACCTTTGACTTCGTAATCCCGGCCGGTGCTTAACTGGAAATCAAGTCCAACTGTGGTTCCGGTCCATCCGCGGTTTTCCAGAAATTCATTAATGATAGGTGCTGTCTCCGCCTGGTTAACCGCGCAGAAATCCACCGGTTGCCCTTTAAAGGCACTCATAGCACGGAACACCTCCGGCATAGCTCGAATACAGGGACCGCACCATGTTGCCCAGAAATCGAGCACAACGACGCGGCCTTTGCGGCTGGACAGTTTAAATTCACCGCCGTTGAGAAGCGGCAGGGTGAAGTCCGGTGCCGGCTTGCCGATCATAGGTGAAGCTTCCGAGCCGTCACCTTTCGGGATGGCCGGGTCGGGCGTGTTTTTCATCACCCAGTCGGAATAGGCGAGTTGATCGGATGAAGACGCTCTGCCAAGACGGTGGGCCGGCCCCTGTTTCACTTTTTGCATCGATTGAATCGGAATTTTGCAGATACCGAGAATTTCCGATCGACCTACAAACATCTCGTCCTCTTCGATGATATCTTCAGCTGCCAGATTGAGGCGGGTTCCATCGTGAAGCACAAACTGGTGAGTCACCATAAAATCGCTTGATCGGGACTTCGATTTTTCTTCAGGCTTTTCTCCTTCCTCCGGGACGGGAAGCAACCAGACAATGGCGGCGACCCTCGTTTTAGGAAGCTCGATTCGTGAGTCTCTCGACTCAAAGACGATTTGCTCTCCGGAAGCGGAAATGAGTTTTCCCCGGAGAAGATCGCCGTTGGAAGCGACCAGCACATGCGACGGTGGGTCCTCCCGATGGAACCGGGGGATAGTAAGAGCGTGTTTTTTCGCTTCGGGATTAATGATCCGCTTGGGCAGAAATCCGGGAGAGCGGTCCACGGAAAAATTGGTAAACTCGATGTTGTTCGGGTTATCGTTCCAGCCTCGCCAACCACCACCGGTCAAAATAACGATACCGTTTCCGGACACTTGCTCGGGCTTAACATCCATTGTCAGGGACGATTTACCATTCACGGAAACTTCGATTTTATCATGGCGGGCCATGATCTCGATATCCGCTTCCTGATCTTTTATGCTAATCTGCTGGCCGTTGAAATTAAAACCGCCGCCGGGTTTCAGCTGACCTACCAGAATCCGGCTGCCCTGCGCCCCGATGAGAAGATCGGTGGAAGGGGATTCTTTGGAGAAATCGGAGCAAAACAGCCGCAGAGTAAAGACGCCATAGTTCGATTCCCATCTGGTATGAAATTTGATCCGGTCGCCGACGAGCAGGTTCATGTGGCCGAAACCGCCTTTTCTGAGCACGACTTTTTCGTCGTCCATGGTGACATCTTTGACCGGTTCCTGATCGTTTTCCTCTTCGTCCTCGTCGAGTTCGCCGTGATGATTTTCGGGCAGTTCGTCCACGATTTCCTCGTCTTCCAACGGGGCAAGAATTTCCCATCCTTTATCAACAAAACCATTCGGGATTAAGCCGGCCCCTTCGATGTCCACTGCCCGCACTTTGTCATAGGGGATCTTCACCGGACCGGTCAGATAGCTGGTGAATTCCACTTCATCGTTGATGATGGAAATCAGCTTTCCGGCGATAACCTCGTCATTGGTCAGATATATCCGGGCATCACCCACGACCTCGGTCGCACCGGGGTAGGCTTCGCGGGTAATTTCCACCTTGCGACCTTCCGCGAGCGGGCTCGCATTCTCCGACCCGATCGGCCGCCACGAAAGCAGCGAACTGGAGTTGCCGCGACTACCGGGAGTCAAAGCGCCACCGATATCTAGTGAACCGGATTTGATCGTGTCGCCGGGATATATCACCGGTTCTTCGGATTCTGGGAAATGCAGCTTTTTCGCATTCACCAGACCGGCGGTAAATTCCTTCTCCAACCAGACCGGATGCACTTTGACCGATTTGTGATCGATCGCCGCCAGAGATCCGGTAATGATTCCGCCATCATACCAGGCGAGACGGGAAAGCGGGGATGTCGGGCTTTTCCGGTCAGCCGTGGAGAAAACGAGCTGTTCGACCCGGGAGAGCGGCAGCTGTTTGCCCTTGATCTGCAGACCACTACCGGGTTGCAGCTTCAGGTCGTTGAGATCAAAAAGAATATTGCCGCCATCCAGCTCGATTCGGGGACGGCTGGCGTCGTATTGCGCAATCGTCTCGCCGTCCCATTCGCGAACCACGAGGCGGGCCAGGCGCACTCCGGCTGTCCGGTTGAGAAGGCGGAATCCAATTTCTCCGGGATCTCTCTGGTTGGGACTGCGGCGGCTGGTTTTCGGATATTTGCGTTTTTTGGGAAGAAAGGGAACGTCGTCCAGTTGAGCGAGCATCTCACCGTTGGCGTTGCAGACTTTGAGACTTTTCCCGTCCTGATCCCAGAAAAGCCGGAGATCAAGTTGGTTGATTTTGTCAGTCATCGTGAGAATCGGAGAGAACCTGCTCTCGCTGGTTAGAACGAGGGTATCATCCCAGGTTTCGATCCGCGGGCCGGTATTGGGATCCTCCGTCACCCCGATTTCGATATTCGGACGTTCTCCGGGGCAAATGATCGAAAACGAAATCTCCGCTTTGGCCGGTAGATCAATGGAGCGGAATAGCTCTCCTCCCCAGCGGTGTGTGGCAAATTCGCCGGTGTTTTGCTGAAACCAGTATTCGGGATCTTTTTCCGACCGGCCCAGTTCTTTCCAGGTATCGAGTTCGGTGGGACCGGAATATTTCAGATCCGTATCGTTCATTCGCTCGATCCGGTCGAGAAAACTTCGCTTTACCACAATCTTTTCGGAAAGGCGGGGGCTCTGGAAGGTGACGGTATCGGGTCCGATTTCAATTAATTCACCGAACAGGCGGTCGCCATTTGAAAAGGTGATTCGAAACTGGCTGTTTTGATCCTGGTTTTTGCCCAGATAGGTCTTCGGGAATTCAATTGTTTTCAGCTGGGTGGGATCGAGTCGGAAAGGGCCGGTAAAGGCATCGGACTTCCAGATGAGTTTATCTCCTTCGCTTGGCAGGATGACTCCGTTCAGGGTATCACCGTTTCTCCAACCCAGTTTGGCTACAGGAGTCTTCTTCTCCTGCGCGAAACCGCTGGAGAAGGAAAGCAGGAAGAGAAATGTGAGTAGTCGAAGCATCTAAAATCGTTCGTAAATCGGAAGAAACCGGTAGTTCAGCGCGAGCGCCAGCAGGGACATCGCGGTACCATACGCTTCGCCGTAACTGCCGGTGAAGCTTCCGGTTTGAGCCTGTTCAGAGGCCAGTTTTCGCGCTGTGGTTCGATTCCACAAAACCCATGATTCATAGTCGGCCTGGAACAGCGCCTGGGCCATATAATAAATGTAGTAATGCCGGTGCCCGGATTCGCGATGCTTTAGCCTTTCGGAAATGTGATTGGAAACGGCCTCGTATTCCTCCCATTCCTTTTTCTGGCCCACTGAATACACCAGGGTCGCCACAGCGGAGCGGTTCACCGATTCCGTGCCGCCACCAAGTCCGCCGCTGTAGGCGACGTAACCGCTGGTCGTAGCGGTGTTCCTTTTCATGTAGTTCAGAGCTTTATCGATGGTATCTCCGGGCACGTTAAAGCCGGCATTGCGACAAGCGAGAAGCCCCATTAGCACTGAGCCGGTCACGGAGGTATCGGCATCGGTGGATGTAGGCGAATAACGCCAGCCGCCCCAGCGATTGTTGTTCTGCGCTTTGCCGGCCAGATCGATACCCTGTTCGATTGCTTCAGCGATGGAGCGGCGGTCTTCGAGCCCCTCACTGCCGTTCCACAGGGTCGCTTCATCCACGGCCCCGTACGCTTCGGCGAGTGCCAAAAGGGCAAAGCCATGGTGATACATGCTGTTGGGAAAGTAACCGTTTGATTTGTCCTGGCCCATGATGAGTGCCCGAATCGCGAGGCGGACATTGCGACGGTAGCGACCGAAGTTGGGATCTTCACCACCGGCGAGAAACGCCATCAAACACAGTCCGGTAACCCCGTTTTCCCGGCGGCCCCGCCAGGAACCGGTCTGCGGATCCTGAGTTCGGGCCAGAAAGGCAAGTCCCCGCTCATATATGGCATCCACTTCCGGCGGGATTTCTGTTCCCATATGCAAAAGCTGAGCCTGACTGCGCTGACAAAGGGTGCAGGAAAAAAGCAGAAAAATGATGACGACAAAACCCGGCAGCCGACTGTACCCTGTTGGGTCACCGACTGTACCCTGTTGAGTCTCAAAATGTACCCTGTTGGGTCGGGGGAAACTCATAAATTATTCTTCGATGTGAATTTCGTTGGCTTCGATTTCGATGTCGCCACCGCGAAAAATCGCACCAGGTTGAATGCGAACGGCTCCTCCGCCTGCTTTAATTACAACCCGGCCACCGGCTTTGATCTGGCCGCCGATCTTGATAGCTTCCGCTTTTTGACCGCCATTGTCTTTTTTGCGTTCTGCGGCCTCGGCTTTAGCCCGTTTGAGACGGCGGCGTTGCTCCCAGAAATGTTCCAGATTGGAGGTGGCAGACTGAAGCCGGTCATATTGTTTGCTGGACAGAATATCCCGGAGAGTTTTCTCATCCGCCGCATTGGCCAGAGACATGAGCATGTTCTTCTCAACGTACTCCCCCCAGTAGCGGTGAATGTCGTCGAGGTATTCGTTGGCGGAGCTTTTAATGATCGGTGCCATTCGGCCTTTTTGATCCGGAGTGAGCCGGAGGTAGTTGTCCAGAGAAGCGATCGCCATTTCGGAGAAGGCATCGATCCTCGCCTGGGCTCTATCGGCAAGCACTTTGTTGTACTTCACCAACTGCTCTTTTGAGAGGACGTCTTTGAGCGAGTCTTTCCATACCGCTTCCGTTTCGCCTTCGCGATCAGAGTTTCTGCCGCCGAAATTGACGCTGCCCATGTTTTGAAGAAGTTCGCTCACGGTTTCCTCATCGGAACCGGTGACGCGCTGGCGAAAATAGCGTTCGGCCTGCTCGTGCCAGCGTTCCATGGACCGTTTTGATGCGCCTTTGGCGGCGAGCACAAGCCGTTCTTTCTGCGATTCATCCAAATTACACAGTCGCACGATGTCATCGATGACGAAGCCCATAAAATCCATCCGCTTGCTGCGTTCTTCATCGGCTTGTTTGCGAACGTGACGGGAAATTTGTTCGTCTACGGAGAGCTGAAGATCACCGGGGGAATGGACGGGCACATCCTGAGGAGAATCCTGACCGGTTACAGCCGAGGCGGCAAAAAGTAAGACCAAAGAGATTCGTAAAAGATCACTCATAACAGACAATAACTTACAGGCTTATCGGATTTTTTCGAGTTCGTTAAAATAACTGTCCAGACCGTGTCTGAATTCTTCGGGAAATTCCTGACCGGTTTTACCGGTGGACTGCCCTACCGACCGTTTTGTTCCTGAAGTGGGTTCCACCGGTGCACCGGGGTTGATATTGATATCGGAAAGGCCTCCGGGAGACTCACCGGAAGAACCTCCGCCCGGGGAGCCGCCGCCTCCGCCGCCACCTTTGTTGGGCGGTTGCCGCCGCGTTTGCAGGAGCAGTTCGATCGCTTCGGTCTGGGCTGCAATCACTTCCGGACCGGTGTTGGGGCGGGAAAGCTCACCTCTCGCCTGGCGCATCACATCGGATACGAGGTTGAGAAGCTGCAGTTCGTTTCCAAAATTTTCTTCTGCTTCCGGGATGTCCATGATATCGAGGACGACATCGTCCACCCGGGAACGAAGCACAGTTTGCACCAATTCGAGTGGTTTGGTTTTCTCCGCGTATTCATCGGGTGAGAGAGAGGTTTTGATATTGTCCAGTTCCCGGGTTTCCTCCCGCAGATCCATTTCGCCGCGAGCCACTTTCATCACCTCGAGAACAATTTCCGGGGGAAGGCTTTTTTTGTCCTTTGCTTCGCCTTCCTCCTGTTGCTGGCCCTGGGAAGCGGCGACCAGTTCTTCGGCCCAGCGGTCGAGTGTGTCGGACCAGTATTCCGCAGCGGCTATGGAGCGACCGTTGTAGTTGTCGGAGGCTTCCTCGCCCAACTTTTTCAGCCTGGTTACGACGGCTGATTTCCTCATTTGATCGAGGACATTTTTGTAAATCAAATCCTGCTTTCTCTGGTAGTAGGCATCGAGGTCGGACTGGATGGTGTAGAGTTTGTCGCTCTCCTCCTCTTCGGCCTTGGCTGTGTCGAAAGCGACTTCCTGAAGTTTTGCAGTGATCCGGTCTCTGGAAATTCCGAAGCCGCCGGTGATCGTGTCATTGAGGGTTTTCGCGATACTCAACTGACGTCGTGATGAAGCTTTGAGACGCTTTACAAAGGTGCTGGCTTCGAGACTGGAAAGAATTTCCTGAAGCTCGTCCGCTACTTTGGCGAATTCGGCGAGCAAATCCTGTTGTTCCTTCAAAGCGAGGTCCAATTGTTCCTGCGAGGGGCTTTCCGGTGGGGATGCTTCCTTTTGCTCCTCTTCGTCCTCCGCTTCACCTTTCAGGGTTGTCGCAGGCAGGCTGAGCCTTCCTTTACTGTCCTTATTTTGCGCTCCCTTTTTGTCGTCTGCTTTAGGGTCGTCTTTTTCGAGGCTTGATTCGGAATCGGAAATGGAGGGGGCTTTCGGAAGCTGCGGAGGCTTGTTTTCACCACTTTCCCCGGTTTTCTGTGAATCGTCGGGAGAATCTTCGCCGTTCTGGTTTTGTACCGAAGGAGAAGATGGTGATGATGCTTTTGATTCCTGGTCTTCCTTTGATTCGCCTTGTTTGGATTGCTGACCACCGGCTGCCTGGGCGGATTTTTTCAGAAGATCCGCCACCGAAGGCATCTTGTTTTTCGAAATGTCATCGAGGGCGCGCATCATTTTCGCCCATGATTCGAGACGATTTGCATCGAACTCATCATTTTTCGTGGCTTGCCGCACCAAATCCCGCCCGCTGGAGGTGAGCGCTTCAAGTCGGCGGGCGTTGCTCGACTCAGCGGATGCCTGGCGTTCCAGTTTGCGGCGGTTTTCCGGACGATCCAGCTCGCCTGCGGAAAGAGAGCGGAGATCCCGGTTGGCTTCGTGGAGTTGTTGCTCACGCTCGTAAACCTCCCGCGCTCTGCTGAACCATTTGCCAAATTCGTTAGTCAACCAGTTGGCGTGGTCGGACGGGTCCATAACGTGGAGCACAAACACCGGCGAATAGGTTCGCGAACGGTTCGGGAGGTAATCTTCTGCGTAGGCACGGATTTGCAGGGTCTGAGGTTTGATGAAATTGCGCTCGGCTGAAAACGTGCCCCTGGCTTCGATGGTTTTTTCCTCCGCTCCTCCGGTTGCTACCATTTTACCACCCACTGCCGGGGTCGGGTTGTGGATCGGGTCGACGATGCCGACCCATTCGAGTCCAACTTCGCGGATGCCGAAATCATCCGAAGAATTGATTTCAAAAGTTACCACCTCGTTTTGCAAAACCACCTGCTCGACGGAGGTTTTCCGGGCGAACACATCCGGGGCTGCATCAGGAATGGCATTGACCCGGAGTTCGAACGGCGATTTGGCGCTGAGGCCGTGGGAATCCTCCCATTCAAACAGCATCGTTTCTGTACCTTCCACTTTGTCCGGACGGGTGGAAAAAGAAGTTCCGGAGAGAGCGGCCGGACTGCCGTTTACGCTCGCTTTGGTAAGTTCACGGCTGGCCGAGCCGACGAAACTTGCGGTCGCGCCTTCGACCAGATCAACCGTGCCGCCGCGGATCGGAATGACCGGATCGCGCTGATACATCAGGTAGTCAGGCAGACGAACTTTCGCGGAAAGATTGGTCAGTTCCGGGCGGGGGACCGGCTTGATTTTGATTTTTTCCACGGCATCGCCTACCCGCAAAGAAAGGGAGGCATCATCCTTCTGCGGCGGAACCAAAAATTCGTAAGCCTCGCGGTCGTTGATTTCGGAATTAAGGCGGGTTTTTCCTGGCAGGCGAACGGTGGCGGCTTCCGGCTTCCACTCGGTGGTTTCTTTCAGTCGTGTCGAAAGATCGAATTTTTCCGCGAAAGGAACCACCATTTCGTGTTGGATAGGTTCAATTTTGGCAAAGGTATACCGCTCAATGAGGCGCCACGGTGTCATCCAGCGGGCCACGGAACTTTGTGCCGCCCCCGAAACCACGATGATAGCGAGAAGCACAATTCCGCCCATACCGGCGGACGCATAGACCCATTTGCGGTAGTGATTTTCCGGCACAGCACCGGAAAAGTCCTGATCTTTCACTTTTTCGGCGACCTGATTCATCGCTGCGGTTATCAGCGTTTGGCTGTGGCCCTTTGATTGCCGCTCTTTTGCCAGATCTACAATTCCGAGCAACTCATCGCCGAGGCGCGGATAGCGCTTGCGAAGCACTCTGGCAATTTGACCGAGGGATCGCTTTTGCCAAACCCACTTGTGATAGCGGATCGGGATTCCCACCGCCGGCACGGCAAAGCCGAGGAAAAGGAGCATCCAGCGGAGCCAGACCGGCGTGTCGATAAACCGGTCGAGAATGAAAACAAAGAGGAACGACAGAATCAGTCCGGCAATACCTGCCAGCGCGCCTTCGCCGATCTTAATGGACCAGAGACGACTGCGGAATTCTTCCAGCTTGCTCTGCAGCACTGGCGGTATATCGAGTGTCTCGGTGTGTTTCATAGCCTGACAGGCTGAAAAGGGGAATATTCAGCGGAATAAAGAACCACATATATTGCAGTTTTCCAGCGGGATCACCAGTCTGAATTACGGCCTGAAATCCCACTTATTAGGGCGTATTACGAGCCGACAGTAAGCGCCGGGCACCGGTTTTCCGCTTTGAAGCTAAGGTTGTAGACGAAAGAAACAGGTGTGTCCTGATCGTTGAGATGAATTTGAATCGTGACCGGAAAGATGCCCCATCCGTATTGCCGCAATTCAAAACGGGACTCCCGGTCGCGGATAATTTGCTGCTGCTTGGGAAACGATGGATGCAGTTGATATTCAACGTGGGAAATCAGATCGAGAACCGCTTCCGGCGCGTCGAGACGAAGTTTCCACTGGTAGGTGTCGTGATCCTTGTAGCGGGACGGAGTGACTTTTGCCGTGTTTTCCACGATCTCAACGAGGGCGGGATCAAACCGGGTTTCCCGGACTTCTCCGAGAGTGCTCCAAAACTGCTTCTCATCGATGTCGAACAGCGAATCGACCACCCTGGCCTGGGAAAGCAGATTGTTGGATTTGGCAAAATCTCCGGACAAACGCGCCCGCACCGCAGCTCCAATCAGTCGGTCGGCTTCGAAATGTTTCCTCGGCTCAGGTTCAGCAAGCGGCTTCAGAGCCGTCAGTAAATCCGACATGCCGCCTTCGATTTCACCGCGGAAATCGACGTATTGCAGGTTCAGGAGTCGAAACGGCAGCTCTCCGTTCAACAAAAGAGGAATGCGGTGTTTTTTCAGAGATTCGGCATAGAGCGTTTCTCTGGCGACCCATTCTGAATCATCGGCGGACTTACTGGCCACTGCGAGAAAGACGTCGCAACGTTCAATTCCCGCTTTGATCCGTTTTTCCCAGTCGGTTCCGCCCGTCAATTCCGAGCGGTCGACAAAAACCTCATAGAATTCCTCAAGGCGGGTTTCGATTTCCGTGACAAAGTCTCCGTCTTTCGACGAATAGCTGATGAAGAGGTTCTTCATGCGGCGGGAAAGATGCTAGATCATCCCCAGCTTCATTTTGCCTTCTTCGCTGATCATGTCCTGATTCCAGGCGGGATCCCAGACGAGGTCCACTCTGGCGTTATCGATATCATCGAGCATGAGAATTTTGGACTGCGCATCGGCGGCGATCGTGGGGCCCATGCCGCAACCCGGAGCGGTGAGCGTCATTTTGACTTCGACATTCTTTTGACCTTCTTCGTCTTTGATCTGGCAATCGTAGACCAAACCTAAATCGACAATATTTACCGGGATTTCCGGATCAAAAACCATTTTGAGCTGAGCCCACACAGCGCCTTCAAGATCGCCTTTTTCGATGGCTTCAGCCGTTTCGGTTTTCTTTGCCTTCTCCGCTTCGAGATCGATTCCGAGAGCATCGGCATTTTCCGCTTTTACCCTCGCAAGTCCGGATGAGGTCGCCACGGTGTAGGTGCCGCCGAGAGCCTGGGTAATCATAACCCGCGTTCCCGCAGGCAGATTGATTTCATCCCCGCTGGGGATCTGGATTGCGTCAACGTCGCGGGTGAGTTCGATTTCAGTATGGGTCATCGTGTAGCTTGATTGAAAATCTTCTTTTTAGTCCTCTTCTTCGAGAACAATTTTGAGGCCGCCTTTTTTCAAGGCTGGCCCCTGTTGGTGAAAGCTGTCCATCAAAGTGGACGGTCTATCTTCCGGTGAGCTTACGTCTCCGGTCGGTGCTTTGTCCGGATTATCGGCCTCCAGCGCTTCCTTTAGAGCGCCTTCCACCATTTGTCCGCAATGAATTTTCATCGGCGGAAGCGGTCCGAGAGGTTCGGAAAGATCCTCGCTGCTCATCGCTTTGGCTTCTTCGACCGTCTTGCCGGAGAGCATCTCGGTGGCCATGCTGGCGACGGCAATGGCGGTCTGGCAGCCGAAACTTTGAAACGAAGCTTTGTCGATCACCTTTTTACCATCTTTTTCGGTAAACTTCAGCCACATGCGGAGCATATCCCCGCAGTCGGGACTGCCGACGGTTCCGACTGCATCCGCGTCGACCATTTCCCCCATATTTTGGGGATTGGCGATCGCATCCTGAATTTTTTCTTCGACGTCTTTGCTCATCGGTAACAATCAGTCTTCAAATTCAACTTTGTAACGCGGAAGAGAGGTATCGGCCTGTTGGCTATAGGCGTCGATCCCTCCGCGGAGAGCGCGGGTATTTTTAAATCCATGGCCGAGCAAATACGCAGCGGCATCCAGGCATCGATCCCCGGTGTGGTCGTAAAGAACAATGTGCCGCTCTTTATTCTCTTTGCCGAAAATTTCCTGAAGCAGGTCGTTACTGAACATTTCAGCATCCGGCAGTTTTACCGCTTCGAATTCTTCACGGGTGCGCAGATCGATGAGGCGAACTTTTTCCCCGCTTTCGAGCAGGCTTTTCAAATCCTCCGGATCGATAAGGATTTTCCGGTCCTCTTCGTTAGCTGAATAGATGTGATCGATCACTTCCTCTACGGGGAGATTTTCGTTTCGTTCGCAGACTTCCCCGAGAGTTTCGTCATCGCTGTAGCTGCAACTTTGGCAGCCGCCGATGTGGTAACGGGCGAAAAGAGACCGCTTTGCACCGGGGAAAAGTTCGAGGATCTCACCCATGGGGGTCTCGGCAGAGATGGATTGTTCAGCTGTTTGAGCCATAAAATGAATATGGACCCCTTCACGGAAATATCATTTGAAATTTCGCGGGGCAATCATAACGAAAACACATCTTATGAGCCTAATCGAAAAACTTTTCTCACTGAAAAACCAAACCGCAGTGGTGATTGGCGGCACCGGAACTCTATGCGGCGAAATGGCCCAGGGGCTCGCCGAAGCCGGTGCCCACGTCGTCGTTGTGGGACGAAGCGCGGAGAAAGGCGCGGAAAGAGTGGCCGCTATCGAGAAGGCAGGAGGGACCGCCAACTTTGCCGCTGCAGACGTGGCTTCACGGGAGTCGCTTCAGGCTCTTCTGGATGAAACGGTTTCCACTCACGGAAAGGTGGACATTCTGGTTAACGGAGCCGGGGTAAATTCGCCGACACCGGTTCTGGAGATCGGGGACGAAGAATTCGCCCGTATCCTCGACATCAACCTCGGTGCGATTTTGCGCAGCTGCCAGATTTTCGGCAAACAAATGCTGAATCAGGATAAAGGTGGTTCCATTATCAATCTTGGATCCATTTCCGGACTCGGGCCTCTAAGTCGGGTATTTACCTATTCGGCCAGTAAAGCGGCGGTTCATAATTTATCGAAAAACCTCGCCAGGGAATGGGCTGAGCAGGGAGTCCGGGTGAATACCCTCGTGCCGGGCTTTTTCCCGGCCGAACAAAACCGCAAGGTGCTGACAGAGGACCGTGTCGCCGCGATTCTGGGGCATACCCCGGCAAACCGTTTCGGTGAAGCAAACGAATTGCTCGGTGCCACGTTGCTGCTCGCCTCGCGGGAAGCGGGATCGTTTGTTACCGGTATAGAAATGATCGTCGACGGCGGCTTTTCCGCGATGTCGATTTAAGGGGATTGTTCTCGACTGCACCCTGTTTGATCCGGGACTGTACCCTGTTTAGTCTTCGATTGTACCCTGTAAGATCGGCACTTTTCCGGAATTTGCTAAAGCTTTAACGTCGAAACGTTTTATGGTGGAGGATGTTTCGCGTCCTGAACTTCCTATTCTGGTTATGCCTGCTACCGGATCATGGTGGTTGTGATAACGGAATGGAGCCCGTTACCGGGCCGTGGGGGACTTTGATCGGTGTTCCCGTTGTGCTGGAACCAGGGGACACTTTGGTAAGCAAGTCTGTGCATTTGGAAAAGTGGCCTGAGGGATTGCATTGGCAGTTCTATGCTGACAGCAAAGAGAAGGTTGCCGAAGTTCTTGCTGCGGCAGGAATTCCTCAAATGACTATTCAGAAGCTGGTTTCTGAAAAATATCTTCAAGTAGACAAATCTTCGGGTCGCTTCGGGATCCGGCCTCCTGAAGAATTGTTTCTATCTTTGACTCCTGAACAACGCTCTTCTCTATATACAAAACTATATACGGTGAACGGGCAGAGGCCTCTTGAAAGATTCTTCAACATTGCGCCTGGAGGTATCGATACCGTTCTCCGGGTCCCGCATGGATTGCCGCCGGCCCAGATCGATAGGGTCCGCAAACTGACCTGGCAGCTGGGTCAGACCAACTGGTTGGCTGATATCAATTACATTCTGGCGAAAGCCGGGAATGATGAAGAAAGATTCAGAGTGATAAAAACAGTTCGTCGGCAAAAAGCTGTGTTTCTGCACCTGAAAATCGGGTCTCATTCAATTTCTGAGCTTTCGGATTATTGGAAGGCAGAGGGTCGAAATAAAGAAATTCTGCCGATTCTCGAATCAGTTTCCCAAACGCAAGGAGTGGACACGCTGGATGTAGTTCATCTTCTGCCACCTTTTCCCCGTAAAATGATTTACACCTATCCATCCCAACAGGGGGAAGGGGTTGGTCGTGCGCAACCTGACTGTTTTTGGACTTCCGTTAGTTTTTTCGCAGAAAGTCCCCCTGACCGATATTTCGATTCTGTAATTCACCAGATAGTAGTGGAAAGATATGTGCGGGTTTCCGCAGCTACAGCCAAATTTGGTGATCTTATCCTGATTTATGAAAAAGATACCGGTGCCGCGCTGCATGCCTGTAATTATATAGCAGGCGATTATGTATTCACAAAAAACGGCATCAACTCCACCCGGCCCTGGGTTTTTGACACGATTGATTCAGTGGTCAAAACCTATCTCGAAAAAGATCTGACAGTGTCTTTTTTTCGACTTAAACCGGAGTTTCGCAATTAGACCGGTATCAAACAATTCGAAGTCGAACCATGACCTGGAATGTTTCGGGTCAGAGCCCCAGAGTAACCGGAAGTTCGAGGTATTTATCGACTGAAACTTTGCGGAACAGATCCCTGGAAAACGCTTCGCCGGGCCGGGGGCTGGCAAGAATCTCCGGGACCGCTATTGCATCCGGCGCCACGGGATGGGCAGGAATAGCAGGAAGAGTGACATCCTCACCGGCGTTGCGCAATTTTACGACTTCGTTATAGGCGTGAATGGCATCGTTGTATTTCCTGAGAACTTCGTCGAATTCTTCGATCTGCGCTTTCACGCTACCCTGGTAGGTATCGAGACTTTTATTATAGTCGTTAATGTATTTTTCCGAATCCCAGGTGAAGTGGAGATGGGCAAAAAGGTATTTGCGGAGATTGGAAACCTGACCGCTGGAGATCAATTGGTGAAGCAAAAGCATGGATGAAGAATAGCGCTGCACGACAATCGAGGAACTGTTGCCAATGGTGGGCGGAGTAATGGCAACCGGTGTCAATCCGGTCGGGGCGGAAGAAGTTACGGTGTTTTTTGAAGGGGTTGATATCCGGGGTGTGGGCTCTTCGCCGAGCAGTCGGATCTGGTAGGGTTTTACAGCGGTCAGTTCAATCGGTTTTTCCGGTTCCGAGGGACGGGCCATGTATTGATCTGAATCGAGATAGACAAATTCTTCGGGTTGAAGAATGCGGAATCTTAGAGCGTTGCCGCCGAAGTTGGAAGCAACCATTTTGTATATGCCTTCCTCATGCTGATTGAAATAAAACGAGCCGTTTTTGTAGGGGATGGCGGCCACGTAGTCGGCGAGACCTTCCGCGACCCACATGGGCAGGTAGTTGAGCCACTGGTGAGTGACAGCGTGTGTGATTTCGTGAATGAGGGTGGAAGGATCCGACTGACCGGCTTTCCGGTAGGCGTTACCGGTTCTTTGCAATCCCAGTGACTCGAATGGTACGAGGATTTCCCGGCTTTTCAAAATGTACACTCCCGCCGAAGTGAGCGGCCCACCGGCCCGGTGGTAATCCTCTTTATTAGAGAACAGCCGAACCAGAAATTTGCCGTCTTTGGGTTTGGCCACTTCCAGCGCAAGCGGCAGTGTTCGAACAGTAGAGTAAGTCGCTTCGAACATGCGACTGAAATCCTTCACTGTAGTGGCGTTGAGAGGCTGATCGCTGACAAACCGGAAATTGCGGGTTTCGTGAACTTTGCCCTCCCTCGCAAAGGCACCGTCGGTGATTCCGGCCTGAACGGTATTGGAAACATTGCGGGACTTGAAGTAGCCGAGGTTGAAGAACCGGGAAATCTCCCGCCACTCGGAAATAAACCGCTGATCTTCAGCGCAAAACCGGGTGAGGGGGATATGAACTTTTTGGTTTCCAGGCAGTAAAAAATCACCGGTGCCGTTCTGCACCGAAAGAATTTTTGCTTTCATAGTCCTTCCGTCTGCCGCGGTCCATTCGCGCACTGAGTTCCAGTCATTCAAAGGATCGCCTGTTTCAGCAAAGCAAAAGTAGGAATCCAGAGCGAGATAAGGATTTTTCCGGTCAGCACCGGATTTGGGCTCCTCGGCGAAGGCCGGGAGCAGTAGGAAAATTGGAAGAAATAACGAAGAGATCTTCATCGGCTTTTTATAGCGACCGTAAGGACTAAAGTCAATTGTTTCCAACTGACTTCAATCCAGTTGGTTCTGTCTCATCATCCTAGTAAGGAGGCTGAATTTCAACGTCCGTAATCGGGACATTATCCGGGCTGTCGGCAGGTGGTTGTTCGGGAATTGATGGCTTTTTGTATGACCGGTTCATCCACAGGCGCGAGGCCGATGGCGGTTTCCCGCCGAGATCACTATGATGTTGATCATGAAGCTCTCGAATCTCTGTGAAAGTGAGTCTGTCCAGTTCATGCTGTTTGTAGTAATGGGGCTTTCCAAGGAGGTGTTTGCGAAGCGTAGCCACCCCGGGGTAGTTGGGCCACGAGTATGCCGAAAAGTGGTCGGCGATGAGCTTGCAGGTGGAAAAAAATGCCACACCCAGCGATGCAAAAAAGCCTGTCGCAAGTTTAGAAATGGATTGTCGCCTGTTCATGGAAGGGAATGTCTACTTCAT
>JARGOZ010000040.1:25791-45855 GCA_029213025.1 Verrucomicrobiales bacterium
TTAAACAGGGATTTTCGCGAAAATCTTAGAAGGAATGCGCTTGTGGGAGAGTAATGAGCGGGGATGGAGGTTGCAATACGCAGATACAGATCGTTACTTTCTGTCCCTACCATGGCAGACATCGAATCACTCAAACAGGCTCTTGCGGTTTCGCCCGATAATATACCTCTCCTCCTCATGCTGGGGAATGCTCATATGGACGAGTTCCAGCTGGGAGAAGCCCGCGAGGCCTTCGACCGGGTCCTTGCCGTTGAACCATCCAATGCCGAAGCGAAAACGAGGATCGCACGGCTTCTGGATTTGGGAGGCAAATCCTCCGAAGCGATTCTGCGGATCGAACAGGTGTGTACCGAAGCTCCTGAGTTCGCGCCCGCGTGGATTTTACGGGCCACCTTTTCGCTGAACGAGGGGGAGGCAAAGCTCGCCCGTGAATACTATGATCGCGCGGTATCGATTGATGCAAAATATCAGGATCCGGAACTGCTGAAACGAATTGAACAGGGTGGCGGGACAAAAAGACCGCCTTCCGGAAGAATTCAATCGGCAGGAGACCAGGCGGGAATCTACCTTGATGCTGATGATTTCGGGGATGAAGAGGATTCCTTTGACGGATTTGAGACCGCCGATGATGATGACGAACTCGAACTGGAATTTGCCTCAAAACCCAATTCAAATTTTTCCAAAGTCGGCGGAATGGAGGCGGTGAAGGAGGACATTCGGATGAAGATTCTTTATCCGATGCAAAATCCGGAAATGTTTAAAGCTTATGGAAAAAGTGCTGGTGGCGGAGTTCTTCTCTACGGCCCTCCCGGATGTGGAAAGACCATGATCAGCCGGGCGACAGCCGGAGAAATCGATGCGCAGTTTATTAGTGTGGGTCTTCATCAAATCCTCGACATGTTTATCGGTAAGTCCGAGGAAAAACTTCACGAAATTTTTGAACTGGCCCGGAAAAAGGCTCCCTCGGTTCTATTTTTTGACGAAGTGGATGCGCTCGCTGCGGACAGGAAAGATATGCGAACTTCCGCCGGACGGACATTGATTAACCAGTTTCTGTCTGAAATGGACGGGACGGAAGCGCACAACGACGGGGTATTGGTTCTCGGTGCGACAAATGCCCCCTGGCATCTCGATTCTGCGTTTCTGCGTCCGGGGCGATTTGATCGACTAATTTTCGTGCCGCCACCCGATGAGCCGGCACGGGCTGAAATTATACGTATCATGGCGGAAGGCAAACCGATTACCGGACTGGACGCCGCCGGTTTGGCCAGAAAGTTAAAAGATTTTTCCGGTGCAGATATCAAAGCTGTTTTTGATCAGGCGATAGAAGCGTCGCTCACCGAGGCTATGAAAGCCGGGAAAATCGTTCCGGTCACGCCAAAGCAACTCGCTAAAGGGGCAAAACAGGTTAAGCCTAGTACTCGCAAGTGGTTTGAGAGCGCAAAAAACTACGCTTTGTATGCCAACCAAAGTGGCTTTTATGATGATGTCCTGAGCTACCTGGGACTCTCAAAGTAATACAGGATGAGTAGTGAACTCTCTCATGGATTGTTGCTTCTGGAACAGGGGCGACTGGAGGAAGCGGAATCATGCTTTGTCGGTTTTCTGGGAAAGGAGCCGGAAAATGACTACGTACACAGTCGACTCGCGATTTGCCGGATGCAGCAACAGGGGCGGAAGAATGATGCGTTGTCGTCGATCGACGAGGCGATCAGTCTGCAGCCCGACGAGGACTATTATCATGGCATCAGATCTTTGATTTTGTCCAGTCTGCACCGGAGTAAAGAAGCTCTTGATTCGGCTGATCTGGCGATATCAATGAACCCGTCATCAGCTTTTAATTTCGGGGCAAAAGCATCGGCTTTGTGCGAATTGCATCGCTGGGCTGAGGCGGAGGAAAACTGTCGGACCGCTCTGGCGATAGACCCGTACGACTCGAATGCCAGTCATATCCTCACCAACGTTCTCAGGTTTCAGGGGAAAAAAGATGAAAATCAGGCCGCTGTCGATATTCAACTCTCCGAAAACCCGGAAAGCGCTTACGCACACAACAATGCGGGATGGGCGGCATTGCAGAGAAGTGATCACAGGAAAGCGGAGGAGCATTTTAAAGAGGCGCTGCGCCTTGATTCGTCGATGGACACTGCGAGAACCGGATTGATTGAATCCTTCAAAGCGAGGTCATGGTTCTACCGCATCTATCTCTCCTATTGCTTTTTTATGCAACGGTTTACCGGCAGAGCGCAGTGGGGAATTATCCTGGGCTCCTACATCGCCTACCGGATTCTTCTCGTTCCTTTACGTCAGGTGGGACAGTGGGCGGAGTTTACTTTAATCGGACTGTGGCTGACTTTTATTCTCTGGATTTGGCTGGCTCCGGGAATCGGGAATTTTCTGATCTGCCTGGATCGCTCGGCCCGGTATGCACTGCGAAAAAGCGAGTTGTGGCATGGTCTATGGATTGGCTTTTCTCTACTGCTCGGAATACCGCTCGTGGCGGTGGGCATGCTCAAGCCATCCATTGAACTCACCCCGCTGGGAGCGATGCTCCTGGCCTCTACGATACCCGCCACGATGACGTTTGGAAATGAATCGCGGAAAGGGCGGATGGTCTTCGGCGGAGTTCTCGCCAGTTCCCTGATGCGCTTTTCCGCAGGTGAAGCGAATAAGGTCTCGGACGATCTGTTTGTGGGGATGATTATTATCGCCGCGCTATCGACCTGGCTGGGGAATGTGCCGGCTTTGCGCAGAGACGATTCGGGATAGACTCTGCCGGACGTCGGGGGGAGACGACCGGCGCGGGCAATTACTTCAGGGGTTCAGGTCGAGAATGATATATTCACCAAAATCTTCACCGCCATCTTCAATCGGTTTGGTATCGTCCAGCGTGGTCACCCGAACTTCGGGATTCCCGAATGTGAAGGACTTGTCTCCAACATTGCCGTTCAATTTAACCCATTTCGTCAAAGCCATACTTCTGGACAGAGCGAGTTCATCCGGTGTACCGGCGGGTTCTTGAATATATTTCACTCGAACAGCATTCAGCGGAGACAATCCAAGGTATTCAGTAATCTTGTCCAAAGTCGAGTTAGCCATAGGATTAATTTTCGCGGTATTGGATTCGAACATATTTTTGGTCCGGAGGATGATTCTGGAATCGACGATGTTTTCGCGGATGTTCAGCTCGCGGACGAGACGTGCTCGTTTTCTTACCACATCAATATCCTCTCTTTCAGTTTGTGTGGTCACTTCCTGAGTAGGTGTCCCGGTAACCGTTGAAGCGTCGTTCACAGGCCGGGTTTCATCTGACTGCGTTGTTACGGTTGTCGGTCGAACAACAATGGTGCCCTTTTCCGGTCTTACGGTGGATGACGTGTTAGAGTCAACTCCTATAGGAGGAACTACGGGGGGCGGGATAAGAGGGGTTGGTTTTGCCGTAATTACCTCAGAGTTCTCGCCCCGTGAGCTTCCATCCAGTATACCGTTTTCGTTGGAAATCCTCACGGGGGTCGGTCCGCCTTCAATAACTACCGATTGTGCCATTGATACCGGTACTATACAAAGCGCGGTACCGAGGTTTAAAAGCGTTATTTTGGTAATGTTTTTCATGATGTTTTTCTGGGTTGCAGTTTTCGTGTACTATCAAATTGTTATCTGCTCTCAATGGCGGCCCGGTCGGTATTTCCAAAGTCAATCAACCTGTCCTGCCAGGAAATACCGGTGATGAGTTGGGGGGAAATCGAGAACATACCTCCATCGAACCATTCACCGGTGTAGACTACCAAATTGACGATTTCCCATGTCTCGGTGTCGATAAAGAAATCCTCCACCGTTCCCAGTTCTTCGTCGTTACTACAGGAAACCTGATATCCGATGATTTCATTGATCGAGCGCAGGTGAGTTTTCTCTATTTCTCCTGAAATTTCGTAGTTATCGGGCACAGCGTTGTGCGGAACAGGGAATGACACAGTTCCCCAGAGAAGTGGTCCTGCCCAATAGGATGGATAGGTGAAATGGCCGGCCAACTCTTCTTCGTAACGTCGACTGATCGGCTTGTGTTCTTCAAGGGGAGGGCAGGAAGATAGCTGCTCTTTTGTGAGTTGAGTATGAATAGCCGGATTAAAGGACGTAAATTCCGGATTGTTAAGCAAAAAAGGGCTGACCAAAACTTGTGATCTTTTGAAAACGGGTCCCGACTTGACTACTAAATACCGAACTGTCCAGTGGTCGTCGTCAAACAGTAAGTCTTCAACGGTGCCAAACGAATCGTCGTCTTTGTCGAAGAGTTTTACATCGAGCATATCCTTCGCGCTCCATAATTCTTCCTGTGTGTCTTCTACTATCGTCATGATAGATAAGACTGCGCAGGTACTATGCCGGGGGCTCTATCCCCGGTGCAATAGGGGAAAGGCGCGGCCAGCAAGCGTCTGTGTGTTGCAATGTGCAATACACAAATCGTCAGTTTGCGAGATAAGAGACTACGCTATGAGATCTTTGATCACCTCTCCGTGGACATCGGTGAGGCGGAAATCTCTACCGGCATAGCGATAGGTAAGATTTTCGTGATCAAATCCGAGAAGATGCAGAATTGTTGCATGGAGGTCATGCACGTGGACAGGGTTTTCGACCGCCTTGAAACCGAATTCGTCGGTTTTTCCATATTGGAATCCTCCTTTGACACCTCCCCCGGCCATCCACATGGTGAATCCATGGTGATTGTGATCCCGACCGAGTGCGGTGTTCGGGGAATTCGCTCCCGGAGTGGGGAGTTCCACGGTTGGGGTCCGTCCGAATTCGCCTCCCCAGATGACAAGGGTATCTTCGAGCAGGCCTCTCATCTTTAAATCATGTAGTAAAGCTGCGATCGGCTGGTCAGCTTCATTGGCGAGTCTGCCGTGATTCTTGGCGATGTTTTCGTGACTGTCCCACGGTTGGCCAGCACCGTGCCAGACCTGGACAAATCGCACTCCTCTTTCTACGAGGCGTCTTGCGATCAGCATCTGATCACCGTGGAGAGTTTTTCCATACAATTCCCGAACGTTTTCCGGTTCGCGGGTAACATCAAAGGCATCGCTCGCTTCGATCTGCATACGATAGGCGAGTTCCAGCGAGTGAATGCGGGCGTTCATTTGCGGATCACCCACATCGTCGGCGGCATTCATAGCCTGAACCAGGTCGAGTTGATTTCGCTGCTGATAGGGGCGCAACCGGGAATTCTTCAGATTGGGGATCAATGAAGATATCGAATTCTTTTTGGTATCGACGTGAGTTCCCTGGTAGGCACCCGGAAGAAAAGCGGATCGCCAGTTTTGCGTCTCTACAATCGGAACACCGCCGGGACACAGTGAGACAAAACCAGGCAAATTTTCATTTTCCGTTCCAAGTCCGTAGGTTACCCAGGAACCGAGGCTGGGCCGAACCAGATTGACCCTCTCGGCTCCGGTATTCATCAGCATGAGAGACGGTTCGTGATTCGGCACATTGGCGTGCATCGAGTTAATGACGCACAGATCGTCGACCATTTCCGCCACGCGCGGGAAAAGGTCACTTGCCCAGATTCCGCTTTCGCCCCTTTGTTTGAATTCAAAGCTGGAATCCATTAAAGTTCCGGTCTTCCGCTCTGTCCTGAGTTGGTCTCCCGGCATTTCTTTGCCGTTGTACTTTTTCAGCGCCGGTTTGTAATCGAAGCTGTCGACCTGAGACGGACCGCCGTTAGCGAAAATGTGTATGACACGTTTTGCTTTCGCATCGAAATGAGTTTTACCCGGGCTCAGCGGATTGAGGCTGCGATCTCCGGCGAGCAGAGATTGCAGGCCTATGCTGCCCATTCCCATGCCTGTGGCACGGACAAAATCACGACGGGAGTAGAATTTCGGGTTCATTGGATAAAGAGAAACCGGTTGGTGTTAAGAAGTGCGTGTGCGTAAGCGGCCGGAGCATCCAGCGGGGTGACCGGGCCGGAAAAATCGACCGAGTATTTCCAGCGTTCTTCCGGATTTCCGGCATTGGAAACGGTGGGATCCCAGGAATAGGTATCAAATGATGTGTCCCCGTCACAATCTGTCACAAACGATATAATCTCATCGGGAGCCACATCAATGCCGCCCAGTTCTACCGGTATCGTTTTTTCGTTTACGGGTAATTTTTTCGTAAGCAATATTCCGTTTTTCGAAGATACGATGTGCATCACCATACCACTGCGACCTTTCCCGACAGCAGGACGGGTGACTTCGCCGGAGATATCGATTTTCATCTCCTTCGGCGAATGCCATCGGAAGATGTTGCTGTATTCCTCACCGAGTCCCGGGTGCATGGAGCTGTTTCCCGTGTGCAGATATCGTTTCGGTGAGTCCGGAACGGGATATTCTTTATTGATCCTCCAATCGTTTTTCTTTGCGTCCCAATGTTGGTAAAGATGGAAGGAAACTTCCCCGGATTGTTTATCTACACCGCCCCACCCGTAGCTCCAACCGGACAAATTTTGACGTGCTGATTTATCTCCGGAATGAAAACTTTTCAGGAAACTGTCAGCGAGGATTTTGTCCTTTTCGGACGGTTCTTTCGCGAAAACCTTTCGGTGCAGCGCGGTGATCAAATCTTCATTTGTTCCACTCGTGGCTATCAGGTTCTCTGCTCTCTTCATCGCAAAGTCACTGTTCATGGTAAACAGAGCCTGCATCGGAATTGTGGTATCGGGTCGCTGCCCGGTGGATTCCTGTGGATTGGAAAAGTCGAAGTGGCGAAACACCGAGGAAAGGTTCTGGCGGTCAATAAAAGCGTATACCGAGCGCCGCCTGGAGTAGGGTGGTTCCAGAATTTTAACAGACCGACCGTAAAGTGTGGTATCCAGCTCCCCCGAAGCAGCCAGCATCGCGTCGCGCATTTGTTCGAAATCAAGGCGATGACGGAAGCTGCGCCACAGCAGACGGTTTTCGGGATCGAGCGGGAAAGTCGTTTCCACTTCAGGATGGGATGAACTCTGTTGCCAGGTTTCGGAGGTAAGAATCAGGCGGTGCAGCTTCTTAACTGACCAGCCGTTTTGCACAAACCAGCCCGCCAGCCAATCCAGCAATTCGGGATGGCTGGGGTGTTCTCCCTGCAGCCCGAAATCACTGACTGTGCGGACGATGCCTTCACCGAAATGCCACATCCAGACTCGATTGACGATTACCCGGGCGGTGAGTGGATTTTTTGCCGAAGCAATTTCTTTCGCCATTTCAAGTCTGCCACTGCCCTGTTTGAATGGCTCCGGTTCAGACGGTGAACCCAGTTTTGGGAAGCTCGCTTTTACCAGTTCGCCGCGGCGGGAAGGATTGCCGCGGATATAGACGTGTTGCGCCGAAGGTTTGCCATGATCTTTTACGATGAGCGCCTTGTCCGGCTCCATTTCCTTTTTTGCGATGAATTTTTTGACGTCTTCCTGCAGTTCTCTGGCTTTTTTCTGTTCTTCCCGGGGAAGTTTGCTGATCAATCCGGCTTCGTTGCCTTTCAGTTTCGGATTTTCTTTCAAAACCCGGGCTAATAAAGGTGTCAGGTAGTCGGTCCTCTTTTTTTCCAGTTTGGCAATTTCGCCGAGATAGGCTTTGTACTCCGGTGTGTTGGGTGGCTCGGCGATCAACGGCTGATCGGTCGCCAGTGAATTACGGAAGATTCCGTAGAGACTGTAATATTCTTTCGTCGAGACTGGATCGAATTTGTGATCGTGGCACCTCGCGCAAGAAACCGTGAGGCCCATCATTCCGCGGAAGGTGGTGTCGATCCGGTCATCGATGACGAGTTCCTGTTTGCCGTTTTTGCTGAGGGATATGAAACCGAGGGCTGCGAGGTGTTCCCGGTCAGCACCCTTCCAGTCTACGAGTTGCTCTGCCGCGAGTTGGTAGAGTAAAAACTGATCAAAAGGCAGGTCTTCATTGAAAGATCGGATCAGCCAGTCCCGGTAGGTGTGGCTGAAAATGAATTTCCGCTCCCGCCCTCCGGCTTCGTAGCCTTTGGTATCGGAATAACGCGCTATGTCCATCCAGTGCCGGGCCCATCTTTCTCCGTATTGCGGTGACGCCAGAAACTTATCAATCAAAGCGGGCCAGATCTTTTGGTGAGGTTCGGGATTGTTGATAAACTCTTCAGTTTCTTCAAAAGTGGGCGGCAATCCTACCAGGTCGAAGCTGAGTCTTCGGTGCAGATCGTAACGCCCGGCGCGCGGGGCGGGGGCAATTCCTTTTTCCTCAAGTTTTGTCCGGATAAAGTAATCGATAGGATGCCCGGCATTTTCCGGCAGCTCCGGTGGATTCACCGGCTGAAAAGACCAATGTTTCCGCGGATCTGTCGATTCGTCCCGCTTTTCGTTAATCGGCCACGGCAGACCCATCGCGATCCATTTTTGCAAAGCTTCAATCGCTTCCGGATTAAGCTTGTCCCCTTTCTCTGGCATTTTGGGAGTTTTTTCTTTTCCGTTCTGTCTTACCGCGTGGAGGATCACGCTCTCGGCGGCATTATGCGGATTGATGACTTTTCTGTAGTCACTGCCTTTGAGCCATCCGTCCCTGTGGTCGAGTTGCAGTCCTACCCTGGCTTTGGCTCCGGTGTGGCATTTTAAGCAGTTATCGACCAAAACCGGACGGATTTCGGTTTCAAAGAATGCAATCTGTTCCGGCGGGAACGATTCTGCAGAAGACAGAATTCCCACTGTAGAGAAGAGGAATGGAAGTAAGAGAAGGCGCATTGAAAACGATACGATTTTCACGTGTAGGAGACAAAACGCAATCGGCGTATTTACGATTTGCATACAAAAAAGACGGTCTGAATCACACTACACAGGGCCCCCCTTTCGAACCCCGGATAAACATGAGCGACTCAGACCGTCAAGAAAAATGCAGCATTTACCATGCCTTTCCAGATGGCGCGATTGTGGTTTTTTAAATGAAAAATATGGGGACGGACGATCTGATTTAAGCAAAAAACATGAGAATTTATACAGGTATGAAATCCGTATGGCTTTGTCCATTAATCTATAAGAATTGATCAATAAAATTAATTATTAATTCATTATAAATAGAAAAAAAACCATAATATAAATTGTGCTGTATGGTTTTTGATTTAATTTTGTCAGAGTTACAAGGATTCTTCGACCTGTGTCTCCCGCTGCTACCCCTTTCTGGCAGCACATTTGGGTCGCGGTTTCCTCCGACGAAATCAAAAAAACAAAAAATACATAAAGATGAAAAAACCCTGCCTGCCACTAACGCCAGCATTGTGCCTGTGTCTCAAGGTCTCCATTGTGAGCTGCATGCTAAATTCCTATTCGAGCGCCGAAGACGACTCCCTGGAACTCCCGCGAACTCTTCCTGTTACAGTAGTTCAATCTGGAGAGGAACCGGAGCCAGAGGAACCTCCGCTCCGGATTTATGATTCTCCTGAGTTGTCGATGGTGGATCTTGTGATCGAACTCGACAGCTTGAGTGAGGAATCCCGCGTTGAAATCGAACTTTTGGAAACCAATGCCAGGGAAATAGGAATCCGGTTGTCAAAATACAGCGAATTGCACCGTAAAGGGCTGGCTTCTCAACTGCAATTGGACCGGATCTCTATGGAATTGCTCAATGCCCGGGAGCTAATCGATGCCGAAAAGGAGTATCTCAGCCTGGTTGACTCGATGCGTGGCCGGATCACTTCCTCCACGTTTCAGTATCGGGACGGAGCCGGCCAACAATCACCCGAATTTCATGTTCGGATCCCGGGGCTTTCCATTCGGGTGGGGGATAACGATTATTTCACCGCAAGAATGAAGGCCGGATCAGGTATTACCGAATACCTTCAGAAATATTCGAGAGCAAAGGTACAGCAGCATATGGCCCTGCCGCAGCGGAGAGTTTTCCGGAACTACTTCGAAAAGGCGGACCAGGCTCTGCGCGGTATTCCATCGGTGATGAATTCTGAACTCCAGCGTTCGAGTATGCAGTTGGTAAAAATCGAGAAATCTACGGAACTGGCCAACCACCGGTATTCGAGACAGTTGAGAGAAACCAGGCGGATTGCCGATTTCCATAAGGACGTTGTGAAGTGTGAAAATGACAGCGAAGCACACGCTCCGGTTTACGGGGGTTCCGATTACGGCTTTTGGTTGCTGGGAGATGGAAAAGGTGTCGCACAATCCTCCACATCTGTTTCCGGAGTTTCACTCGCGGTCGCTTACCGTAAGGCTCAATCTACCCATGAAGAGATTATCGCCCGAATTCTTTGGGAGCAGGCCATGCGTCATCACCAGCGAATTTCCGGACTTATCGAAAAAGGATGTTCAGGTAAACCTGAGCTGAAAAAAGCGAAGCGCGATCTCGATGTGGCACAGATAGAGTTGGATAAACGACGAGCTTTACGCCGCGTCGCTCAACTGGAGTACGAGCAGCTGGCGATCGCCCATTTCAGCAAGGCCGGTGGCAACATTGATCTGCCGAAGAGTCAAAATGCAGCCGGTTGGCTGGCCTGGTATCAGGAGCAGCCTACTGCGGATTGTCCTGAGGTGATCCGGTTTCTGAGACTGGCCGAAGAGTGTTTCACCGCAGCCGCCGAAAAGAGAGGCGGAGACAGGGAAGTCGGATTTCACGGCAAGACCCATTCGCTGTACCGAAAAATCCGCTCGGTCCGCGAAGTCGAATTGGAGAAAACCCGTTTGAATCTGGCTCGCTCCAGTTGCGGTCAGGTGGAAGCTTCTGAGGAAGAACAGGTTGCCCTGTTGAAGCTGGTGCAGTGGACTCAGCGGGTTACCGGCACTCAGGAACAGCGTGAAAATGTGTCGCCCGAAGCTATGGAAGCTATAATCAATCATGGCCGGGAAGTCACCAAAGCAAAGATTCAGGTCGCGGAATTGGAGTATGCCAAACAGAAAGCTCTGCACATGTTCGACTACGATTATTTGATGGGCTTGATGGAATTACATAGAAAAGGTGTCGCTACGGATTATGAATTTCGACTGGCTCACAATCAGGCGAAACGCTCCCGTGGTGCGGGGCTCTCCGCTTACCGCGAGTTCGAGATTCTCAGAAACGAAGGTGATTTTAACGAGATCCTCTTCGAAAACGACTGTGTAAAATATGACGAAAAACAAGGTCTTACGATTGTTCGTTTTCCAGGTCAGGCGATCGAAGAACTGGAATCGCTGACAATTTTAAAGGAAGGCATAGATGAAGGGCGCATCCTCGAGTTGCAGGCTGATAAGTCCGATCTCGATCTTCAATTAATGGAGTTGAGCCGGTTGATTGATCGCGGTCACGCTTCGCTGGTGGAAGCCGAGCGGGTCGCTATGCAGCAGAAGCGGGTCGAAAACCTCATCGCGCTCGAAAATGCGCGGGATATTCCTCTGGAGAAAGCGGTTAAGTTGGTCTCCTCGCTCGAATTTAACCCGCTGAATATTCAGAATCAGGCCATGCCGGTGGCATTGAGCCAATAGATTGGGAAACTTGTTCGGCGATATAAAAGGGGCGGTGTCATTATGAATGGCACCGCTTTTTTGTCGGTTGCTGTTGGCCGGTAGGGAAAATAAGACGACCCGAATCGCACTGCTCGCAAGGCCCCCCTTTCGAACCCCGGATGTTATGTGCGACTCAGGTCGTCGGCACATTAACTGAGCATGATCTATGCCACCGGTTTGGCTTTTAACGGAGTTTTGTAAGCAGCTTCGGACCCGCATCGCAGGCTTGATCCGTCGGGATTTCGAGATCGGCCGTTTGCGGTGGTGCATCGGGATTTTCTTCGGAAAACACGACGGTATCGATGTTCATGGTTGCTCCGTCTGCCGAGAATTCGGTGGTGATGCCCACCGGCGTCTGGCATCCGGCTTTGAGCGCGGCCAGAAATGATCTTTCGGCAGTGATTTGAGCGAAGGTTGCCGGGTGATTGATTTTTGCCAGACAATCAGCCGCCGCACGATTTTCTTTCAAAATTTCCATCGCAACTGCGCCCTGGGAGGCGGCAGGATGAAAGAGTGAAACCGGCATTTCGTAAGTGTGAACGGCTGTGCCTGCAAAATCGATCACGGGATTTTCGGGGTCGTAAAAACCGAGTCGCTGGATGCCGGCCCGGGCCAGCACGATGGCGTCCCAGTCCGGATTCTCGATTAATTTACCAATCCGGGTCGGTACATTTCCCCGGATATCGACGATGTTTACGCCGGGGAAGATCCATTTCAGCTGGGCGGCCCGCCTGACGGAGCTGGTTGCTACGGTCTTTCCGGTGAACGGATTTTCAGACTGTACCCTGTTGGGTCCATGACTGTACCCTGTTAAGTCCCGGACTGTACCCTGTTGAGTCGTCAAAATCACATCGGAGATCGGGGCTCTCTCCAGCGTGGCGCAGATTTCGAAAGGGGCGCCCAGCTCGGTCGGCACGTCTTTTAAGCTGTGAACAGCAAAATCGATTTGTTTCGCGAGCAGGGCTTCTTCGAGTTCTTTGGTGAAGATTCCTTTATCGTGAACGCCATCGGCTTTTTCGCTGAATTCGCTGAGTTTTAAATCGGGGCGTTTGTCTCCGATTGTGCGGATGACTTTGATTTCGCAGTCAATTCCGCAGGCCGACAGGGCGTCGCGGGTCATGTTGGCCTGGGTCAGGGCGAGATCGCTTCCCCGGGTTCCGAGAATAAGAGGCTTGCTCATGGATTGGTGATCGGTCTGTTCGTATCGAGTGGGGGACGGTCGGTGGTGTCTCCCGGAATCGATTTGAGAGCAGCTATGCCTTTTTCTTCGATATGTTCTGCGATGAGATTTCGACAAAAGAGGATTTGCTCTTCCCGACGGCTCTTGCCCTCTTCTGCGATTTTTGTCAACTGGTCGATATTGAAAAGGTAGGCATCTCCGATGTGGCGCACCTCGTCTTCAATATCGCGCGGCACGGCAATATCGATAAGGAGGAGCGGGTTGCCCCGGCGTTCCTTCATATGGGAGTCCACTGCTTTGGCATGGATGATGGGGTGGGGGGCGGATGTTGAGCTGATGAGGATATCCACATCGCGAAGGGCGGTCTCCCAGTCGTCGAAGCGCATGGCTGATCCGTTCAGCAATTCCGCCAGTTCCACAGCTTTATCGTAACTGCGATTGGAGACGATGATGCCACTGGCTCCGCGCGAAACCATGCTCTGGGCGGTGGTTCGGCTCATTTCCCCGGCGCCGACGATCATGACTTTGCAGCCGGTAAGATCGCCGAAGATTTTTTCCGCCAAATCGACAGCTACGGAACCGATCGAAGTGGAGCCGTGTTGAATTTTTGAATTAGAGCGAACCAGTTTGCCGATCGAGAACGACTGCTGGAAAAGCTTGTTCATGCGTTTACCGGTGGCACCGGCTTCCTGCGCGGTGGCGTAGGCCTTTTTGACCTGACCGAAAATTTCGGTTTCGCCGAGGACCATGGAATCCAGGCCGCTGGCAACTTCAAAAAGGTGGTGGGCCGCCTGTTCGGACTCGTGCCGGTAAAATTCGACTTCATGACCGTCGACATCGAAATGCCCAATAAGAAAGTTGGACAGAGAATCGAGTGCGCTGGCGGTGAGGCTGGCCGCGCCGTAGACTTCCACCCGGTTGCAGGTCGATAGAATTACGGTTTCTTCGATTTCCCCGACTCCGAGAATTTCCCTGAGGCTGTCCGGCAAAGTCTTTTCGGCAAACGCCAGTTTCTCCCGGATTTCTACCGGGGCGGTCTTGTGATTGACTCCTAAACAAAAAATCGACACGGGAATGGCGGGTTAAATGACGGAAAGGGTAATGAGAGCGAATCCGAACGCAATCAGCGAGGCCATTGAAAGCCAGTGGGCGGGCGGTCTTTTTACCAGATGATAAATCAATACAGCGGCATATACGAACCAGACTCCGCCGGAAACACTGAGATGAAGTCGGCTGGGTGCAGTCCTCATAAAAAAGGCGGAGATCACTCCGACCGTTAACAACAGGAGTCCGATAATGATAAGCCGCAGCAAAGCTGCCGCAAGATACCGGATCGGCGGAAGATTAAAGGAAAGAAGACCGGGACTGCCGCTTTTTAGCTGGCGGTTTTGGATCAAATACATCAGGCCGGACACGGCAGCGAGAGCGAATGCACCGTAGGCCAGTAAAGACATGGCTGCGTGCATTTCCAGCCAGGGGTCCATTGAATCGGTTGGATTTGGCTCTGCCGGATTGAACAGGGTGATGATAAGAGCCGGGAGATGCAGGATGACCAGAATCGGTGCCGTGAATGCTCCGACGAGGGAAAGCCGGAAGGCCCGACCGAGGATAAAATACATGATGGCGAGACTCCAGGCGATGAAAACGAGGATCTCCGCACCGCTGGTGATCGGGCAGCGACCGTGAAGCTGGCCCCGGGAGTAAAGGAAGAAGCACTGGAATATAAACCCCGCCCCTATGAGAACGAGGTTGGTATAGCCGTGGTGGTAGGTGCCGGACCGCACTTTCCACACCGAGGAGGCGAATCCTCCAAGGAAAAACAGTGTTGAGATTGTCAGGGATAGTAAATCCATTTGTGCCGGTCCGGGAAGTGTAGACGGGGAGCAGGGAAATTCAACGGGCGGATATTTGGGCGGCAAATTGTCCGGGAATTGCGAATCGGGTAACGGCCTCCGAGACGCATAATACCGGGGCTGAGAGGCGCGATCAGTTATTTTTTTAAAGTTGGCATGCAAGATGCTTTCTCAAGCTTTCGTAAATTGAAATACTTACAAATTGGGGTGAAACCCCGCTCTACCTAACAAAAATAGAAAATGAATAAAATTACTACGTATAACAACAGATGGTTGCTTGCAGGAGGAGTTTCGCTTCTCGCTATTACAGGCATGGCGACGGCTCAGGACGCAGTTACTGCTGAAACAGCAACTGCAGCCGCAGCCGACGCCAAGTTTACTGTTAATAATCTTTGGTTGCTTATCTCAGCTTTCCTGGTGTTTATCATGCACCTCGGATTTGCTACACTGGAGTCGGGATTAACTCAGAAGAAAAACTGCGTAAACATTCTCTTCAAAAATGTGTTCATCATTACCACTGGTATTTTGACATATTATTTCTGGGGATTTAACGCACACTATCCTGGTGCGTCTCCTTTCTCAGTTGAAGACGGCGGAACAGCTGCCTGGAACGGAATCTTTGCATTCGGTTCTCCTGCTGCTCCCGGAGACGGTGACCAATCATCCGCTTACGGAGACTACACCTACTGGACTGACTTTATCTTCCAGGCCATGTTTGCTGCTACAGCTGCCACCATCGTTTCCGGTGCGGTCGCTGAGCGTGTGAAGCTTGGTAAGTTTATGATCTTCGCTCTGCTCCTCGTGGGAATCGCTTACCCTCTGGCCGGTTCATGGCACTGGGGCACAGGTATCCTCGCGAAATTCGGTTTCTACGACTTCGCTGGATCAACAGTTGTTCACGCCTTCGGTGGATTTGCAGCACTTGCCTGCTGTATTCTTCTGGGAGCCAGAAAAGGCAAATACACACCCGAAGGAATCAAGCCGATTCTCGGTCACAGCATGCCTTTGGCGGCTATCGGAGTGTTCCTCCTCTGGTTGGGATGGTATGGATTCAACGGCGGTTCCGTCTTGAATGCTGATCCTGCAGGTGTATCGCTTGTCTTTGTTACAACGACTCTTGCCGCCTGCGGTGGTGCCGTTGCTGCGATGATTGTTTCGAAGCTTGTGCTTCGTAAGCCTGACCTTTCCATGGCGTTGAACGGAATTCTGGCCGGTCTCGTTGGGATCACGGCTGGTGCTGATGCGATCAGCGTTCCGATGTCAATCGTAGTCGGACTTATTGCCGGTGTGATTGTTGTTTTCTCAATCCTCTTCTTCGACAAGATTAAAATTGATGACCCGGTCGGTGCGATTTCTGTGCACGGGATGTGCGGTATCTGGGGAACGCTTGCTGTTGCTCTCTTCAGCAGCTCTGCCACCATCATGGGGCAGCTCGTCGGTATCGTAATGGTCTGCGCATTCGCATTCGTTTTCTCATTCGTTGTATTCCTGATCCTCAAGATTGTTGGCGGAGTTCGGGTTAGCGAAGAGGAAGAGGCTGAAGGACTGGACGTCGCTGAGCATGGTGCTCCGGCATACGGGCTCAACTAAGCGAGTTCGTTCTACAGCATTTCAGTAGTAGTTGTGCGTGTGGTGGGGCCGGTTGGCCCTGCCACTCGCATTTTTTTTGCTTCAGGCGTATGATCTAAATGTGTCGAACGAGGTAAAAGCAAAGTTAAACAAACGTCTTCAGGAGGTTCCCCACAAACCCGGGGTCTACATTCACAAGGACCGTCTGGGTGCGGTGATTTACGTCGGCAAGGCGAAAGATCTGAGAAAACGCCTGGCATCCTATTTTAATCCTTCCCGCCAGCGCCTGGCGGAACACAAAACCCGGGCTTTGATCCAAAGCATTTGGGACTTCGAATACCACGAAGTGAGAAATGAGCAGGAAGCTCTTCTGCTGGAGGGAAAGCTGATCAAAGAATACCGCCCCAAATACAATGTGGCATTCCGCGATGATAAACGTTTTCTGTTGGTGAAAATCCATCTCGACGAACCCTGGCCGAAATTTCAGCTGACCCGTCTGCGCAAAGATGACGGCTCACAATATTTCGGTCCGTTTGCTCACTCCGGAGCATTGAGGCGGACTGTTTCATGGATTAACCGGGAATTTGGCCTCCGCAGCTGCCGTCCCATGAAGCCGGGGGAGAAAGATTATCTCCACTGTCACGACGATGTGATCAAGAATTGCAGTGCACCCTGTATCGGAAAAATCACCAGGGATGAATATCTTCTAAAAGTTGAGCAGGCTTCCGAATTCCTCCGGGGGCATTCGAAAGACCTGATCCGTTCCGTGGAAGAGGATATGCAGGAGGCCGCCGCACAGTTTGACTTCGAAAGAGCGGCAGAGTTGAGGGATATGATTGATAACCTGAAGAAGACTCTAAAACCGACAAGGCAGTTCCGAAAAAAAGGCGTCCCGGGGAAGGCGATCAAGCCGGAGAAAGATATCGAAGAATTGAAAGAATATCTTCATCTCGACAGGGTTCCTCTGGTCATGGAGTGTTTTGATATTTCGAACATTTCTGACAATCACATCGTTGCATCTATGGTCAGGTTTAAGAATGGATTGCCGGATAACAGCAATTACCGGAGGTACCGGATCAAGACCGTGAAAGGGCAGGATGATTTTGCCAGTATGGCCGAGGTGGTTCGGCGTAGATACTCCCGCATTTTGCTTGAAGCCAGAGAGCGGGTGGGGCCGGACGTAGCTGACGAGAGTCAGGAAAATCCCATGGATGCCATGCGGAGAATCGAGGCGGAAGAGGAAGCGGCGCTGCAGAGTTCCGGGGCAAAGAAGAAAAAGCGATTTGTGAGACTGCCTGATGTTGTCATCGTGGATGGCGGTAAAGGTCAACTCAGTTCCGCCGTAAAAGAGTTGCAAAGACTGGGCCTGCACGACTTGCCGATCTTCGGACTGGCCAAGCAACATGAGGAGATTTTTCAGTACGGGCAGTCGGATCCGATTGTGATTCCTCACGAAACCGGAGCGTTGAAACTGCTGCAAAGGCTCCGCGATGAGGCTCACCGGTTTGCTAACGGGTATCATCAGCTGTTGATGAAAAAAAGAATCGAAGAGAGTATTCTCGACGACTGCCCGGGGATCAGCCGGGGAAGAAAAGAAAGATTATTGGAAAAATTTGGCTCGGTGGCACGTCTTCGAAAGGCAGGGCCGGAGGAAATTGCACAAATTCCGGGCATAAATGCGAGGCTGGCTGAAGAAATTGCCCACTTTTTGAAAACTCACTCTTAAACGTGACGTATCGGTAGGGGCTTGAGTCAGACTCATATCGTGTTACTATCTTGAAGCGTCCCACAATGGCACCCAAATCCTATTTCAACAGTTTGTTCGGCAGGCTGGTCCTGTTTTTTGTTATCACCGCGATAACGGGGAACCTGTGTTTTGCTCAGAGTATTTTTCGCGACCGGCGGGACTCTACTCCGATTATCCCGACGATTGTTCCTCCCGAGGGACCGGTCCTCCCCGGCGAAGAACCGATGGTTGAAGAAGGAGCGTTGGAAGATGGCGAAGTCATTGAAGGAGAGCAGACTGAGGACGGTGAGCCGCTCGTGGCTCTTCCAGTCAAAACAGAAGAGGAGATTCAGGAAGAGGCCTTGAACCGTGAAAGGGAAGAGGCTGCAAATGTGAGTTCTCCCGGAGTTGTGGCGCTTTTCCGCCAGGCAGGAAAGTTGGATGCACTGAAGCCCAAACCTCCGACTGCAGAAGAAGTGAAGGAAAAATTAGGGGCAAATGCTCCGGGTTTGAAAACTATGGAGGATTCCATGGATGAAAAGCTTGCTTCGACTTTCATGACCCAGGCCGATGCTCGAACATTTACCTTCAGTATTCCCGCTCCCAGAGGGCAGATTCTTGACCGAAACGGCAAACCGCTGGCGCAAAACAAGGTCGTTAATTACGCAGCCATAGAGTTTCCCCAGTGGGGCGATGAGCCGGATGATACAGAGGTGATGAAATTTGCCGCTGAAAGAATTCATCACGTCAATAATCTGTTGGGAACGAATTGGGATCTCGATCCCAAAATCGTCCGAAGCCACTATTTGAGCCGCAGATGGATGCCTCTTTTGTTTTCCGGTCCGTTGACCAAAAAGGAAAGTGAAAAACTGGGCAAAGCGAGAGTTGACGGTCTTCAACTGATTCCTGTCTATTTGCGTCACTACCCGAACGAGATGATGCTCTCGCACGTCATCGGGTACGTCGGCAAGAGACCACCGAGATCGACAGGTGTGATCACTTCGGATGAACCGATTTGGGGTTCCGGGATCGGAGTTCAGGGGCTGGAACTGGCATTTGACGAAGAACTGACCGGAACACCAGGGCGGATCAGTCAGTTGTGGGACGGCAAAGGAAACAAGGTTAGAGAAGACACACTGGCCGCGCCCAGACCCGGAAATAACGTGGTAACCACGATCGATATCGATATGCAGCGTCTCGCGGAGCGTCTTTTACGGCAGAAGACTCACCGAGGTGCCATGGTTGTGATGAATTGTAACAATGGCGATGTCATGGCGTTGGCCAGTTATCCCCAATACAATCCCAACGATTTCATTCCTTCGATCTCTCAGGAAAAATACACGGCTCTTTTGGAGGATAAAGAGAAGCCTCTGTTCGGCCGGGCGTTTCAAGGCGGTTATCCTCCGGCCTCGACCTTCAAAGTAGCCTCTGCTCTGGCCTTCCTCGAAGAAGGGTATATTTCAACTTCTGATGTTTATCCGTGCCCGTCTTCGTGGACGATTGGGAATCTGACGATGAGGAACTGGAACTCACAGGGGGAGGGGCATATGAATGTTGTATCCGCTTTGGCCCGCTCGTGTAACACCTGGTTCTACGAAATTTCGATCACGGTTGGTGGCGACGCGATGAGTTCGATGAGTAACCGCCTCGGACTTGGAGAGAAAACTGGTTTGCCGCTGCCGGAAACTCCCGGTTTTATTCCCAATAACCGGTATTGGATCGAGAAATACGGTTACCAGATGTCGGATGGTGACGAAGCGAATATGAGTATTGGGCAGGGCCGGGTTAAAACAACTCCGATTCAAATCGCCCGAATGATGGCTGCGATCGGAAACCAGGAAAGCGTGTTTAATGCTCGCCTTATCAAGCAAATACAGGATGTAAATCACAACGTGGTTAAAGTGTTCAACCCGGAAGTGAGAAATGCGCTGCAGGTAGGTAGTTATTCGCTGGCTGCGGTACGGAAAGGCATGTACAACGTCGTCAATGCATCCTACGGAACCGGGAAAGCCGGAGCACACCCGATCACCGTGTCTGCGAAAACCGGTACTGGTCAGTGGATTACGTCGGAGAGAAGGAATATCGCCTGGTTTGCCGGGTATTTTCCGGCCCGAAATCCTGTTTATTCTTTTTCCATCGTTTATGAAGGTCAGCCAGGGGAAGCCGTTAGTGGTGGTAGAAAAGCGGCGCCCATCATTCATGAATTCATGGAGGAATACCTGACTCCTCAAAAGATGGCTGAGGTCAGACGGATGTCTGCAGAGATGAGAGGTGA
>JARGOZ010000041.1 GCA_029213025.1 Verrucomicrobiales bacterium
GAATATCAATCCTGTTTCAGGTGGGTGCAAGATGGCCTGGATTTTGTGTTTACGTTACTTTAGCGGTTGGTCTCTCATGAAAAACAAAGCTCATCTACTAGCTGCGCTGTTACTCGCTGGCTTCAGCGGATTGTTACAGGCGGAAACTCTGCCGCCGCTTAAAGACGGTCTGTCTCCGAAAACGGTGACTGAAGTATGGAAGGGTGTTGATCCCAGCGCTGAGCCACTGGATATTGAGCTGATCAAAGAGTGGAAAGATGGCGGTGTGATACTGCGCGCTGTTAGATATCGCATCGGCATATTCAAAGGCCGAAAGTCCTGGATGGGCGCGCTCTATGGTTTTCCGGAAGGCGGGAAAGACCTTCCGGCTATTGTGCAGATTCACGGTGGCGGAGGCATGGCCAACCACGCTTTTTGTGTCGATAACGCCAAACGCGGCTACGCTACCATTTCATTGAGCTGGCGTGGAGATCCGCGCTATCTGAAGGCATACGATCTACCGGAAGCCGCCCAAACTGATTGGGGGGGCGGTTGAAGGGCGACAAGTCGATGGCACACGCGATGTGGAGCCGAAAAGCGATATACACTATGATCCGGTGCCCTCGGCGCGTAACCACGGATATTTTCTGCGCGCCCTGGCCGCACGTCGTGCACTGACTTTTCTGGAACAGCAACCGGAAGTCGATGGCAGCCGACTTGGAGTCGATGGGTTCTCCATGGGAGGTGTGATCACCTTCCTGACGGCGGCGACGGATGACCGTGTAAAAGCCGCTTCGCCATGGTGGGCACCACCTCTGGTACTGGACGGAAGTTTGAAGGGGCGCACCATTAATACCAATGCGTATGCCGAGCATATCAAATGCCCGCTACTGATTATGGCACCCTCGAATGATTTTCACGGCAAGGTGGAAGATGTCGCCTGGATGGTGGATCGTATTTCCAGCAAGGAAGTTCGTATCGCCCGATCTGTGCACTACAATCACAAGAATGATGCCAGTTCGATGGCGGCAAGGGAACTGTGGTTTGATGCGAAATTAAAAGACGGCTATAGCTTCCCGGCTCAGCCCGAATTTACCGTCAAGCTGGATAGCGCCGATGGCCTTCCTAAAGTCTCCGTCCGCCCGGATGACTCGATGCCCATATCCCATGTGGACATCTTCTACACACGTGATGCGAAGTTGACTTCCTATACCGACAATCGCACGCGCTACTGGCAATACGCCAGACCTGAGCAGGCAGACGGAGTCTACAGCGCAAGTCTAAGTCTGTTTGATGTTGAAGAACCGGTTTGGATCTTTGCCAATGTCTACTACGCTTTAGACAATTCCGGAGAACCGCGTTCGGTTACCTTGCCGACCGACACCTTTACGGTGACCACACGTTTGCGCATGCTGTCGGCCGAGGATCTGGCCAAGGCCGGGGTTCGAAAGGATTCTAAAACTTCTTCGATTATAGAAAGCTTCAATGACGGCTGGGAAAAAGAATGGCTCGTTTCGGATAACAAATGGCAAACCCTGAAGCTCAATCAACCGCGTGTTCCGGTTCCGGAATATGGAAAGTTGGTTCTCGATGTTCAAAGTGACGAGGCGAACCATCTGACGATAAAAGTCGGCGGTTACCGCGGCATCTACCAACTCAAGGGCGACGCAGCTCCCCAGAAGATCGAAATACATCCCTTTGATTTAGAAGATCCAAAAACAAAGGCGAAACTGTTGAGTTGGTCATCACTCAAACGACCGATGATCAGCCTGTCTGCCAGCCGAAGAAAAGCAGCGCCTGCGTTCAAGAAACTTGCCTGGGAGGTCATCGCTGAAGAGGAGTTTATGGCGGCGCGTCCGTTTCAGCTGGGCGGCGCCGTGAAGCAAGACGGCAAGGTTAAGCTGACTTTCTCTCTAGCAGATCGGATTGACGGAAGGTATGATGCAGAGGCAAAATCCGTGAAGGTTCATGACTTGAATGCCGGCATCGATGTGACCAACGGATTGCAAGTGCACTCGCAGGGCGTGAGTGAAGTAGACTATTTTCTGAATAAAAAGTTTACTACCTTTTCTGCAACTCTGATCCCCTGTTATCAGGCTTCAGCGGTCTTTGAAGTTCACGGTGACGGCAAAAAGTTGTTCGAATCTCAGATCTTTCGGGGCAAAACACCACCGGAGGACATTGAAGTCGACGTGTCCGGTGTCCAAATGCTCAAGCTGGTTATCTCTGAAGGTGGTAATGGCTGGGGCGGCGACTGGGTGATTTGGGGCAACGCTGCCGTTAAATAACCTGAAATTGTTAAATAGTGAAAGGCTGCGATACCAGGCTTTGAAAAATAAAATAGTAGCTTCGCTTGGGGACAGGTTAATGTAGCTTCCACCTCAGGTGAATGGGTTACTGCACCCCATCCAACCCACCGGTCCAAAAGGACTTCGTTTGATGGATCGCGGAATTTTTCGCGATGAAAAGTGCGGGAAATGTGAGCCAGTAAATTTTCAAGTTTCGCGAACGTTCCGGGAGCCTGATTCGAAGGCCAGTTCGACAATTCATTAAGGAATCGAAATTAATCACCTGCCCCCATTTATTTTCCCCTCGCGGCCCCGAATCGAAGCCCCTTCATGACCCGCGGAAGTTCGCTGAAATTTATGTTCAGTGAAAATCATTCCGCTACTTCCAAAGCTTCGGAATGAATTTTTTCTTTCTATTTAGGGAGTTCACGCCGGAAAACGATGTTCTCTATCAAGTCCTGCGCCCAGTGATTTCCGGAAAATTTACCATAGGCGTCACCGTGATTCCAGGTACAGATCTGTGACTTCGGGCCTGCGGAAGAACGCCACTTCTTCTCACCGATGAAGCGAACGATCTCCGTCGTTTTTCGAATTTGAGTAAAGAGTTCCCGGTCCTGGTCGCTCCCGGAGAGATCGAAATATCCGAGCACGGCGACGGTGCTATACATGTAGGCATAGTGGGTCCATCCCCAGATGTTGTAATCCCAGGAACTGCGATTGTGTAGTTTTCCCGCGTTTCCCCTCGCATTCAATTCATAGGGCATTCCCGTTCCCTCAAATTCGTAGGGAATCGTCGCCCTCAACTTGCCCTGGTCGTCCACCAGGCCAAAGTCACTGCCGTTACATTGCCCCTTACTGCTCGGGCCGACATTGGATCGGGGCTGGGCTCCTGCATAAAACTCGTGCCCCCATCGGTAGACTAGATTCTGTGGAGTCGTGTCGACAGGATCATAACGACGGTAGGGATGCTCCCGACCGGGAGTTGAACCTGTCAGACTGCTGGTATTAAATTGAGCAATTGTTTTACGAACTCCCAGTGGGTCGACAGACCAGCCTCCCCCGAGGGTGGCAACCTGATCTACGCCCTCTAATAAGTTAACAATGCGTTTATCCTCGTAGTAGGCCACGATGTGATTAAGTCCGGCGGCTTCGAGGCGTTTTTTGAAATGCTTAACATCGTATCTACTTAGAATTTTATCCGTCTCAGGAACGTTACCCCAGTAGATACAGGCTGCCGTCATGTAAGAATGCCAGGGAGCACTCTGGTTGGGTAACGATCCCGCAGCGCGTCCGAGCATATCAACCCGAACACTGGAAATTTTTCCGCCTCGTGTGCTGTTGGGCTGACAAAATATGGCTGCTGTGTAGAGAACGTGTTCCATCACCAAATTCAAGTGATCCCGCTCGGCTTGCGAGATTCGTTTCCACATCGCCGGAGTTCGCCGTGCTACCGCCCATGCGAGTGGCAATTGTGAATCGAACCAGGCGGCATGTCCTCCGGTAAAACGGGGCGTTCCCTCTGCGGTTGCCGTCACCTTGAGGTGGTCCACTACCCGATCAATCAAGAGGTTGCCTTTGGAATCAGTGCTTGCCGGATCTTGATGGGCTACGAGGGCAAGATACAAAATACAGGCAGCCTGTCTGCCGTAGAACCGGCCCCCTCCGGAAACAAAGCTCTCACCACTCAATGGCAAAGGAATCGACATGGCGTCGTCAATCATCTCCTGCGAAAAAGAAAATTCCTTTCCCCCGTCGCCGCTGATACCGGAAGAGACTGGGAAAACAGCGATAGTCGCCACAAGGAGTGGGAGAGCCAGGTATCGAATTAGCATGGTAACCTCTGGATGGAGGTGCAAGATGGCACAATCTTTTTTTCCCATTTCTGCTTTCCGATGAAAGAAGCTCTTTAGGCTGTACTTAGGTCGACACCCAGGTCGGACAGATAGGCTGTACCCAGCGCGCGGCTTTCTCCGGGCTGATAAGATTAATGTAGATGCGAACGTGAGGGAGTATCGTTTCATCGGTCCGACGCGCCGAAGTTGATCAATACTCGGCACAGCCTCGCATCTACATTTCTCCGGGCTGATAAGATTAATGTAGATGCGAACGTGAGGGAGTATCGTTTCATCGGTCCGACGCGCCGGGTTGATCAATACTCGACACAGCTTCGCATCTACATTTTGGCGGGGTCGACAGGCTCCATGTGGATGCGAACGTGAGGGAGTATCGTTTCATCGGGCCGGCGCACCGGGGTTGATCAATACTCGGCACAGCCTCGCATCTACATTTCCCGGGGCTGTAAGTTTACTGTGGATGCGAACGTGAGGGAGTATCGTTTCATCGGGCCGGCGCACCGGGTTGATCAATACTCGGCACAGCCTCGCATCTACATTTCTCCGGGGCTGATAAGTTTACTGTGGATGCGAACGTGAGGGAGTATCGTTTCATCGGTCCGGCGCACCGAGGTTGATCAATACTCGGCACAGCCTCGCATCTACATTTCCCGGGGCTGATAAGTTTAATGTGGATGCGAACGTGAGGGAGTATCGTTTCATCGGGCCGGCGCTCCGGGGTAAATCAATTCGTCCCGGTAGACCGAGTGCCTTTACCCCACTACTACATCGAAGTTATAGCCCTCTGCTCCTGTTCGCCTCCTGCCGGTTCTCTTTTCGCTTCAGCTTTCGCTAATTCTCTGCGACAACGCTTCAGCATGAAATGGTCACTATCATGATTTTCGACAAACTGATAATATTGGCGACTGAGTTCGATATTACCTCTTTTTGCCTCCGCTATACATAAAGAGCCTGCCGAGCTGACTTTGCCATCGCTGGTTTCGCTTGAATTCATCGCAGATTGTAACAATGGCAGGGCTTCTTCAATTCGACCCAATTCAGTCAGAATGCTTCCGCGAGTAGATCGGATAGGAGCCAGCCAACCTATCAAACTGATAGCTTGCTCCGAGTAGCGGTCAGCTTCGTCAAGCAGATCGGCCCGATCCAATCGGTAGTTGGCGTAAGCGATATTGTTATAAATAAAACACTTTTGCAAAGGCGGGTCACTGTCTTTCAGCTGTTCATGAAGGTGTAGAAAACTTTCCCGGGCTTTCTCCGGATCTTTATCCAACATCAATACGGCTTTCCAATTGAGTAGATGAAACTCTTCGGGAAACTTTTCTAAACCCTGATTCACCCATTCCATCGCAAGGACAGCCTTTTTGGCCTCAGCAGCTTCCGCTGCTTCAACGATATATCTCGTAGCCAAAATCTCCCGCTTTCTAACAATATTGTTGGTAAAAATCGCCTCGAGGATTCTGCGACCATCACTATCCATGTCTCCAAACGGAGTTGGAACTTTCATAGGCCAGAGATTGACCAGAAGCACAAACAAATTTGCCAACAGGAATGCTTTGGCGGGAACCGGACCCGTAGTGAATTCACCCCAGTTCCAATAATTTTCCGCACCGATAAAGGGAATCACCAGAACGCAAAGTAACAAATTCGCAAACGGACCGGAAGCCGCAAAAAGGAAACTCTTGAGTCTGAAATTTCCCCCGTCGACCGGGCAGGCAATGACCATTCCTCCACACGGCACCGAATTCAGATCAAACCTGAAACCGAACAATTTTCCAGAGTAGAGCGATTTACCATAGCCGATGAGAATTCGAAACACGCGGTAGCCCATCCACCTGGCGGCAAGGGCATGACACATTTCGTGGGGAAAAATCGTCAGCAACAGCGACACCTGAAAAAGAGCCAGATTCAATAACAACCAACCTGCAGCTGCGTTTTCAAATAAGTCTACTAACAGCAATCCGAAAATCAGATTCGCAGGAATCCACAGGAGATTCTTAAATTCGCCCGAAATTTGGGCTTTTTGATGACAATCCGGACATTGCGTTTTTTTCCGCCGCCGGAAAGAGAGGCGTTTGGTTATAAAAACGTCCGGAAGATTCGTAGAAGCTCCGCACTGGTCGCAAATGGATTCCATAGATTACCGATTAAAGGTAAATTTACTATATTTTCCATAATTCGCAAAAACCTTATTGCATTCCCGGTTTCGGGTCAGTTCCCCATTGTGGCAAGTGACTGGCAACCGTGCTGGAAAGGAGCTAAGAACCATGGACCCGGCGCTTTGAAACAAAAGGTTTTCGATTTCGGATCATATTTTACTTCACCCGCACCGTGGATAAGATAATCGGTAACCAGGTTCTCCGGCGTGGTTATTATATTGGAGAACAGAGGGGAATTGGCCGGACTACCGGCTTTCAGAACTGCCGTGGCATAGGTAGCGCAATTGTTCGAATACCAATGGTAAGCGGGCCAGTCTCTCATGGAATCCTGGACAAATTTGTTCATCGCGTTGTAGTCGACTTTGGGAATATAAGCGGCCAGAATTCGACCTCTTTGGCCGGAATAGTTCGATAACTGCTGAAGCACCCTCAGAAGTGAAGTTTTGTTGACTTCGCCTTTTGAAGTGAACGAAACATTCGGCAGCGTAACCTTGCGAACCTTGCCTTCGTGAACTTGATCGTACCGGCCAAATTCATAATACCTGGTAACACCGGCATCACTAATCATGAGAATCCCGGCATGACCCAACTCCATTTTGGAAAGAGCAAGAAAATCGACGGTGATTTTTGATTCAGGGTAGGCTATGAGGAGCGCCTGGCCGGCCCGGGCTGCCGCCGGGAGCGATAACGTGGTGGCAAAAATGGTGTACGCAATAAATCGATAACGGGAAATAACGACGTTCATGGATGTGATTGTTGAATTTTTACTCCGGGAAGTTTTTTTGATAGAACGGTAGACGAACCGATCAAAAGGGAATTCAAATCCCTTACGAGGACGCTTCCCGTCAGCTTTCACCAAGCACTGAAATTCTGCCTGTGCCCGGCGCGTTATCTCTTTTGCACAGAGGCTTAGCGAGCAAATCTAAACGTCGTATTCTTTCAGGTCCGGGTAGTGCTTCTCCACGCAGGAATCGCAGACACCATGACTGAACTGCGCTTCACTGTTTGAGGAAATATATTCCTCCAGACTGCGCCACTCGCCGTCTTCGTCACGGATCGATTTACAAAACGAACAGGTGGGCAGAATGCCCCGGAGGGTTTTGACCTCTTGAAGCGCCAATTTCAAAGAGTGAATCAAAGATTCCTTTTCTTTTTCCAACTGCTTGCGGTGCTCAATTTCACTGCGGGCCTGAGAAAGTTCGAGACGCACCTCAGATACCTCCCGAAGTATAGAAAGCACGGGGCGGTTTTCGATGACAATGCCGTGCTTTTTGTTTTGCCAGGAAATATAAAAATAGAGAAACGGAAAAGCAAACAGACTGATCGCAAACCGGCTGGAAAGCGTTCCTACCATAATACTCATGTAGTCCTCCGATCCGAAAAAAGCCCCGGTGGAAAACAAAATCACATCGAGCCACATCACCCCGAGTAGGGTGAGGAAAGCGCGAATCCAGAGATGAATCTTCAATTGCGACTGGCCGAGAAATTCCCACGCAATCGCCAAAAAGATCAGGTCGGCAAATAAGGCAATGATCGAAGAGGTATAGATTCGCAAACTTTGGGGCGGAAAATAATCCACCTGACCCGGGCCCGAAATTTGGACCTGCCAACGCAGAATCAAAGTGATTAACGCAACCATAATCGAGACACCGATCACGGTCGAAATCGCAATGCGGGTTGCCCTCAATCCGTCGAATACATAAACGACAAAAATACTCAGTAACAATGCGGTAAAAAAGACGGTGGAGCCCACCATGAGTGAGACATTTCCAACCTGAACCTGAACCCCTGCATCGGTGGTCCACGCCATCACCGCAGTGAGACTGCCGATCACTGCGTAGAAGTGAGACAATCCCAACCGGTGCCTCAACGAATGGGAAAACAAAACGAGAAAATAGACGGCCACAGCTTCAATGATCAGGATCAGTAATTGGTTGGACATAGGATAGAGGTAGTGTGGTCGTGAGCTATTGCTGACAAAGTCAACGTTAAACCTGAAAATTCAAGTTATGTTAGTATTTCCCGGGAACAAGGCAGTCAAGATGCTGAGTTTGCGTTCAGAAAGGTCCGTCTTCGGGACCAAATAATATCTAACCTTTATGGAATTCTAACATTAACAGAAAGTCACAAAAGGCTTACCAAATAGCTGGAGAAATCTGCTCACCGTCAACAGCCCCGGTTTACAGATTGAGGCCCAACAGGTGGCGATCCTTCACCTGCTTATATTTCAAAGCAACCTCAACGCATTCGCCGAGTTGAACGAGATCGGGATCCAATTTCGAACTGAATCGAATGGCTCGATTCCCCTCAAAATCGAAGCAATCGGAAAACACTTTTCGGAAGGTCGGAATCAAGGCTGTTTGGCAGTGAAAAAACATCCGGTAATGATCCGGATCATCCGCCTTCCAGTCGATCCGAACTGTGGTTCCCGTTTTGCAGCACCAGGCAGGCTCTCCCCATTTCAGAGACTCTTCCAAACTCGCAAGCTGTCCAATTTGTTCAGCCTTCGAATAGATCAAATCCCGGAGAGCATACATTTTTTCCCGAACCTCTTCCGGGTATTGTTCAAAAACCGCTTTCACCTCCAGGTCAGCAAAAGGTATCATTTTACACTGCTTATATGTAGTAAAAGTTCGGAACAGCCGAATGGGCACGGGATACGACCCCGCTATTGAATATTCTGAACCTGCTCGCGGATTTTCTCCAACTCCGTTTTGGAATTTACGATGGCTTGAGCGATTTGCGCGTGATTGGACTTACTACCAATCGTATTCAGCTCGCGATTCAATTCCTGACAGAGAAAATCAAGCGGACGACCTACCGGCTCGTCACTGGCGAAATACTTCCGGAACTGGGCGATGTGACTTCCAATTCGGGTGATCTCTTCGGTGATATCACTTTTCTCAGCATAGAGGGCGATTTCCCGAAGTACCCTTTCATCATTCAAATCCAGATCCAAACCACATTCGGCGAGTCGACTCTGGAGAGATTCGCGATATTTATCAACCACCTCCCGGGCGTAACTGCTTACCGAGGCAATTTCCGATTCGATCACTTTGATGCGGTCTTCGAGATCATCCCTGAGGTGAGTTCCTTCCTCAGTCTGCATCCCGTTGAGTTTTTCCAGCGCGACGGAAACGGCGATTTTGATAAGATCTTCGACATCTTCGGGCGCTACCCCGGTCTCTTCAATTTTACAAATCCCGGGATTCCGAAGAAGGTCTGCAGCTGAAACAGCTCCATCAATTCCAGTCGTTTCGGCGAGGGTTTTCGCTGCGGCTACATATTGTGCCGCCAAATCCTGATCAACTACTAAAACGGTCGATTGCTCGGCCTGATTCGTGAGGTTAATCCGCGCATTGATTCTGCCCCTGGAAATCCCATCGGAAATAATCGATCGAACAGCAGGTTCAAGCGAGGAAACCGACTGGGGAAGCCCGATTGAAATGTCGAGTTGTTTCCGGTTCACCCCGGAAAGCTCTGCGGTCGCCCGCCACTGCGGGTTTTCAGCCTCCCCCGCCCCAAAACCGGTCATGCTTCGCATAGTAAAGAACAGGTGAGTATAGAAGGGGGATTTTGATCTCCCGGAACTGCTCCGCAGAGCAGTTCCGGCAGGAAAACAGAGTTACTCAGCCGCTGCGGACTGAACATTTTTCAGAGCTTCGACAAAATCATCCAGCACATCAGCCGGAACCATAATTGTGTCTCGTCGACCTCTGACGTCTTCGGTAATTTTCAGAAATTTTCCCCGGTCGTTCTCTTTGAGATCCAGAAAAAAGATTTTGCGGTCAGCGAAGATTTTCTCTGTGTGAATCGGCTCATTGTCCGAATTACTACGGCCCTCTCGATATCCTATCATAAATTTATCTCTTTCCTCTTTGGTTAGCAAAAATCGCAAATTGCAGCAGCGGTTCCCGTGCAAAAGCTGGACCCAGCAAAGGGCGGATCACGAACTTGTGCAAACACTTGCCATAGCGCGAATCAGTCGCTCACGTAGATCAAAATCAGAAATTCGTCAACATCATCTGCGTCTCTTTGATGATTTTCAAAATCAGGCTAAGTTCCCTCCGTTCCTTACTGGAATTGTCAGTAAATATCAAAAATTATGATACTTAAGAGTGTGTTCGAAAAGCTTTTCAAAATTCGGGAAGAAGCCGCCAAAGTTCGGCCCGGAGCCGACGAAGGCTATGACCCCCATGAAAAACCGTTCCTGGATCACCTCGAGGATCTGCGCACCACTCTAATGCAGATGGGAGCTACCCTGGCAATTTCCACGTTCCTGTGTTTCGCCTTCCACGTTCAGATCTTCAAATTCCTGCAACTGCCTTCGATGTTAACGAAGATGGAGGACGGCAGCACCCTCTGGGATAAGATTAACTTCATCTTCCTTGCCCCGCAGGAGGGCCTGATGTTGATGATTAAGGTATCGTTCTTCACCGCTGTGGTGATTTCGATGCCGCTGCTGATTTTCTTTATGTTTCAGTTTATCCTGCCCGGCCTCCGCCAGGTGGAAAAAAAGATGATCATTCCGGGAGCGGGAGTGGGATTTATTCTCTTTTTGACGGGAGCCAGCTTTGCCTTCTTCCTGGCGGCTCCGATCGCGTTGAAATTCTTTTTCGTCTTCGAAAATCAGAGATTCGGTGATTTGAATCCGGCCGCAAAAGCTCTGGAGAAGCCGATCTCGGAACTGCCCCTGCTCGGTGTCGGCGGCACAAAGATCGAGCCCTTTGGCACAAAGAAAACCGACGAGGAAACGCCCCCCCCGGCCACGGGCGAAGAAATCACCCAAACCGATAAACTGCCGGAATCACCGGATACTCTCTCCGATACCCAAAAGGCGGCGATACGCGGCTACATGATTGATCTTCTGGCCGTGCAACAAGGGAAGGACCTGGTGCTCCGCTACGATGAAGCCCGTGACAAGATCATTCTCGCCCACTTCAAAGGGGCAAAATCCACGTATCAGGTTGGCAAATATTTTGAGTTCATCACCCGGCTGACACTTGTTTTTGGCCTGAGCTTCCAGCTTCCGGTTGTTGTTACGATCCTCGTAAAACTGGAGCTTCTCACCGCACGGGTGATGCGGGCCACCCGAACCTATGCATGGATTATTATCATGGTAGCTGCGGCTATTTTGACGCCGCCGGACATCATGACACTTGGCCTGCTGGCTGGTCCTATGATCATCCTGTACGAGATCTGTGTTATCATCGCTTCGGTGATTGAACGAAGGCGCGAGAAAAGAGAACTCGCCGAGGAGGAAAAGCGCAGATCCCGGTTGGAGCGCCTCTATTCCAAACCACCTGAAGATCTTTCAGAATCTGAAAAGGCGGAACTGCATAAGCATGAGATCGAGCAATACGAAAAAGAACACGCTCATCTCTACGATGAACACGGCCACGAGATCGATGCAGACGGAAATCTGATCGGCTACGACCCGGATCACGATGATCATAACCACGATGAAAGCTGGAATGATGACCATCATTACTGGCACGACGGGGAGGAAGAATCCGACGAACCTGTCGATGAACAGGATGTCGACGATCACCACAAAGAAGACGGTGAATTTAAACCTGTTCAGGACTGGCCGGATAAAGAAACCGAACCGGAAGCTGAAAGCGATCACGCAGAACCAACCGGTGAAGAGGCTGAACCTGAAATGGAACCGCAGGAAGATGAGGACACTTCTGAAACAGAGCAGGAAGAGATTTCCCCGAATGACGAATGCTGCGAACCGAGCGGTCCCGTGGTCGACATGAACCATGCGACAGTGGAAGAACTGATGGATCTACCGGGCGTTGACGATTGGCTGGCGAACATGATCATCGATCACCGGCCTTACGAATCGTTTGAAGATTTGGAAGAAATCGTTGGCGATGAGAAAGTTATGGAATGGATGGAGCGTCTCATGCTCGGTTGATATCGTTTAGAAAAACAAAACAACAGACTTGCATATAAGCCGCAAAACGATTTAGTCCCTGCCATCATGACTCCGACTTGCCGACTTCTTCTTATTCTCGCTGTTTCCGGGTGGATTTATTCCAGCTGCGAGCAGCACGAACTTACCGAAACACATGTCCTCTACAGCCACGGGCATGATGATCACGGTGACCATGGCGGCGATCACGGACACGATGAACATGGTCATGAAAAAGATGCTCATGGAGACGATAAGGACGACCATGGCCCCGATGCCAAAGGAGATGACGACGGTCACGGCGACGATCACAAAGGCGAAAAAGGCAAAGCCGAAGCCCCGGGCGCGAAAGAAGAGCCCAGAAATTTAGGTCTGTAACTCCGGCTTACTTCAAAAAGAACGCAGGCAAAATCACAGCCTGCGTTTTCTTTTGCTCCGTTCTACGAAATTTTTCGTTGTTAATACGAATTTATTCGTATAGTATTGATTCATGGCGGAAATTCCAAGGGCTACTGACACCGAATTATCCATCCTGAAAATTTTGTGGGATAATCAGCCCTGCACCGTCCGGTTTGTGACCGGAGAGTTAAGTCGCCTCAAGGGGGAAGAGGTGAAATACACAACCGCCCTGAAGCTGATGCAGCTCATGCACGAGAAGGGCCTGGTCACCCGCGACGAAAGCGAACGGACGCATCTCTACTCCGCCAGCCATACCCGGGATAAAATGCAGCGTCACGTTCTGAGCCAACTGGCTGCAAAAATTTTCGGCGGAGCCACCGCAGATCTGGCGATGCAGGCTCTCTCTGCCAAAAAGGTTGAACCGGAGGAGCTTCGCCGGTTGAAAGCCTATATCGACAAACAATTGGAAGCTGAGGACTAAACAATGGAGAACACACCACCTGACTACGAAGTTTTCTTGATTTTCACCCGATTCATTGCCCATACCGTCTGGCTGGGCGTGCTATTTCCCCTGTTCTATTTTCTCTACATCAAATCTTCTCCGCGTTTCCAACCCAAACACCGCGTTGCCTGCGGACTGGCTTTGATTCTATCGATTCCCCTGCTGGCAATCATACTTACTACCTGCCCGATTCCATTTCCTGACTTCGTTCGCAAATTTCGGCTCACTATTCCGGTCACCACCGCATTATGGATTACTCTGATATGGTTGGCAGGTCTTGCGGTCCGCAGTGTGGGAATTGTATATAGAGCAAAGCAACTGAAACAATTGATAAAGACCTCTATCGAGATTCCTTCTACCTATTCAGAGAAAATCACTAATGCCTGCCTTCGTATTCCCTTTCCGAAAGACCTGTTTGTCCGTGTGACTCAAACCGAAACAGGACCGATGCTCTGCGGGCTGAGACGGCCCGTCATACTGCTCCCCGAAACAACCGTATCCGAATCTGATAGCACCGAAATCTCCGCGATTCTCGCCCATGAGACAGCGCATTACCAGCGTCGTGACATCGCTCTGAATCTGATGCAAACAGCCACGGAAACCCTCTGCTTCTTTCATCCGGCTATCCTGTGGTTATCCAGGGAAATTCGCATCGAGAGAGAAAAAGCCTGTGACGATCAGGCTGTCGAACTATTGAACGGCAACCGGTTTGGCTATGCCTCAGCGCTACTAAATGCAGAGACCACGCTAACCAGTCATTCAGCCTGTGCCGCCGCATTCGGCATTGGTTCCACCAGCGACCGGGCGGTTCGAATCGCTTTCGGCGAGCATAGGGAACAGAAACCCTTCTCCGGAATACTCGCCATCGCTTCTCTGTTGATCGTTGTCACCATTAGCCTGGCTATTACGTCGGTAGTTAAAGTGGCAGCACAAAAAACGCCGGATCCCATCGTGATCGATCCGGTAATCCTCTCTGATCCCGCCCCTCCGCTACAAGTCGATTTTGATAAAGAATTTCTATGGCGGGACAAGAAAATTGGTAACCAATATGTCCCGGTATTGAAATCCATACCACTCATCGAACGGCAAGGGATCGTTTACAACCTGGCTAACCGGGAACCGCAGCTTTTCCCCCAGTTCCCCAACCGGTGGCTGCTCGACAACCAGCTCGATTTCCTCGACAGCCACCTGCCTTACACCGATCCCGACAAAGATCTGTTTACCGTTCTCGAAGAATACGAGGCCGGCACAGATCCGAAGAATTCCGCCTCCCATCCTGACCCCGTTTTCTTACTTGGTTACCGAAGCCTGAAGTTCGAGCTGTACCGCATTCAATTCGCCGCCCAACCGGATGAGAAAACCGTGCAATTGACCCGTATACCCACAACCAAACACCCGCAGAGAGCAACATTCCTTCTCAAAGCAGCCGACCGGTCATCTGATGGGCGGATTCAGATCGACAAAATCGCTAGCGATACAGTAACCATTTCCGACATCCAAACGGGGGGCACACGGACGGTACGAAAAGGAGACCTGGTTGACTTCAAAACCTACTACGCTGAATTCACCAAACGCGGTGGCGACAATTTCTTCGTAAAAGCCAACTCTACTTTTATTATTCAAGGTTTTCCGGAGGAGAAATACAGATTGGTACGGGCTGGAAAGGATTCCTGCGAGATCCGCAAAGGAGAAGAAGTCTTTACCCTGGGCATAGATAATCAGTAAGCAAGCGAGTACCCTGATTATATACCGCTACGATTTGTGTCGCGGACACTTCTGTCCGCGTCTTGCTGGAGCTATCGAAAACCAGTGAACCCGCAATTGCGGACAAAAGTGTCCGCATCACAAGATTGGTCCTGTATTCGCCAACTCTTAGCCGTATTCAACAGGGTACAGTCGAGCATTCAACAGGGTACAATCACACTTTTGCATGCAACGGAACTCCCGGTTTTGGCACGCGATACAGTTCATTCTCATCCGGGAGCAGAGGTGGAATATCGTCCCAGCTTTTCGGATTGATGGCGATTTGTTCGGTCGAATTCAGCGCACTTTCCCAGGTCACTTCTTTGCCAGTGTAGGCAGCCATTCTCCCCATGATCGCAAACAGTGACCCGTAAGCACCGCGCTCGGCCTCATTAAATTCGCGACCTTCCCGAATTGCATTGAACAGGGCCACGTGTTCAAGCTCGTAGGAATTCCCGGTTTCTTTACCACGGAAGCCCTTCGCATCCGGGTCGGATGGTGTGATGATTCCATTTCTCTTAAAAGACAGTTCCGCCGATCCTTTGGTTCCGTGGATCTTTTCCCCAAACCAACTCCAGCATTTTGGTATATGTCGATGCTGGGTGGTAACATTACTCCCGTCAGCAAATTCATAGTCGATACTGAAATGGTCGTAGATCTGACCGTTCATCGGCCCGGTCCGTACAAGCCTACCTCCCTGCCCCTGGCATTTCACGGGATTGGCTTCGTTTTTGATCCAGCGAACTACATCATATTCGTGGACGCTTTGCTCTACCGAAAAATCACCGCTCAGCCAGGTAAAATAATACCAGTTTTTCACCTGGAATTCGAGCTCTGTCATCCCCGCCTCACGCGGGTTTCGTTTATTTACATCGGACCGGCAATTGAAGATTTGAATCCACGGGATGTCTCCAATTATGCCGTCGTGCAAACGCGATATCACTTCGTGGTGAATCGGACTGTGCCTGCGGTTAAAGCCGACGCCGACCTTGAGATTCTTTGCTTTCGCCTCCGCAGCGCCTTGCAGAATTTTGCGGACACCGGGACCGTCAACGGCGACCGGTTTTTCCATAAATACATGTTTCCCGGCCTGAACTGCGGCTTCGAAATGAAACGGCCGAAAGCCCGGAGGTGTCGTCAGAATCACTACATCAATTTCCGGCATCTCCACGATCCGGTCAATCGCATCCAGCCCGGTAAATTCCCTTTCCGGAGCAAGGTTTACTCTTTTTTCATCGGCATTCTTTTTCAACACCTCCCTACTGCGATCGATCGCCTTCTGATCGATATCACCCATCGCCCACAGTTCGGCCCTGTCATCAGCAGCGAGGGCCTGAGCGGCTGCCCCGGTGCCTCTACCCCCGCAGCCGATAAGAGCAATCCGAAGCTTGTCCGGCGACGGGCCCGCAGCCTCCACTCCAGCTGGAAAGGCGGACACAGCTGCTGCGACGGTGGAGCCCTGAACAAATTTGCGACGGTCGATTTTTTGATCACTCATGTTCTCACTGTAACAGACTATTGTCTCAGGTAGTCAAGCCCGCATCCGGGTATTGGATTCCCGAACTATTGTGTCTCAGAGTAACCAATCTCATGAAAGCATCCCGACGAAAATTTATCGCCGCAACTTCCTCTATCGCCGGTCTTGCTCATACGGCCAATTCGCAGACCGCGGATGAGAACCTGAATGAAGGGACCACGGACTGGCAGTTAACCCGGGTAAAGGTCAATGAAGGAAAATACCGCACGTCGCTGATCGAAGGATATGTCTCGCACCAGTCGATCCTGCCGGGCGAGACGTTATCAATCTATGTCAGCACTAAACCGGAGAGGAAATTCCACATTGATTTCTATCGGATGGGCTACTATTCCGGAACCGGCGGCAGACTCATGGGACAACTCGGTCCGCTGGATGGCAAAACGCAACCGACTCCCGACATTGGTGAAAAACGAATCCGTGAGTGCCGGTGGGATGCCGCAGCCGAATTCACGATTCCCAAAGACTGGCCGGGCGGAGTATATCTGGGAAAACTGACTACAATACCGGAATCTGAATCTGAACCCTACTGGCAAAGCTATATCATTTTTGTAGTTCGCTCCGCTACACCGTCGGAAATTGTTTTCCAGGTCAGCGACAATACCTGGCAGGCTTACAACCGCTGGCCGGTTAACGAATCTCTCTATACCAATCCGGACGGTGCGCAGGCCCCCGGCGTAGCGGTCAGTTTCGAGCGGCCGTACGGAAAGTATGTACAAATCACAGATAATCCGCTGTCGATTGGTTCCGGAGAATTTTTGCTCTGGGAATTCCCGCTCTGCTACTGGCTCGAAAAAGAAGGCTACGATGTCAGTTATGTTTCCAACAGTGACCTCCTCGATGAAAAAGCGATAGCCGGCTCCAAAGTATTCCTCAGTGTTGCCCACGATGAGTACTGGGATATCAAACAGTTTCGAACGATAGAAACCGCCATTGAAAACGGCCTGAACGTGCTCTGGCTGGGAGGAAATTCTGTATTTATCGATTCGCCGTTCTCACCTTCCTCAGCCGGCCGGGCCAACCGCATCATTGAACGCCGCGGCTGCTATGGCGAACTGAGACAGGACGAATCAGAATCCTACTCCCACATCCTCGGCGCCCTGCAGAGCACTGCTCCCGATGAAAGAAACATCATGGGGGTGAGATCGGTGGTTCCTTTCAACGGTGGCGGCGACTGGACATGCCGGAATCCGGAGCACTGGATATTTTCCGGAACAGGGATGAAGGACGGCGAATCCATCCCCGGACTGGTCGGCTGGGAACACCACGGAGAGCCCGATATGACACTGCCCGGGCTCGAAGTCCTCGCCGATGGCAAAGTATGGGCCGGAGGCACCCGCGAAGGCAGATACACCTCGGTGATATTCGACGGGCCCAAAGAAAATCTAATCTTTAACGCCTCAACCATTTTCTGGGCGCAGGGGCTCTCCTCACCTCCAGGACACTGGGTTCCCTATTCCCATTTTTCCCGTCCGCACGGGCCTGATCCGAGGGTGCAACAAATCACAAAGAATGTCCTCGACCGAATCCTGCGTTAAGATTTGCCGCCTTTGAACATCCGGCTGAGGAAACCGGCGACAGGTACCACCAACACCAGCCACACAAGCTGGATGTTATCTTTTACAAATCCGAGGACCAGTTCCTGGATAGAAACATCTACAGAAATATCCCGTTCAAAAGTCTTTACTTCCATCGGCGCCGCCGTCCCCTGAAGAGTAACTATTGCATAGAGACGAAGTTTGAGAAGATGCTCTCCTTTCTCCCGCGGGACTACCGACCATTCCCAGGTCGTATCTGCATTATCCCGAATGGCCTGCCGGACCGGGCTGGCCGCACGGATATCAAAACTGCCGCCGCTCAGGCTTGCCTCCATAATTGGCGAGGCTTCAATCGTTGCCCCCTGGGTAGGAAATTCTTTGCCAAGCTCTTCGCGAAGTTCTTCGATCGTTTTCCGAAGGTTGAGGACCAGTTTTACATCGCGCGACTTACCGACCTGCATTCGCCCCGGCGTTTGAAACGCGATATTCGCATCGGTGAATGATGAAGTGGCCCGTTTCACCGGCGCGCTTTCGAAAGCGTATTTTGAAACTGAATTTCGTGGTGCAGGTGCAGGTGCGGGAACAGCACCGCTAAGGGGCGGCTCAGCCATAGATTTAGTAGTGCCGGGGTTCAGAAAAGCTCCAAGCAGGAAGTAACCTGCGGAGCCCAAAATCAGTGCAATGATAAGAAAGGCGACAAAGCGCTTCATACAGCAAAATTGCACCACGTTTTGCCGTTGGCGAGGATAATTTTACCCAATCCCTTTGTCCCTCAGCAAATAGTACAGGTCTTCCGCCCGATACGTTTTGCCTTCAAAATCAATCGGATCATCCGCTTTTAAATAAGTTGCCGTGCCGTCACCGTGAGAAAAACGGTATTCCGAATTGTCGTAGGAGCGATAAGCCCTCATGCCACGGTCGTGACTTCGCCCGCCCAGAGACCTCTCCAGCTCACTCAGGCGCGCGTAGAGATCGCCGCGCCCGCCTGACCCGCTACCATTGCGTTCGCCAGCCAGCAGTCTTTCCAGTTCGTTGATCTTGCCGAGCAAATCGTCCTGCGACACCCGCTCCACCCGCAGGGAACTCAGCTCACTGTCGCGATCTTTCACAGATCTCTCAAGATCCCGCAACCGGACCAGCAGATCTTCTCTGGTTGTATCACTATCACTGGATCGTGCGGCCAGTTGACGCCTCAAATCGGCCCTTTCCGATTTCAGCCGCTCCAATTCGCCGTCCCGGTCTTTCACGAGCCGCTCCAGATCCTCGATCCGGACCTGAATCTGGTCGAATGTGTGGGAATTCTTCCGTAACAAAGCCAATTCATCTTCTCTGACATGCAATTGCTGAAACAACTCCCGATTCTCCCGGCTGAGCCGCTCCATTTCTGCATCGCTGACTCGCGAGCCAGCTGATTTTTCGACTTCTTTCAGTTCAAATTCCAACTCTTCGACGCGTGATACCAGTCCTTTGTTTTTCGATTTAAGTTTGTCGGTTGCCTCTTCTATCTCCTCCAGTTCCGAAATCCGGGCTTTGAGCTTATCGGTGGCCGATTGAAGACCGCGCAGAGATTTCAATTCCCCTTCCTGGGATTCCAGTTGATTGACAACTTCCTGGTATTTGGCTTCTTTTTGCTGCCGGGCATCGTGATACTGCTTTTTGATATTTTGAATTTCACTGTCCCTTTGCCTCAACTGCTTCACCAGGTGTTCGACCTCCTGCTCCGAATTTTCTTTTTCCACGCGGATTTGTTCACGGAGGTTTTCGAGTTCGCCTTTGGAAATATGGCTGCTTTTCAGTTCCTCGATTTCCAGTTCCCGTTCGGCAATTCTATTTTCAAAGTCTTCGATCCTCGATTCGAGATCTCCGGCTTCTTCGAGTTCGTTCTGCAAAGCGACAATCATGCTCTCGCGATCACCCAGGGAATCTTCGAGTTCCATGATTCTCGCTTCCCGGTTCCGGAGCGTATTTTCCAGTTCGCCCCGCAATTGATCGCGATCGCTCCGCAGCCTGCTCAACTCATTATCCCGATTCGATAACAACTCCTCGAGGGACACAATTTTCTCTTTGATCCCTTCTGCATTGGATAGACTTTGCTCAAGCAACACAAGCGATTGATCTTTATCTTCCAGTTCTAATTCGAGCAGTTTCAGCTGCTCCGCCTGAGCATGATGTTCCGAGCGGAGAAGATCGAGTTCACCGTCTTTGTCCTCCACCAGTCGTCGCAACTCTTCCAGTTTCTCTACTTCAATACTGAGCCTTTCGACCTCCCTGTCGCGGGTTTCGAGAATTCCGTTTAAGTGGTTTTCGGTAGCTATCTTGTCGTTAAGATCTCTTTGGATCCTGATGAATTCACTTTCGAGCTTTTGAATTCGGTTATCCCGGTAGGTGATGTCTGCATTGAAGATCGCGGATGCTTTCTTCAAGTTCGTGAGTAGAATATTCTGTTCATCAACTATTTCGCCGGTTCTTTCTGCCAAACGTAAATTTTCCTCTCTCGCTTCTCTGATCCTGTCGCTGTGCGATCCCCACAATAGTTTCGCGCAGTAGAGTCCGAGTCCCAGAAATACAAGACCCAGAAAACCAATTCTCCACAGAGCGGGACTGATAAATTCGGAAAAAATATCATCTACTAAATATTGGGCGGTTTGGCCGAGAAGCACTTGCATGAATCCTGTAGGTATAATTTATGTATTTGATTCAGGATCCACAAGGGACGCAAGAAGCTCCTGATTTGAGGCAAGTATCTGCTCCCGCCGCTCTACTTCCTCTTGCGCCTTTCCGTTTTCCAACTCCAAATTCCCGGCTTCACGATCTGTATTCCTCCAAACGAGCCAACCAATTCCGGCGCCGAGAACGAAACTACCGACGCACCACCAGAATCCAATAGAGAGCCACGAAAGCGCCAGAGTTGAGATATACATGAAGTTCATTTTTAAATTTGATCAGATTTCCTGCCGCGAGTCCTCTTACTCCCGGTCGATAGACAGTTCGACCCTCCGACTTTTCCACAGGTCACTCTGTCTAACATGAGAAACGTCCTCCCCGAAAGTTTTGATTTTTAACCGCTCTTTGCTAATACCCAGAGAAACGAGATGATCCCGGACAGCTGCAGCCCTTTTGCCGCTCAGTTTCTCGTTGGCGGCCTGATTTCCCCGGTTGTCAGCAAAACCACCCACAGTCAGTTTCGTGCCGGGATGGAGACTCTGAATCATAGCCGCCGTTTTCGACAATTTTTCAAAATCGGAACCGCCCAGTGAAAAACTACCGGAACGGAAATACACGGCAACTTCTGTAAAATCCAGATCCGGTTCGTTTTCGGGAACAGCAGCAACCGCCTCAACGGGCACTTCTTTTACAGTGATCAAATCTTTCACTGTCCCGTGCGCGCCGATTGTGGAGGATGCGAGTGACACCAGTTTCTCTTTTCCCGATGCCGAATTCACTTCACCTTCTATCGCTACCGTTCCGGAATTCAATGTCACAGTTCCCCCTTCTGTATTCAATACCACGGCTTCGATCAGTTTGGACGGAGAAACCCAGCCGGCATCTTTCACCCGGTGACTCACGGAAACCTGATCGAGAATCACAGCATCCGGATCATGTTGGATCAACGCGCTGAGGATTCCATTTTTCACTGAGGACGACCCTACTGATCCCTGCGCTACGAATCTCTGCTTTTCATCTTTGCTGATAGAAACCGAAGGTTCTCTTTCCGGACGAAGCGAGAGATTGCTGTGCATGGAAAAATCATCCGGCTTCTGCGGACCTAGCGGAATGGTTGAAAGCTTTTTCTTAACGGCCTCATTGCCTACTTTCCCGTGAATATGCAGCCTGTTTTTCCAGTACTCAACGGAGCCGACACCACCGGTCTCCTTCAGGAAAACAGGTATCAAACTTTTTGCATTGGCAAGCCACCAGGGATTGGAGACACCCGGCGCGACCCGAATTTCATCTTTAAACTCTTTTTCCGGCAAAGCCTCCCGAACCGCAGCGATCAGTTTTCGCCGGGTCGCTTCGTCAGGCAGAAGTCCCGACAGCTTTAAACCGTCGGCGGTGCCCTGAAGTTTGAATGTCGGATTCTTCGATTTACGGACAGATAAACTGTTTTCCACGATCGCCGGTGCTGAGACAAACTTTGCGGCTTCGCCACTTAGTTTTTCCCGTACCTCACGGGAAAGCACCACGCCTTCCATTTTAATCCCCTCCGGGCCGACTTCGAGACCGGACACTCCGGAATAGGAAAGATAATCTTTCAGAAAAACAGGCAGAGATTCACTCCACAGGATAGCCGGTAATTTTGAGTTCACTTTGATCGCGTTTTCCACCTGCCGCACTCCTATCGCGCCTCGAGTCGCCGCCTCTAACGATTTTTTGGTCTTCTCTGAGGAGACTTCACCTTCGAGAATAACCGTGCCTTTTGTCTGCCTCGCCGAAAATCTGCTTTGCGGACCAATTGTTTTCCCGGAACCGACATCCGCAGTGCCCCCCCACACCTGTCCACCGATATGCTCCAGAACAACCCTGCCCGTCGAATTGGCCGGAATTTGTCCGCCCAACGCTACAAAATAATGATCAAACCGGTCATTGTCAGCATCCACTCCCGCATCCTCCAAAATCCGCGACGATTGCTTCTCCAGATTGCCCTCGAGAGATACAGGAAATAAAACCCGTGATGCTACACCTCCACAGAATATCAGTAGTAGAAAGACAAGACAGATGGGTAAATATTTCATATAAATTTCATAATAGCTGACTTTAAAATAAGTAAAGCCTAAATTTCATAAAAGGAAAGACTTACTGTTGTAAAATTTTGAAAAAAATTATAAAAATCTATCGACTGTCGAAATAATCTCACATATGAGAGCAGGTAAGGATAAAGCAGGAATTTTCGCGGGATTCAGCCTATGGCCCGTCTAAAGTCCTGCGTAGAGGTACTTGTCACTGGATTAACTGAGAAAATGGATTTTTCTCCTCGATTGGCTGACATTTTCCACTGGCAACACCACTCAACAGTGTCACCCCAAATGCACTATTCCCACACACAAACACACCGGAGATTTTCATTTCGAACGACGGCAGATCCCGTTGAACGGGTCATGTTCCTGTTCCGGCAGTAAGGTGAACGCATTTGAGAATAGCAACTCAAACAGATCGTGATAATTTAGCAGAAACATGGACCAAATTAGTCGTTTAAAAGCTTTGCGAGACGAAGCTCTTGCCCGAATTGAAGAAGCCAAACGAGCCCTCGAACAGGGTCCGGACGGGCGTATGGTGGCTTCTCTGGATGAGTTGATTACCGAGTTGGAAGGCACCGTAACCCCAACAGCATTTGTCGAAGAAGAGGTTCACGAAGAAGTACTTTCCGGGTCCGAAGAACCGACCAAAGAAAGCCTCGAACACGAGTCGGCACCGGTGGAAGAAATCGCTGCTGTGGAGGAAATTTCCCCGATCTGCGAAGAATATGCGCCTGCTGCCGAAGAGTCTGGCGACGAAGTCGCTGCTGTGGAGGAAATCTCTCCAATTATCGAAGAATATGTTCCTGCCGTCGAAGAACCGGTCGCAGAGGAAATTACTCCCGTCGTTACTGAGGTCGCTCCCGAAGTTACAGAAGAACCGTTAGTGGAGGAAGCTGCCCCGGTAATCGAGGAGATCGCTCCCGCAGCCGAGGAACCGGTCAAAGAGGAAGTCGCCGCTGTCGAGGAAGCCGTCCCGGAAATCGAGGAGACCGCCCCCGTTGCTGAAGAACCGGTCGAAGAGGAAATCGCCGCTGTCGAGGAAGCCGTCCCGGAAATCGAGGAGATCGCCCCCGTTGCTGAAGAACCCGCCGAAGAGGAAGTCGCCGCTGTCGAGAAAGCCGTCCCGGAAATCGAGGAGACCGCCCCCGTTGCTGAAGAACCGGTCGAAGAGGAAATCGCCGTCGTCGAGGAAGCCGCCCCGGAAATCGAGGAGACCGCCCCCGTTGCTGAAGAAGTCGCCGAAGAGGAAATCGCCGCTGTCGAGGAAGTCGTCCCGGAAATCGAAGAGATCGCCCCCGTTGCTGAAGAACCCGCCGAAGAGGAAATCGCTGCTGTCGAGGAAGTCGTCCCGGAAATTGAGGAGATCGCCCCCGTGGAAGAAGTACCGGTCGAAGAGGAAATCGCTGCCGTAGAGGAAATCGAAGAGATCGCCCCCGTTGTTGAAGAACCGGTCGTAGAGAAAATCCCCCCGGTAGTCGAAGAAATCACTCCCGTGGAAGAAGAACCGGTCGAAGAGGTCGCCGCTCTTGAAGAAATGATACCTGTCGCGATGGATACCGTTGAAGAGACAGCTCCTGAAATCGTTGAAATCGCTCCGTTATCCGAACCGGAGCCCGTCGTCGAAGCTCAAATAGAAGAGGTCGCGCCGATTGAAGTGATTACTCCCGTCGCAGAAGTCCCGGTTCTGGAAATTCCGGACGAAGTCTTTCCCCTCGACGAAATGCCCGTCGTAGAACTCTCCTCGGATTTGTCCGGTGATTCTTCAGAACCTCCCTTGATTGAAATTCCTGTCGAAGAGCCCGCTCCCGTTGAGACCGGGCCTCCGTTGATGGAAGTCGAACCGATAGAAATCCCGGTGCACGAGGAACCTCGCGACGCCTCCGCAGCTCCGTTATCGGAATTGCCCCCCATGCTCGGCGATGTGATGAAACAATCTGAAGCCGAAGAGCTTCCTCTCGTAGGCATTCAGGATGAGCCGGAACCACGTCACAATCCTCCTCTCACTCTATTGCCCGACGACGGCCCGGACCCGACTCCGGCCTGATAGGTATCTCAGTGAGAGAGAAACATCGCCACATCCCCACGGTTTATCAGACTTCTGGTAAAGCTGCCGACGAAAATATCTTTAAGCCGCTTTTTGGAATGAATGCCCGCGACTACAAGGTTGGCACCGCTGTCGATTTCCGCTTCGACAGCCATCAGGATATCCTTGTCAAATGACTCGGCACTCACTTTGGAAAACCCGTGAGCTTTCAGGTAGTCCACCGAGTTTTTGATCAGGAATCCGGATTCGCTCTCCGCTTTGTCGGCCACAATCACTTTCACTTCGCAATCATAGGGCTGAGCAAATTGAACAAAGTCGTGAAGCGCACGGGCAGATCCGGTACTGCCGTCGATGGTCACTAATACCCGCAAAGGTTCCTCCAGCCCCCCGGCCGGCACACCCAGAATCGGTGTGATAGTTCGATCCAGCAAACTGTCGAGCGCTTCAAAAGATTCGTTCCGCGTCTCAAAATGAAACGCCGTCTTTAACCCGACTACAATCAGGTCATAAAAAATCGCCGACTCAAGCAACTTGCGGGCCGGAATGCCTTCATATTCCGTTTCGAGATGGTCCACTCCGGATGACTCGCAGGTCGAGGCAAATCTCTCGAGGCTTTCTTTCAAAATATGGTCCGCATGGTGAGTCATCGCCACCACCTCCGACATCACTCCCGGATAATACGGCCCAACTGCGGGCACCAGACTTGATCGGATCTCTGCGGAATCTAAAACAGCGATACCGGAAACTTTAGCACCGTGGACCTTGGCAATTTGGCAGGCAGTCTCCGTGGCCGCCTGGGCGTATATCGTGGGATCAATCGGCACCAAAATTCTTTTGAGATTTTTCATCTGAACCAAAATCGCGCAATCAGTTCCGGGCCGCTTCCCGGAAATTGCTATTTACCTGCCGGATCTTTGCCGGTTCACCGGTTGTTTTCCGTCGGTTTGAAAGTCATCTCAATTCGCAGACGCTTCGCTCCGGGCTGATGATCGATCTCAGGTTCACGAAATAAATAATATCCGCGATCTTCAAAAAAAAGAATTTTTTCGAGACAGCTTTGTTCGATTTTGTGAAACGGTTCCTTTTCTTCGAACCACGGTGTCGCCGTAGTGAGAAGTCTCTTTTCTGAGCAGAAACGTTCAACAAGCTGATCTTGAAGATCCTGGATAATGGAAAGAAGAGCCATGGTTGGATAATCATACGAACCTGCCTGGTTTTCCATCTTCATTATAATCCCGAATCTTCGCTCCGGTGATTCCCGCCAACGCCGTTTTTGCTTGCCGGGGAACCGCCCCGCCCTGATATTCGACCTAACAATCACGGCGTATTTTCCGTCTCCAAACAAACCATCTTTGTAAATAAATTTTTGAGCGGGAACCACAATCACAGTGCAGCGGATTCGTTGCGAAGAGATCCGGAAGTGAAAAAGGAGCTGCGAAATCATCTCGGCACCGACAACTACCGGAATTTCTTTTTTATCGGGCGGGCTTACCTGGTCGCAGGCGCCACCATGGCTCTGGCGATTATGTTCTTCGAGTACCAGCAGTCCTCCGGTATCAGCTTCTGGTGGAATCTCCCGGTCCTGCTCGCCGCTCTCATTCTCGTTGGCGGGTCCCAGCACCAGTTCGCCGGCGCCGGACACGAAGCCGTTCACCATACCCTGTTCAAAAACCGCACGCTCAATGAAGTCGCCTCGGACCTGCTCTGCATGTTTCCGATCATGACTTCCACCTACCAGTTTCGGCTTTACCACCTCGCCCATCACCAGTTTGTCAACGATCCGGAAAGAGATCCGGATTTCTCCCTGCTCAAGGACAGCGGCCACTGGATGGAGTTCCCGGTGAAAAAACTCCATTTCATCATGATGATGGTGAGGCAGTTACTCCTCGCCGATCTGGTCCGCTACATCATAGCCCGGATAAAATACAATACAGTGGGGACCCACGATAAAAGCCCCTATCGTATGACCACCGACCAAAGCGGCATCGTTCCCTCCCGGCTCGGAGTGGGTATGTTCATCTTTCTGGTCGCTTCGCTGATTTTTCACCAAAAACACGGCACGCCGATGCAGCTGGTGCTGGTCAACCTGGCTACCTGGATGGCTGTAGCGACCTGTCTTGCATTCCTTCCGGAGCGATTTTTCGATAAAGCACGCATCAAGCCCGTTTTTCACCCGAGATTTCTGTTCATGGCCCAGACCGGATTCTACACCGTTCTATTGAGCTCACTCGGGTATGTGCAGATGACCACCGAATTTATGGCTCTGCGCTACTTTTCGATTTTGTGGTATCTGCCCATGGCAACGACCTTTCCATTCTTTATGATCCTGCGCCAGGTCATCCAGCATGGCAACGGTGACCGGGGCTGGCTCACCAATACCCGGGTGTTCCGGATGAATGCTCTGGTGAGATATACCGTTTTCCCATTTGGGATGGACTATCATTTACCTCACCATATGTACGCCACCGTGCCGCATTACCGGCTCAAAAAGCTGCATGAGTTTTTGATGGGTAAACCCGATTACAGTTCCAACTGTCAGCTGGTGGATAACTACATCATTCCGGACAACCACGAACAGCGCAATCCCACCGTCGTCGAAGTTCTCGGCCCGGAATACGCCTGCGTCGATGAAGAAATCCACATCGATGACTCGGTCCTCGATGACTGGGAAGTCGAAGAAAAAGACGAAATACTGAGCGCTGGAAGACCAGAGGCAAGGGAAATCCCGCCAGGCAAACCACTGAACACACCCGGCTGATATCCGGAGACGCTTCAATTACACTTTCAACAGGGTACAGTCGTCGACCTAACAGGGTACAGTGCCCGGTTCAACAGGGTACAATTGCGGACCTAACAGGGTACAATTGTGGTTGAAAGAACCGCTGCGCCTCAAAATTCCCTGAAAACGTGTGGCCAAACTCCAAACTTTGAGTCATTATACTCGATCGCGAGTTTTTCTAATTTATCAGAATCATCGTTGCGATTTATCTCATTTTGGATTATAATTATGTTGATTAATTATAGAAATTTTATTAATTTCCCTTCATGAGCAAGTTCCCGTTTCTTTTTGCCTTTCTAATCATTCTCGCTTTCACGGGGCCCGCCCGCGCGGAAAAGACTCGTATTCTCTATTTGGGAGACTCTCTCAGCATGGGCGCGTTTGGCAGAACTCTTGATTCCGGGCTCCGCAGCCAGGGGGCCGAGGTCTATACCGCCGTGGCGGGAGGAGCCAGCCCGTATTACTGGCTCAAAGCCTATCAATCACTACCCAGCTCGATCGGCTTTTGGGAAAAAACCCCGATCAATGAGCGCAGGATCGGGTATGTCCGTGCGGTCCCGAAACTGGAGGATATGCTGGAGGATTACAATCCGCATTTTGTTGTCGTGCAGACCGGTATCAACCTGTATGCCACTCTGAGGTCGCGTCGCCGCCCGAAAGATGAGAATGTCCTCGAAATCCGTTCTTTGATTGAGCAGATGTCGCACTCTATCGCGAAATCCGGTGCGACTCCCTATTGGATTTTGCCACCTCATTCTCACGAGCGCCGTTACTCCATCGAGCTCCAGAACGAATTGCGCAGCATCATGCGCAACGTAATCAATGACTACGGCGGCGCTGTATTTGAAAGCGCTGAAGTGACGCGCTTCACCGATCCCTACCCCGCAACCGACGGCATTCATTACGGCCCGGCAGAGGCCGCCGCCTGGGCACAAAAAGTGCGGGCTGATCTCGCTGTATTCATCCACGAGAACAAGACGGCGAAACCGGAAACGATACGTATGACCGAAGTCATCCCGTTGAAACCGGTTCAGAAAGAGCAGGATCCGCCAGCTATGAACCCAACCGCCGAAATAGCCTCGGCTAAAGCTCCCGAAACTCCCTCACCGGTTTTCTCAAAGCCCGTCATAAAAGCCTCCGCGGCATCGGCAACCGCTCCAGGAGCCATTAAAGTCCCCGAAAAGCCGCTACCAAAGCTCCCCGGAGCAGGGAGCAATATCAAAGTTTTCAACCGCCTCGATCTGGATCTCTGCCTCATCGCCAAATCGGAGATCACCAATATTGCCGAAATTGACTACGCCAATGCACTCGGTGTTTTCGAATACGAAGTGGTCAAAGACCGGCTGGGCAATTATCCGTATGAAAAAATCCGGATCGCTCACGGAATCGTTTTTCGCCGCAAATTCACCAGCGCTGCAATGAGGCAGATCGGATCGCAGATTTCACTGCGACTTGTTCCGCTGGCATCCTACAAAAATCTGCAGACCTGGCAGACAGATGATGATTTGCCGCCGAACTACGAGATGCCGCTTTACACACCCAAGCTCGACTAGTTTCCGGGATCACAAAAGCGCTCGAAGGCTTCGGGAAGCGGTGCTTCAAACGTCATAGTCTCCCCGCTCTCCGGGTGGCTCAGTTCCAGAACCCGGGCGTGCAGCATCAGCCGGTCCACCCTGGTTTTCTGCCTTCCCGGCTGCGCGTAAATCGTGTCTCCGAGTATCGGACAACGCAGAACGTCCTTTAAATGAACCCGGATCTGGTGGGTGCGCCCGGTGAGAATCCGGCAGTCGATCCAGCTCCAGGCGTGCCCGGGGCTGCTATGGGAAACCACATACTCCGTAATCGCCTGCTTGCCTGCCGGAGGGTCCACAACCGCCATTTTGCGGCGCTGGAACGGGTGACGACCGATCAAATTTTCGATCCGCCCGGAGTCATCTACAGGAACTCCCGATGCAATCGCGACATACGATTTCTTCGTCTTTCGCTGCGAGAATTGCTCCACAAGCGATTGATAGGCAATATCGGTCTTTGCCGCAACCAGACACCCGGAAGTCTCTTTATCGAGACGATGAACGATACCGGGGCGCCCTTCATCCGCCAGACGACTCAACTGGCCGTTGCAATGATGCAACAGACCGTTGACCAGAGTCCCTTTATCATTTCCCGATCCGGGATGAACCACCAGCCCGGGCGCTTTGTCGATGACGATGATATGATCATCTTCAAACAACACCTTTAGATCCATTTCCTCCGGCAGAACCTCTGTGCTCTGCCGGGGAACTTTCACCTCAATCACATCGCCCTCCGCGACTTCGGCCCTCGGCTTTACCACTTTGGCATTCAACCGAAAATGACCGGATTTGATCAATTCCTGAATCCGGCTGCGCGACAGATCCACCCCAACCGGCCGCAATGCGCCGGGAAGATACTGGTCAAGCCGCTGCCCGCCACCGCTATGGGGAACGGTCAGTTCTCCGCTGAATTCGAATTCCTCCATTAAATCTTACCGTTTCCGTCTCAAAATCGATATTGACAACAACTAAGGGTAATTATCTCCTGCATTCTACGTTATTTATATCAAAGGAATGAAACGCTTTCTCACACATCCCGCCATTTTCACAATTCTCCTCTCCACGATGACCTTTGTTTCCGCTCAGGAAAAGGACCCGGTCTGGCACACCCGCTACAAGCCGGCCGTTATTGAGGCGAAAAAGGAAAACAAAGATCTTATACTGGTTTTCACCGGAAGCGAATGGATCGACATCTGCAAAACCTTTGAAAGCGATATCATTTCCCAACCGGAATTTATCGATCAAGTCACCAAAAAATTCGTCCTCCTTAAACTGGAATACCCCGAGAACAACCGCCTGCCTAAAGAGTATGCCATGGAATACCAGCTTCTCAAAGACGCCTATCGCGTCCACGGCTTCCCCACTGTACTGGTAACCGACCACCAGGGCCGCCCGTTCGGGATGAATGGCTACCAACCCATCTCGGCTGATCATTACGGCAAAATCCTTCTCGCCATGTTGAAAGGCAAGCAAATCCGCGACGAATCGAAAGAAAAAGCCAAGTCGCTGAAAGGAGTCGAAAAAGCAAAAGCTTTGGTCAATGCAATTCCGTCGCTGCCCGGGACCCTTTCAGCCCGCTATTATGCTGAAGAAATGCGGCAATTGATCGCCAGCGACCCGAACAACAAAACCGGCAAAGTGGATAAATTCAAAAAACAGCTCGCCGATGTCGAATACTCGACAGAGATGCAAAAACTGGCAGCCGAAGTTCAATACGGCAAAATGATCGAATTGACCGACGAATACATTCGCGACCAGAAACTCGAAGGAGAACACCTCCAAAAGGCCCTTTACAACAAGCTCGGAATTCAGCAAAAGCAGAAGAACACCACCGGTGTCGTCCAGACTCTCCTCGAAGTGGTCGCTGTCAATCCGAAGTCGAGGCTGGGCAAAAACGCTCAGAAAATGCTCGATTCTCTGCGAGCTCAGAAAATTGAGGAAACCGTGGGCCAGTAGCATTTTTTCTGCCCTTTTTGACTATATTTTTTTACGTCCAAACGTCCCATTTGTTATGAGGGACAAACAGTGGCACGAAAATACTAACTCAAACATTTCAGAACGGCGGTCGACCCCCACCCTGCTTCTCGCATTGGGGGTTTTTATGACGTTGCTTGTACCACCGGCGCAAGCTCAGCGCGCCGAGGATATCATTTTTACACCGGAAAAGATCAAGACAATTCCGGGGCATGGAATGTCAAAGGGAGAGTACCCCTACGACGAAGACGGGTACTACAGAAAAGAATGGGTCAGCGTATCGGCAAAATCACCGGTCAAATCATCTACCACCGTTCGCCAGCCGATTCCGATCAGTTCGGATGAACACTCTAATTACGCTGCGAGAAACCGGATTAATCAGTCGAAAAAAACGGCAGCAAAAATCGAAGAAAACATCAAACCGACTCCCGCACCCGTTAAGTCATTTTCTTCGACTACATCAAAACCTGCTCCGGAACCGGGAAATCAAGTCGTGACGCCGCCGATCGCACGGGTCATGTCAGATTCGGAAGCAAAGAAACATGGCTTCATCGGCCCCTGGTCGAAAATGGGGAAATCCTCTCACAACATCATACCGGCGTCTCTTTCGCTGGCAAAACCCCGACACAGCCAGCCACCTACTACGAGGGCATCTGTTACCACCGTTTACCACAAAGTACACTCCGGTGATACTCTATTCAATATCAGTAGAAAATACGGCGTTACGGTAGACGCATTGAAAAAGGCAAATGGTTTAACCAGCGATCTGATCCGGGTGGGTCAAAGCCTCAGACTGGCTTTAGCGCAGCATGCTCTCGGCATCCCTCAGGGATAATGCTTTTCACTGCGCTTATTTGGTGAATTTCTTCACCACTTTCTTTACTTCATCTCTTACAGAAGGGGCCGCTTCACCGGACCGGTTGCTTTTGTTTAATTTCGAGAAACGCGAGCGGTCTTCGGGAGTTTTCATCCAGTCGGAAGCGATTTTCTGTCCGTGAAGCACAGCACCGAAATGGTCGGGTTTTTCCCCGGCAAACAAACGGGTAGTCAAAGTGGTTTGCCGACAGGCTATACTGATACTGGAAAAGAAAGCCTCTGCAGTTGCTTCTGCATGCCTTTGCAGGGTCGACGGGCTCACCTCCATAGCTCTATTCATTTCAGAGACCCACGCGGACTGGTCTTCGCCCAGGACATCCTGAATTGATTCAGCTTCCCATACGGAACAGTAGTCAACATTTCTCCGGTCTGCTCTTGGAGTATTAATCCGGGGCACACAAAACGCCCCTGCGATAATCCGGCTGTCGAGACAGCTGCCTACGTAGAATTTGGCATTTCCTATCATATAGGCAATTTCCCATATATCGGAATCACCGAACCACATCACTTCCGCCGTTTCCCCGAGTAGCGCTTCCCACTTCAGTTGTCTGCCCACAGCGTCCCGACCAATTGATCTGGAGGAATAGACGGCAATACCAAGCCCCTTCGAAACAGCAAGTGCGGAAACGGCATTAGCAAAGTCGATTTCCTGGCGTTCGGGAATATCGCTGATCTCCACGGCAATCCAGCCTTTGCCAAACCGCTCTTTCAATCGGCTGTAAGCGGCTGATTTCTTTTTCACTTTACTCAACGGCTTTCCGCAAAGCCGGGGAAGAACCGAAAGGCCGCACGGCATCTGCTCACAAGCTACTCCCCGATCAGTCAAAAAATCTTCCGCATTTTTGCCGCTCACTCCAACGAATGTGGCCTCTCCGGCACAATAGGTAAGGTGCTCTTCCTGATCTTCTTCCAGGACCGAAGGCTCTGGAAGGCGGAGACCGAAAAAACTCAAATTTGAACCCTTATAACATCCGTTGGGAGCCAACACGTAGGCCAAAGGGGATGTCTGACCGGACCGGCGCTTGATATAGTTCTCCATCTCGTTCCGTGCAGTAACCTGCATCAGACTCATCAACCGGTTTTCTTCATCACCTTCTGATGCCCGATGATAACCGGACACCAATCCGGTAACCGTTGAATCACATCCCAGATGAATCACATTGGCACCTTTCGCTTCCATCTCCAAAGCAGCCTCGCCGAAATTCAAAACATTATGGCCGCCAATTTTCGAAAGATCTTTCGAAACCAGTCCGGCGCAGCGGTAGGACTCAAGATTAAACAATCGGGAAAAAATGTGTGGGCGAAGCTGCGTCCCAAGCCGTCGGCAGTCCAGTGCGCCTACCAGTAATCCCCGGGCAGCGCCCCCGCCCAACCGGTTTAGATCGGCAGCGGAGGATGTAGATTCTGTATGATGTCGGTTAAACGCCTCGCCATCTGAAGCAAAAAAGTGTGAAGTATAGGAAGTCTCGGCCATAAATCCAGAATGACATTATTTCTATACTTTACAAATATAAAATATATAAAATCCCTAATAACTGGAAATATAGATTCGTTATCAATCCGGCCAATCAAAAATGATAGGAATATATCAATATTTACCGGCAAATCTATACCGGTAAAAACTCCGTCCTACAGCCGCCCGGCATCTTTCAAATCTCCGGTCAAAGCGGTATGTTCGCTTAACTTATCTATATAGAGATTTGAGTTTGTATTATCCGGCTCGCAACGAGTCGACTCATCGACCTCAACCAGCCGACCACACAGTTCGGCGTAATCCCCCTGCCCGGCAGCAAAGGCGGCTTGAATTGCCCCGCCCAGTGAAGCACCCTCCGCCGTTACCAGACCTACTACCGGCACGCCAAATACATCAGCGGAAATTTCCCGCCACACGGCACTTTTGCTACCGCCACCGGTAAGACGAATTTCCGATGGCTTCAATCCGAGAGCTGCAAACCGCTGCAATCCATAGGCCAGTCCAAGCGTAGCACCTTCCATCGCGGCCCGGGCGATATGAGCAGTAGTCGCATTTGACCCTTTCATGCCCTGAATCACTGCATTGCCATCCGGCAAATTCGGTGTTCGTTCCCCATTCAAGTAGGGCAAAAAGTGCAGTCCATCAGCTCCAGCCGGAACGGATCGAATCTGTTTTTCCAACTCAGCGTGATCCCACCCGAACCAGCCCCGCACCAACTCAGTAATCACCGTCACATTCATCGTGCAGGCGAGTGGCATCCAGCGATCCGTACTGTCACAGAAGGCCGCTATTTCCCCCCTCGGATCGATCACAGGTTGATCCGCGCAACCATATAGAGTTCCCGATGTTCCGAAAGACGCCGTGATCACACCCGGAGATATATTTCCGGTGCCGATCGCTCCCATCATATTATCACCTCCCCCGGCACTAATAATGACATCATTCTTTAGTCCCCATTTTTCCGCCAGATCTGCGCGAAGTGTTCCGTGAATGTCCCGGGAAGAACCCAACTCCGGTAGAGCATCACCAAGGCGCGGGTCGACAAAGTCAATCAAATCGGTATCCCATTCCCGGGTACGGATATTGAGTATACCGGTTCCCGAGGCATCACCGTATTCCATTCGTTTCACTCCGGTCAGATGGAAATTGATGTAGTCATGCGGCAATAGCACAGATGCGATCGATTCAAAGTTCTCCTGTTCGTTTTGCTTGATCCAAAGAAGCTTCGGAATGGTGTAGCCCGCCATGATGGCGTTGCCTGCCTTTTCAATCAGCCCGCTGATACCACCGAATTCTGCCGAAAATTGTTCACACTGTTCGGTTGTGGATGTATCACACCAGAGTTTCGCCGGGCGAATGACATTGTCGTGAGCATCGAGAATGACTAAACCGTGTTGCTGCCCGCTCACCCCGATTCCTCTGACCTCTTTCCGCTTTTCACCCAGCTGTTCCAGACAACTGGCTATCGTCTCATCCACAGCATTGGCCCAGTCCCGTGGGTGTTGCTCCAGATGCCCGGGAGGCAACCCGTCAATGAGATCGTAGGACTTTGCTGCTTCGGCAACCAGTTTGCCGGATTCCAGGTCTAATACCACAGATTTTGTACTCTGAGTTCCGCTGTCAATTCCAATGAAATACATGCCCATGCCTAAAATGAAATCGCCAACCGATCAAGCCTCATCGCGATCCGCGCGGACGGGGATTTTCAAAAAAATCCAATGATTATGTAACCGCCCGGCAAATTCCGTGAAGGAAGACAGTGAACCCGGTTTTATCCAGAATATGAAAGCTATCACAAATACCATCCCAATCACCGAAACCAAACTCAACTCATTCAATCCCTCCCGCTCCGCAATGGAACAGGAGTTCACCGGTAAAATGATCGGTTTCCCGGTTCATTCCGGGATGCTCGGGCATGTCAGATCGATCCTCACCGGATATTGGAACGACTACCAAAACGACCTGTCCGCCCTGATCATAAAAAAACACCGGCTTGCTGATTCCGCAGCGATCAAAGCAGCCCAAATCGAGCTGGATCTCTGCAAAAATTACCAGGGCTTCCTACTGCTCTCCTCATCGCCGACACCGGACACGATTGATGTGGCAAAAAAACGTTTCGAAATGATCCGCGCCATGCGTCTGGTCACCTCCGCCCTGCAGAGGGAGCTCGGTCGTTGCTGTGCGTGAAATCTTCAGCCAACGAATGGTTGCCGATTTGGGGGCATTGATCTAGCATTCTAACGGTAAAGCAAAAGGAACCGATGCCCGGCGACAAGGGAAACAGCGATATCAACCCGGATGAGGAACCGGATCAGACCCAGCCGCTCGGGCACGAAATGCCGCAGCCCGATCCTGTAGAAGTCTTTAAGGAAATGATCGGTCAACCGGGAGCGCCTCCGACACCTCCGGGTAACGGTTGGCAAGCTCTGTCGCCCGAAGAGTTGGATCAACTTCTGCCCGATTACACCGTTATCCAAATGTTGGGTCGGGGCGGAATGGGAGCCGTCTATAAAGCGATTCAAAACAGCCTGGACCGCCCGGTAGCCATCAAAATCCTCCCCGGCGAATTTTGTGAAGATATTGAATTTGAAGTCCGGTTTCGCCGCGAAGCCAAAGCGATGGCGCGGCTCAATCACCCGAATATCATCCAAATCCACGATTTTGGACAAACCACAGGACATCACTTCTTCTTTGTGATGGAGTTCGTCGACGGGGCCGATCTTCTCAAAATGATCAAAAGCGGTCATGTCGATCAGGATTCCGCGCTGAAGGTTGTCATTCAGGTCTGCGAGGCGCTCCAATACGCCCACGACCACGGCTACGTTCACCGCGATATCAAACCCGCGAATATTTTGCTCAACAGTGAAGGCGTTGTTAAAGTCGGCGATTTCGGTATCGCCAAACTGATCGACCCCGAGCTGGGTACCGATACTGAGCAGAACGGCCTTACCGTTACCGGGTATTCCATGGGAACGCCGCACTACGTTGCACCGGAGCAAATGAGCGGGGACCAGGTGGATCACCGGGCCGACATCTACAGTCTTGGCGTGATGTTCTACGAGATGCTCACCGGCGAAATCCCGCGCGGAGCCTTCGATCCACCCTCCGGCAAGATCCAGGTCGATGTTCGCATCGACGATGTCGTTCTCAAGGCCATGCACGAAAAGCCGGAGCGTCGCTACCAAACCGCCAAAGCTGTCGAAACCGACGTGGAGATCATCCGGACCGATCCGCGAGGTCAGACTATGGCCCGGATGGAGAAAAACGGAACGAAGGCAAAAGGCGGAAAACTGAAAAAGGGGTGGGTTACTGCCTTGTTGTGTTTGCTGGTGATTGGATTGGTAGTGGGAGGAATGGTTTGGAAACCGTGGGAAGAAATCGTATCAGTCTCCAGCTCTCCGGAAATCGCTCCTTTTCAACCTCCTGGAATCAAAATTCCACCCGCCCTCGCCGCGATGAAACAACAAGGTGGTAATTTGAGGGTATGGTCATCTCCCCTGGCAGAGAAACCGATCAATTCTGCTGGCCGGGCGCGAGGAATCTCTGATTTTGTTTCCGTATCTTTGACGACACAAAGATGGTTGGCGCTTCGGCGCAATGGGACGGTCAAAGTATCAGATTCTCGCCAAAGTCAAAAATTCGAATCCCTTACCGACGTGACTAAGATCAAATCTGGTGGCGGATACTTCGCATTGCAGAAAAACGGTATTCTCGTTGAAGAAATAACGAATCCCGGAGGAAGCGAAGTGAACCGCCCGTTTCCGAATGGTGTCGCGAATTTTGATGTTTCCTATGACACTGGGGCCTTTATTCTCACTTCGGGCAAAGTTGAATTCCGAACCTGGGCGGATCCCAATCTTGAGGAGGTGTTCCCAAAATGGAGAGAGACGATAAACCAACGGAGTGATAATGTCGCAGCAGCTTTACACGAAGGGGGATTTGGTTCCATTTTGAGAGCTGATGGAACTTTTCTACGGTTTGTGCCAAATGGAAATGTTGTCACAACTCCCGAGTTTCAAGATATAGCAAAGGTTGCACGAGGAGCGCATTGGCTAGCGCTACGCAAAGATGGCAGAGTCTTTTCAGATCACTGGGAGAATGCCAAGGCCGAAGCGACAGTCCCTTCAGATCTTGGCAAGGCGTTTGACGTGAAAGCTGCGTCAGAAATCAGTGCAGCGCAAATGGAAGACGGTTCATGGGTTGCCTGGGGAGACAACAGCCTGGGCGTTATCGACAAGATTAACAGTATTGGCCCTGCCGTTGATATCGATTTTAATGCAAAAAGTGGTCACGTGATCTGGATTGAGCCAGTTGTAGATCCAGAAAAAAATCTGGAGCTAACCGCTCCCATAATCGAACTTCCTCCCGCTCTCGCCGCGATGAAACAGCGTGGCGGACGGCTGAAAACCTGGGCCGAGTCTGGCGTGAAGACTTTTGACCTTACCGAAGCTGAAACTCTCGACGATTTCGTTAAAGTTGCGATCACTGACCCGGGGACGAGGGAGTGGGGTGCCGTTCGCGTTGATGGGGCATTTTCCGGACAGGGCAGTTCGATTGGAAAATTGATATATCTGGGTAGGGCTGGCAAAACCACGATTGAAGAAGCCCTTCGCGACGTGCCGGGCGAGCAGTTGAAAGATCTGGCCGGACGGGTGGATTGGGGGATGGTTCTAACGAAGAGTGGCCGCCTGGTGCCCTATGGGACCCATCGCAGGAAAGAGAATTCGAAATGGCCGGAAGTTCGTGACAGCATTGAGGAACAGATTGGGATAGTGGCAATTGCTGCAGCCAACGACGTCGGTATGGCCCTCAAGGAGGATGGGGGTGTTGTGGCCTGGAACTTGAGCCGGTCCGGGAGCGGGCTTGCAATCATCCCGGATGAAGCCAGAAATGTTGTGGCAATTGCCTGCGGTAATAACAACTTCCTCGCCTTGACGGCGGAGGGTGAAGTCATCAACTGGGATCATGCCGGGAATCTGCGATCGGTTCCAGCCTTTTCGAGTCGTCCGGTCGCAGTGCGTGCTCAGGTCGGGTCGTCAACCAGGCTGTCGGCGGCGCAACTGGAGGATGGGAGTTGGGTAGGATGGAGTGACCGCCCCGAAAACGAAGAACTCGTTCGCCAAATCAATCAGATCGGCCCTGCCCTGGATCTGGCATTCCTTGGGGCGATGGCCGAAGGCGACGGTGGGCACTTGCTCTGGATCGAGCCAGCGGCAAACAAATCTACGGACATTTCGGGGCCAAGAATCGATCTCCCACCAGCCCTCGCCGCGATGAATCAGCGAGGAGGCACCCTCGAGCACTGGGCGACCGGGGATTGGAAAGACATCGACTTTTCCTCCGCTGAAGGTGCCGATGACTTTGTATCGATTGATACCGCTTCCGAAATATGGCTGGCATCCCGGGCCACCGGCGAACGGGCTTCTAATTTTGGGAGTGCCACTCAATTCCCACGTGCTGACGAAGTGATTGCTGTATATCGTACTCGGGCAGTCCTCAAGACCGGTGAGATCGTTAACTTTTTTGGCGGAAATCCGATCGTTCATCCCGGGGACGGGGTAGATATTTCCGGATTAGAGTTGGGAGTTTATCTAGAGCTGAAACGGGACTATACTCTTCAATTACACGGGATAGATAATGAGCGAGCAAAAGGGTTCCGCGAAAACATCGCCCCCTTTCTATCCTCGATAAAAGACGTCAAAAAATTGGCATCAGGAGGCCAGTGCGGTGCAGTTCTTCGAAAAACCGGGGGAGTCATTGCCTGGACTTTGAATGACTTGCTTACACCGCCAGCCGATCTTCCCTCCACCATTGTTGATATCGCTTGCGGGTATGGTCACGTTGTGGCGCTGGACGCGGAAGGCCAAGTTTATACTTGGGGAAGAAATTACGAAGGTCAATGTAATGTCCCGACCGATTTGCCAATGGGCGTTCGAGTCCGGGCAGGCAGTTACATTAGTGCCGTTCAGCTGAGCGATGGATCATGGAAAGCCTGGGGAGATAACAGCCTGGGTATAGTTGATCAAATTAATAAGCTGGGACCGGCGATCGACGTAGGTTTCGCGGGTTATCAAGGGAATGAAAAAGCGGTAGAGAAAGGGGTATTGCTTTGGATAAAGCCAGTGATTGAAAAGTCGCGGACTACCAGCCCAAAGGCATCAACCAAGCTTCCTCCGGCACTCGCCGCGATCAAAAAGCGCGGAGGCTCACTGAAGGGTTGGATCAGCGATGGCGAGCTTGATCTTACCAAAGCAAAAAGTCTCGACGACTTTATATCTCTCGATGGATTTCCGTCTGAGGACCACGGATTTCGCTGGCTTGGAATTCGATCGAACGGAACGAGTGTCGCTAATCTTTCGGACTTTGAGCGTGGCGCCGACCTGGTTTCACTCGGCAGCCACTACGGAGTGTTGCAAACCGGTGAACTGCTCCATTGCTACCACGCATCACGCAAGATCGATCCGGAAATCAAAGATGCGGTTGATGCGGAGATTCAGGAAGGCTCATTGAATTGCAGCCTGGTTCTCCAGCGGGATGGTTCTTTGAAGCTAATTGGAAATGAATGGGCAATTCCGGAACTCGCGAAAGTTCGCGAACAACTCGAACACCTGACCGATGTCGTGAAGATTGAACAGAGTCATCATCATTCCATCGTTCTCCGCGCGAATGGAGAAGTCATTGCCTGGAGCGGTTATGATTTACTGCCTCCGGATCGCCCATTGCTAAATATTGTTGATGTGGCCGCCGGCTCTGGGTTCATGGCTCTCGACGTCGACGGCAAGGTTCATGTTTGGGCAGAACAACTCGGCCCGGATAGTGTGGTGCCTGCGGACCTGGGTAATGCCTTCGCCGTTCGTGCCACCGGTGGCGTTTGGGCAGCCCAGATGGAAGATGGATCGTGGCGGGCCTGGGGAGGAAAGGGAACGCGAGAGACGATTGAGCAGATCAATTCTATTGGTCCCGCAGTCGATATTTTGCCGGGAGGACACAATGCCGGTCCGGAAACACTGCTCTGGATTGATCCCGCTGCCGAAAATTCAGCACCCCGATCGGCGCTCGTCGTTCCCAGTATCGAACTCCCTCCCACCCTCGCTGCGATGAATGAGCGTGGAGGCCGCCTCCGTGCCTGGGGCCATTCACCGGGCCGCGAGATCTCGGTTTCAAAATCCTATGCTGTCCTCGATGACTTCATTTCGGTGAGTGGAAACACTCAGGGTCACTTTGCCGCCATTCGCAGGAACGGTACTTCAGCTTGTAACTTCAGTCCTTCGTTCCATTCCGTTCCGGCGGCTAAACAGATTGATATCACTCATCCGTCTTTCAATTTGGGAGTCGCTCTGGACGGCCATGTTTTCGGAGGCGACAATTTGGCAGCTCTCGGAACCGACATTTCCGGAGTGGCAAAAATCGCTTGCGGGAACGGACTTGCTTATCTCGTCAAAAACGATGGTTCATTGCGTCTTTATTGGTCGAAAAATGCCAGTAACCTTCAAAACAATTTAGATGAATTAAAATCGCTCAAGGCGGAAGTTGAAAGTCTACAAAATATCATCGACGTCGACGCTAAGGATGTGTCAGCAATCGCCTTAAGCGATAAAGGCACGGTCAATTCCTGGCACCTGGGTATTGGTTTTGTTGAGCCGCCCGCCAAAGCTGTCGAAATCGTTTCCATTGCCTGTGGGTCCGGACATTTCGTTGCTCTAACCCGGGAGGGAAAAGTCATCACCTGGGGACCTGAAAAAATCGAGACTAAGATTCATGAAGCGCCGCCCAATTTGGGAAAGGCGGTTGCGATTCGAGCAGAAAGATACCTTGCCGCCGCTCAAATGGAAGACGGTTCCTGGGTCGCCTGGCGGAGCCGTTTATTGAAAAATGAAGATCCCGCAGAAACGAAGCACAACAACGAACTCATTGAGCAGATCAACTCACTCGGGCCTGCAGTAGACATTTCATTTGTTGCTGACACCGGGAGTTCGGTTCTCTACTGGATCGAGCCCGCGGATCGCGTTGAGGCACGATTGAAAATCGAAATTCCTCCCGCCCTCGCAGCAATAAAAAAACGCGGCGGCACCCTGAAAAGCTGGACAAACGATAACTCCGATATGCTCAATGTTTCCCTCGCTGACGGCATTTCAGATTTCACTTCTCTTGATGGCGTGCTCGTCGCTGATGCCGGATATCGCTGGCTGGGCGTACGAGCTAAAGGACGGAACATCACGAATCTTTCCGGGATTACTGAAGAACTCATTTCCCTGCATAGCCACTACGCAGTGCTAAGAGGAGGCAGGCTGATCCAATGCTATCACGATTCAAGAAAGGTTGAACCGGAAACCGCCGGCCTGATCGATGCAGAAGTGCAGGGTGGCTCGGCAAAGGGAGCTATACTATTGAAAGAGGACGGCTCTCTCGAACTGTTTGGGTCGGGCTGGTTAAACCCTCAATTCAGTAACATCAAATCCCGCATCGAAGGCCTGACTGATGTGATAAAGATCGCCCACAGTCATTCTCATTCAATCCTGCTTCGAAAAAATGGAGAAGTCATTTCGTGGAGGAGGTATGACTTACTGGACGGAGGAAGGTCACTCGAAAATATAGTGGACATTGCCGCCGGAATTTTTTTAGCCGCGCTTGATGGAGAGGGAAAAGTTCATGTATGGGGAAGCGAAGAATCACTCGACTTTCAACCTCCACCGGATCTCGGACCGGCAGTGGCCATTCGTGCTGCCAGTGCCATTCTTGCCGCCCAAATGGAAAACGGAAAATGGCGGGCGTGGGGTTCACGCTACTCCGATACAAAAGACACCATTGACCAAATCATAAAATCGGACCGGCTTTGGACATCCTGTTTTCTCCCCACGGAAAAAACAAAACAACGCAGGCTGTTCTATGGATTGAGCCGCCGGGCGACAGTCCCTGACCTGGTTGAACGTAGCAGATGCACCTTCCCCGCCCTCATTGATAGATGCTTTGCGAAGGTAAACAGGTTAGGCAACCTGTTCTACGGTGAGCCTGCGCTGTGATGACCTAACAGGGTACAATGTCAGACCTAACAGGGTACAGTCCCGGCAAATCATCAAAATATTTCACATATTTTGTAACCTTCGAATCCAGACGGTGAAGGACTCAATTGTAGGAGATTTTGCACTTCAAACGACAGAATCCACCATAATCCGAAAGAAAGAACTGAACGAACAACCACTACATAAAGGAATACATATATGAATAGTAAGAAACTTGTTTTAGCCCTGATGGGAATCGCCGTGTTGATTTCCATGTTTACTGAGAATGCCCAGGCGGATGTAGCATTCGCTATAGCAGAGAGCCCCGACAATCGCAAATGGATCGCACATTATTCCTGGTCAACCGGAGGAAACGAAAAACCGTTTTACCAGAGAGACCGGGAATGTATCAACAACCTGAAAAAGAAAGGTTTCTCCACTGTTAGAAGGTTGGTTGTTCCAAACTATGAACTGGACTACGGCTATTTCGTAATCGTCAGCTCGACTTACCAATATGGAAACGACCGGCACTCCACCATGGGTGCAGGCGCAGGATCAAGTCAACAGGAAGCGCTGAACAATGCACTGAAGTGCCTTTCCACCTACGATTGGACATGGGTGAAAAGCAAACACGGATACAAATTGGAACACAGTGATCGCTTCTAATTTTTTTGCAGCCTTTCCACATTACCCGGCCTTTCAAGCAGCAGGGCGATTCATCCACCAATGATTCGCCCTGCTGATGTTTTCTATACGGAAAAAGTCGAAATTAGCCAGCGAGACCCGGGTAAGTCAGCGACACTAAACCACTTGCACAGCAGATTGATCGCTCCATTGTACCAGCGAATCAACACATGGAGAACCCGGGATTAGACGCCATTTCATTCTGCCTGCAATGCAACAACCCGTTACCTTTGAACGCTGGTAACGAACTCTGTCCAAAATGCCTGTTACTCATTGCGATGGATGCGGACACATTAGATTCAGGTTCAGGCGAACATTTATTGCCGGCCCGGCGGGAAAATCAGCCTTCAGACAATCAGATCGGACCGTATCGGCTGATCGAACCCATTGCCGCCGGTGGGATGGGAGAAGTCTATATTGCCAGCCAGAGTGAACCGGTGCACCGGCTTGTCGCACTGAAAATCGTCAAGGCCGGGCTCGACAGCCATGAAGTTTTGCGCCGTTTTGAAGCCGAACGCCAGGCTCTTGCCATGATGGATCACCCGAACATCGCCCATGTGTATGATGCGGGAACAGCACCCTCCGGGCGTCCCTATTTTGTTATGGAGCTGGTCGACGGAGCCCCCATCACGGAGTATTGCGATAAGAATCGCCTCAAACCCCGCGAGCGACTCACGTTGTTTGTGAAAGTTTGCGAAGCGGTCCAGCATGCCCATCAACGGGGTATCATCCATCGGGATTTGAAGCCTTCGAATATTCTCGTGGAGGAAATTGATGGCGTGCCCACGCCGAAAGTCATCGACTTCGGCATCGCCAAGGCGGTGGACGGGGAGTTGACCGAACGAACCATGGAAACCCGGTTTGGTGATCTGTTGGGAACTCCGCAATACATGAGCCCGGAACAGGCGCTCGGCAAAATTAACGAAATCGACACGAGGAGCGATGTCTATTCTCTAGGAGTTATACTCTATGAGTTGCTGACCGGTTCTCCGCCGATCACGATGGAAGAAATACACAAAGCGGGTATTCTTGGCATCGGACGGCTGCTTATGGATACAGATCCCCAGCGCCCCAGCACCCGGCTCCGGTTATTAGGCAAGGATGCCACGGTAATCGCGGAGCATCGCGGCACAGATTCGACCCGGTTAAGACGCAATCTGGAGCAGGACCTCGACTGGATACTGCTCAAATGTATCGAGAGGGAAAAGGAACGGCGCTATGAAACGGCCAGTGCCCTGGTTCGGGAATTACAGCGCCACCTGAGTGACGAAGTGGTCGAAGCGCGACCACCCACCTTCGGGTACCGGGTCAGGAAAACCGTGAAACGTAACAAGACTGCCGTTATCGCGGGAGCCCTTGTGATCCTCGCGATTCTGGCCGGATCGGCGCTCGCCGGGTGGCAGGCGATTGAAGCGACCCGGGCGAATCGAAGTACCTCAAAATTACTTGGTGAGACCTATTCCGAAAAAGGCTGGGAAAAACTGGAAGCCGGCGACGCCTCGGAAGCCCTGCTCTGGCATACTAAAGCCTTTGAAGTCGCGAAGACAAGTGGAGCCCTGAAAAAGAGTGATGAATTACCCTACCGCCAGAGCATCGCCTGGGCCCTGGCAAAATCTCCCAAACCGGTGGCAATTATCGATACCCCGCACCGGGTTTTTCCGCTAAGAAGCTGGTTGGACGAAAAGAACGGGCATCTTTTTCTCAGTATTCATCAGTATGGAATCCAGATTTGGGATTTAGCCACCGAAACGCTTGTCAGGGAGATCAGAACTTATCAGCCCTTTAGAGTTAAAGTAGATCTCCGAAATCGTCGTTTCTTTTCGATTCATAGTAATTCGATTTCACTTTTCAGTTTTGATCAGCCTGAAACGCCGTTGTGGCAGAAGAAGATCGAAGCTAAAAAGGCGTCTTATGCTGTGACCGCTGATTTCAGTTTCGACGGAAAATACATCGCTGCATTCAATCCCTGTTTGGAATTCTTTTCCCT
>JARGOZ010000305.1 GCA_029213025.1 Verrucomicrobiales bacterium
CCGCACGCCGGGTGGTGTGGGGGGCGCGGGTTCAAACCCCGTGCCTACCCGATTCTGGCCTCTGAGTAGCGCGGTCCGCCCGACCCGGCGGTCAACGATCAGGGCAAAAATTCTCGATGAGTATTCTCTCGATCTCTTCCAAGGTGAATCCGGGATGGGATTCGGGAAAGTCTACCGTATTTCGGATTACTGCCTGCTTTTCTAGCAGTCGTTCAGCTATGGAAGGAATCTCGTCCTTCCTCAGAAGTTTCTCCCGGCGAGCGAACAATGAGTTCCTCGACAGGTATTCCAAAAGTCCAACCATCACTACTGCGTCAGCCAGGTCTCTATCTTCAGTATTCTCGATCCGTTTCGCCTCCAATGAGACCATAGTCAAAAACTGACTTTCAGCACTACTTCGCTCATGAAAGGTTCGCCCCAGGTAAAATCCCAGCGATACGGCTACCAAGAGCGCGACAATGAAGAATGCGAGCACTTTGAGGTCCATGTCGTCAGGTTTATTCGAAGGCCATTTCTAGCCAGATTACAAAAATCCGAGTGACTTCCTAATGCTCCCTCGTGCTGCTGAAAGAGATCTACAAATCTTCGTCGATAGCGACTTGTCGGCAGATCTTTATCTAATCGCGTAGCATCTGCGACAGCATACCATAAATTGAATCCCAATCGGGATATAGTCTCGGGATCTGAATGTCCCTCGATAATTCGGAACTCCAGTTGGTCAATTCCATCAGGATAACTTTCGGAAATTTCAAGGTCGTGAATATCGGATAGGGATAGCGATTGCCTATTCATTCTCTGTCATATCGTCTGAGCCCTGCAAGGTCGGCGACTACGCCAAAACGCTCTTGAAAATCATAGACGAAAATGAAGCCCTGTCACGTTCAAACTCCCGAAATACCGGCCTCGGCAGCCGCGCTTTGATATGCCCATTTGGATTTAGTCGCTAACAGGGATACTTCGAATGTATCGCATACCATCCATCGTCTCCATATGGCTCACCTTGAAGCCCATCTGAATTGGAGGCAACATTCTCACCTTTCTCGTATAGACCGGTGTCAAAACCATCGTCGTGTAGGCACTGCAAGCGAAAATGGAAATCATGTATACCAGAGTCCGTAATCTTGAAAATTACTTTTTGCAGAGCAACTCGTTCTTCCGGACCTAAGTCGCCAAGAAATCTCTGAAGTTCTTGTGATGCAGGAGCCATTGATTTGCCAGCCTTTAATCTCATCCAACGGATCAGTGGGTCGAAATCGGAAAGCTATTTCGCCCATGCAAACCTCCAGGCTGGCAGATAAGAAAATGCAGTTCTTTTCCGGATTTCTACCTGTTATTCGCCGATGATTTCCATCCACCCGGCCTTCGTCTCCGTGGGACAGCATGTTCATCTCCCGTTCTGTCGCTTCGACTCGATACCACCAACCCGCTTGAATGTTTTTCGCCGGCAAAGCACGATAGACAAGAGATAAGAAGACTTCGTATCGCGGATCGGGAGGTACGATTTCCATCGCTATTTAGGTAGTAGTTGTTGAGTTATCGATAAAGGTTTGAAAGAGGGTGCGATAAAGGAATGGGGAATAAATACTTTGCGGAATAGACAAGGATGAAACAGGAAACTACCTTTCCGATTCAAGTAGCGCGGGCACTTTGACGATACGGTACTTCTTTTCCCGCAACCAGTCGATAAGTGGTCCGAGCTGGTGATAAAATTTGTCTTGCCGTTTTGGTCCGACCCCAAGGTGAATCAGCATGAGATGTCCGTTGAGTCCGTTGGGCTTCACTTCTTCGGCATAGATAAATTTCATGATTCGCTCGGAACTGTAGTACGTGGTCATGGAAGGATCGGTGAAATCCCCGTGGGTTCGTGTTCCGGGAGTACGATTGAAGATAGTGAGGCCGTACTGCTTTGCCCAGTTCACAATGGTTTGGTTATAGGTTTCGTAGGGTGGGATGTAGTAGGTGGCGTCACTTTTCTTTACGCCGAATTTCGCCAACTCAGCGAAGTTTTTATCGAGATCGGCGTTGAAAGCCCGCCTGCTGATGAGGGTGTTTGCAGCGGAGAATGAGGAGACATATTTCGGGTGATTGTTGGAATGAGCACCGACGTAATGCCCTTCCCGGGTCATTCTGATAATACCGTCCTTAAATGTTTCCTTACGAAGGTAGTTGCCGGTGAGAAAAAAATTGCCGGGAGCCTTTTTCTTTTTCAATACATCCAGAATGTATTCCGCTCCTTCACCGTGATATCCACCGGTGAAGACAAAAGCGACGGCCTTGACGGAGGGATCGCCTCTCACGATTCCGCCCTTGTAGTATTGCGGCTCCGCGCAGGCGAACAGGGGAGTGAGAAGGGAAAAGAGGAGGAGCGTTAGCTTCGGCATACCTGCGAGAATAACCAATACCGGCAGCGGAATCAATTTTCTCCGACAATCATCCTGGCGCGGGATGAATCTTTCTCGATTTGCGCCTTGAGGTCGTCGAAATTCCCGAATTTTTGCTCTCCTCTGAGAAACTGAACAAACTCGATCTCAAGATCTTCCCCGTATATATCGTGATCGAGCCCGAAAAGATGGACTTCGAGGAGACGCTTCGGATCGGCGCCTTCGACAGTGGGCCGAAATCCAAGGTTGGCGACCCCTCCGCGAGTGCAGTCTGCTGCGACGGCGCGAACAGCATAGACACCGGTGGGAGGCAATTGTTCGCTGTGAACCGTGAGATTTGCTGTGGGAAATCCGATAGTGCGCCCCAATTGCCGTCCTTTGATGACGGTTCCCAGAACAGTGTATTCCCTGCCAAGAAGTTTGCGTGCTTCCTGGAAATCCCCATGTTTGATCGCTTTACGGATTTCTGTGCTGCTCACTACAATGTTATCGATTTCAACGATTTCTGTCGCATGAAGCCGGTAATTCAACTCGACGCTGAGCTGTTCCAGCAAATCCACATTTCCGCTGCGATTTTTCCCAAACTGGAAATCCCGTCCCACTGCGATGCTCCCGATTTCCGCCGAACTGCATAACTTGCGGATGAACACATCGCCGGGTTGGGACGCGAATTCGAGATCAAAGCGAACTTCGAGTAGATTTGCGACCTCGAGAATATCGCGGAGCAACAGGGCTTTGTGATGAGTGGAGGTCAACAGGCGGGGAGCCTTCCCCGGTGCAAGCACCGTGATCGGGTGGGGATCAAACGTCACCACCACAACCGCGCCACCAACATCCTGCTGTTGCTCTACCGCAGCTTTTATCACGGCCTGATGACCTAAATGGACTCCATCGAAAACTCCAATCGCCAGATGCAGGGGGCCCTGAATGGAACCTAGTGACTGGATTTCGGTGAGAATGTTCATCTGCAGGAGTTACGCTCCCCGGATTTTTGAAACGTCGGGAAGAGAAAGCATTTTTTTCACAATTTCGCTTCTGTCCCCGTGTTTTAACTCCTCAAATGTGACCGCCTTTTCCAAATCAAACCGACCCGAACGGGTTCGGCGCAGGCGGCTCAAATGCGCCCCGCATCCAAGTTCCTGCCCGATATCATGGGCGTAGGTGCGAACGTAAAATCCCTTGGTACATTTCACGGTGAAATCAACCTTCGGGAGTTCGATGCCGTCGATTCTGTGAGTGTAAACGTGCACAAAGCGCGGGTCGCGCTTCACTTCCTTTCCCTGGCGAGCCAGCTTGTACAGCGGGACGCCGTCCTTTTTGATGGCGGAAACCATTGGCGGAGTTTGATAAAAATCGCCCTGAAACTTGTTAAAAACAGCCTCGATTTCCTCGTTGGAAAAATCGGGCACCTCTTTTTCCTCTTCCACGACTCCTTCGGCGTCCTGAGTATTGGTTGTCTGACCCAGTGTCAGAGTTCCGGTATATTCTTTGTCTTCCGACATCAATAATTCTGAAAGTTTGGTGGCTTTTCCCACTACGAGGATCAACAGCCCGGTGGCCATAGGATCCAGCGTGCCGCAGTGGCCGATTTTTTTCATATTGAGAGTCCGACGCGCAACAGCCACAACATCGTGAGATGTCATGTCCTGTCCTTTATCGATCAACAAAACTCCATCAATGGTATCCATGATTTGCAATATCGCCTGTCATTCCGGGCGAGCGCGAAAGGTATCGCTTTGTCCAATTCGTGCAAATGCTGATTGCTCTGTTCCCGGATTCGTATTATCGGCGTGGTAATTAATCATGGAAATCGTAGGATCATATATTTCGAAATGGGGAGAAGGACCTGTTTGGCATGAAAATAAGCTGTTTTACGTGGATATCGAGGGACACAAAATCTGTTCTTACGATCCGTCGTCAGGTGAGGAGGAAATTTGCGACGTGGAAGAGCGGGTCGGCTTCGTCATACCGAGACAGGCCGGCGGCTTCATTATCGGAGGCGACAGCGGGCTTTCGTTTTTAAATGCGGAGTCAGGGACGAAAATTCACATTGCCGACCCGGAACCCGACAAAAAGCCGGACAACCGGTTTAACGACGCGAAATGCGATCCTTCGGGACGACTGTGGGCCGGGACCATCAGCACAGTGAAAAAGGAAGGTGATGCGGCATTGTATTGCCTCGACAGCAATCTAAATCTGAGCATCAAGTATCCCAACGTAACCAATTCGAACGGTCTCTGCTGGACCGCTGATACGAATACATTTTACTACATCGACACTCCTTCAAAAAAGATCAGAGCTTTCGATTTTACTGATCAAAGTGCGGAGATCAGCAACGAAAGAGTCGCAATCGACACAAGTGCCCTGGAAGGTTCTCCGGACGGGATGACCATTGACGAAAATGATAACATCTGGGTGGCGTTCTGCCGGGGCAGCTGCGTGAGATGTTTTGATCCTGCCAATGGCGCGATTCTCGAGAAACTCGATCTGCCCGTTTCCGGAGTGACTTCCTGTGCGTTTGGTGGTGAGACTTATGAGACTCTGTTTATCACCACTGGACAGTTTGCGAATCTCGAAGAGAAGGA
>JARGOZ010000042.1:0-3846 GCA_029213025.1 Verrucomicrobiales bacterium
GACCGAAGCCCCGGGCCGGTACCGTTGCTCGACAAGTTCGCTATGTTTTTGCGGCAGTTTTTCGAGACATTTGCGTAGTGCCGATTCGCGGGAATCACTTTCGCGGGCCCGGTGCTCCTGTCGCTCCGCCAGATAATCAAACAGATCATCATCAAAAACCAGCTGTTCCCGATACGCTTTGCGCCGGTGATTCAAGACGTGGTAATAGGCGATTTTGCAGGCCCATGAATTAAAATGCGTCCCCTCTTCATAGGAATCCGCTTTCTTCCACAACGTCAAATTGGTTTCCTGAAGAACATCTTTTGCCCGGGCATGATCGAACCCGAGAGACACGATATAACCGAGCACAGCCGATTGCGCGGCGGTGATCAATTGGACAAATTCTGCTGAATCCCGATTCATGACACAGGGAAACCGCACGATGTTACGGGATCTAACGGAAAAAATGAATATTTTTCGATTCCCCTCTCCCGTTGAAGAAGGAAGCTAAACTTCTCATGAAAACCACATTTTATGCCACCACTCTTCTGATCTGCCTGTTTTGCGTCCTATCGCCTGTCCGTGGCGACACCGAAAGACCCAACATCATCCTGATTTTCACGGATGACCAGGGTTATGAGGATTTGGGATGTTTCGGTTCGAAATCGATCAAAACGCCACATCTCGATCAGCTCGCCGGAGAAGGGATGAAATTTACTCATTTCTATGCTCAGCCAATTTGCGGACCATCCCGCGCCGCGATCATGACAGGCTGTTACCCCATGAGACTGGCTGAACAAGGCAATAAAAAAAATGTCCATCCGGTTCTCCACGACAGTGAAGTCACAGTGGCCGAGTTACTACAGAAGGCGGATTATACCACAGCCTGCATCGGCAAATGGGATCTCGCGACCCATTCTCAAACTGCCTTCGTGCCGGAGTTGATGCCCAACTATCAGGGTTTTGATTTCTTTTTCGGCACCCCGTCAAGCAATGATCAAATTGTAAATCTCTATCGAAACGAAGAACTGATTCAGAAAAGCGAGCCGATGGCGACATTGACAAAGAAATACACTGACGAAGCGGTGCACTTTATCAAACAAAGTGTCGAAGCGGAACGCCCGTTTTTTCTCTATATTCCTCACACGATGCCTCACACGAAACTGGCGGCTTCAGAGGAATACCTTGGAAAATCAAAACGGGGCATATACGGCGATGTCATCGAAGAGATCGACGGAAGTGTCGGCAGGATTGTCGATACCGTGAAACAACTCAATCTGGAGAAAGAGACATGGATTTTCTATACCAGCGACAACGGCCCGTGGCTGGTAAAGAACAAGGACTTTGCTGACGGTTCACTGCCCGGTGATCACGGTGGTTCAGCGGGCCCGTTGCGCAGCGGTAAGGTATCTACCTGGGAAGGCGGGGTTCGGGTTCCGATGATCGCCTGGGCACCAGGACGAATCCCGGCCGGTAAAGTTTGTGACAGGTTGGCGACAACGATGGATTTTTTCCCTACTTTCGGAAAACTGGCCGGTATTGATCTACCGGATGACAGGGTAATTGACGGTAGTGATATATCCCACCTACTGCAGGGTGATTTTGACAAAGCGGATAACAACAAAACCTACTATTACTACTTTTTGAGCCATCTGCAGGCGGTTCGCAACGGACCATGGAAACTACACCTCGCCCGGCCGCAACATCCCGAATGGCTGGGCAGGCACAGCAAAAACCGGCACATTCATGCTTCCGATGATATCGGCTTTCCCGAACCGGTGCTGTACCATTTACTTCAGGATCCAGGCGAAACTAACGATATGGCGGCGGAAAATCCCGAAGTTGTGCAAAAACTGCTGGCCCTGGCGGAGGCGGCCCGGGAAGACATCGGAGACCATGACAGAGTCGGCAAAAATATGAGATTCTTCGATCCCGCCTCACCCCGACCAACGGAGTTGCATACAAATTTCGCCCGCCCCGCGCCAAGAAAGGCTCGGTAAAATTCGCGAAAGGCTCACGATTAGCACTTTGCGATCCCGGTTTTTCTGATACCTTGACAAAGGGTCATGGAGAAATCGAACAGCCTGGATGTAAAGAATCAGCAATTGCTGACAGATCCTGCTGAACTGATAGAGCGAATTGACCAACTGGAAAAAGAACTCGCGAGTCGCCGCGAAATTGCGGTGGAACTGGCCAAAAGCGAAGAACGATACGCACTGGCGATCCGGGGAACTCACGACGGAATCTGGGACTGGGAAATAGGAACTGAAGATGTGTTTTTTTCGCCCCGCTTCAAAGAACTGCTGGGCTACACCGGCGGAGAAATGTCCGGTAACTTACCTGATTTTTTTTCGCGCCTCCATCCTCTCGATATCAAGCCGACTACGGAGGCTATTATCGCCCATCTCGAAGAAGAAAAACCCTACGACATCGAATATCGTCTCAGGCACGAGAACGGAAAGTATCGATGGTTTCATGCCCGGGGTGAAGCGATCCGAAACGAAGCGGGCCAACCCATCCGTATGTCCGGAGCTATTACGGATATCACCCAGAAAAAGGCGGACGAGCTGAAGCTGCGGCTAATTTCGAATCGACTGATTCTGGCCACCCGGGCCGGCAAAATCGGTGTATGGGACTACGACATCATTAAAAACGTCCTCGTGTGGGACGATATGATGTACAAAGTGTATGGCGTCGACCCGAAAAGATTTACCGTTGCCTATGAAGCCTGGGAAAAGGGACTGCATCCGGATGATAGAGAACGGGAAAGGGAGAAACTACAGAGTGCAATTCGCGGGGAAACGGAATTTGATACCGATTTTCGAATCATCTGGCCATCGGATGGATCGATACACTACATCAAAGCAAACGGTATTGTGGTACGGGATCAATCCGGCCAGGCTATCCGGATGATCGGTGCGAACTGGGATATCACCGAAAGCCGCAGGATTCAGGAGGAACTTCATATCGCCCGCCAAAAGGCCGAAGCAGCAGCAAAAGCAAAGAGCGAATTCCTCGCCAACATGAGCCACGAAATCCGAACTCCGATGAATGGAATCATGGGATTTACGGAACTGCTTTTGGCTACAGATCTGGATGAGACACAGCAGGAATATCTGGAATTGATGCGTCAGTCTTCGGAAACTCTACTAACTCTGATAAATGATATACTCGATTTTTCGAAGATCGAAGCGGGCAAACTGAATTTGGATCTACACGATTTCCAACTGAGGGATATGCTGGCCGACACACTGCACCCCCTTTCAATCAAGGCAGCTGACAAGGGTATCGAAGTAGCATTGCGAATCGAACCCGATGTGCCCGACAATCTCATCGGGGATTCCGGCAGGTTGCGTCAAATCATTGTGAACCTCGTCGGTAACGGCATCAAATTCACCGGCAACGGCGAAGTGGTATTGCGAGTCTCCCTGGATACCCGCAAAAAAGATAAAGTCACCATTCATTTTTTCGTTTCCGACACCGGCATCGGAATCGAACCGGATAAGCAGAAGACGATTTTTGACTCCTTCACTCAGGCGGAAGGTTCCACAACCCGTCATTTCGGGGGCACAGGGCTCGGACTTTCGATTTGCCGCCGATTCGTCGAGATGATGGGAGGCGAAATCCAAGTGGAAAGCGAACCGGGAAAAGGCAGCACCTTCCATTTCCCGATCAACCTGGAAATAAATCACGAGGCTCTGCAACCTCGAGCTTCGCGGAAAAAACTGGAAGGACAGCCGGTGCTGATCGTGGATGACAACGCCACCAACCGCAGAATTCTCAATGACATGCTCCTCAGCTGGAAAATGAAACCGGAACTCGCCGACAGCGGAACAAAAGGTCTGAAAATGTTGGAAAAAATGGACC
>JARGOZ010000042.1:3895-45001 GCA_029213025.1 Verrucomicrobiales bacterium
ACGTCATGATGCCCGGAATGAACGGGATCGAAGTAGCGAAGAAAATTGCCGAAAATTTCGGCGAACAGCGTACCGGAATCATCATTCTGTCCTCGGCTGCGCATACCCTTTCCCGGGAAGAAATGGCGGAACTTAAAATTGAGAAAATATTGCGAAAACCGGTAAAACAGTCGGATCTACTGGATGCGGTAACAAAGCATTACGGTGCCACCCGGACTGAGAATATTGAACAACCAAAAGTCCGAAACCGGAAAACCTCTGAGACAAACCAGCCGCTGAAGATCCTCGTTGCGGAGGACGGGGCGATTAACCGGATCGTCGCCGTTAACCTTCTCGAAAGCAAGGGACACACCGTATCAACAGCAGAAGACGGGGCGATTGCCGTGAAGAAATTTCAGGAGGAAGACTTCGATGCCATCCTGATGGATGTAATGATGCCGAATCTTGACGGGTACGGGGCAACTACTGCGATTCGTGAAATCGAAAATCGAACCGGAGGGCACATCCCGATTATCGCCATGACGGCCAATGCCATGAACGGGGACCGGAATCGATGTCTCGAAGCCGGGATGGACGGGTACGTTGCGAAACCCTTTCGCCCTGAGGAGCTTTTCGCCACACTCGAGTCCGCCGTCTAAATTTTCGCAAATCCAAATAATTTTGCCGTATGAAAATGAATGCGTAGCATTGAGCACTGAATGCAAAGAATCCGTACAGTTTACCGGTAATATCCTGGCATGCTTGTTGAGATGAAAGATAAGACCTGTGAACTGTCCCAGTGGTTCAAGGCGCGAACAAAACTGGATGAGGGCTACCCTTACTCCATTTTCATCCATTCCCCCTGCCTGGTATGCCAGCCTAGGATTGCAGAGACTTTAACAAAATATCTCAACGAATTCGACGATCTCAGCGATGGCTCAACCTGGTTGTTTCTGGACGACGACCGACGCGAGGAAATCCGCCTCAACAGCTATATCAACCCGCATCATCCGATTGATGCCGAAGAACTCGATAAATTTCTGTTCTCCTACGGAAACATCGTTTTTGAATCTTCCCGGACGATAGATTCAATCCCCGACTCCGAACACATCTTCAAAGTTCATCTCAGCTGTAAAGAACCGGGCAGCGCCCATCACGATATGTGGTTAAACGCAAAAAAGATCGACCCGGAGACACTGAGACTCATGATCGCCAGCAGCTTTATGGAATGGGCCCGGAGGAATCCTAACTGGAAATCAACTCACCCGGCCGATTAAATCCCCCTCAACCACTTTATTTACATGAGCGTTATAGGAATCACTCTATTCATCTCTCTCATTTTGGGAGTCATATTCATCATCTGTTTCGCGGTTGAAGCGACAAAGAAACGAACTTCGTCACTGGAGCACGATTCTCTACTGCCGTTGGAAGACGACGAATAATACAACTTTTATCACACACACTGATATGGGAGACAAAACAAGTATCACCTTCGACGATCGCACCCCGCGAAACTTCATGATCGCCTCGCTGTTCTGGGGCATCATCGGTATGACAATCGGCCTGCTGGCGTCCAGCCAATTGAGCTGGTGGCAGGCAAACGGCAAATTCCTTGAGTTCATTACCTTCGGCAAACTCAACACGGACGGGCTGGACCTTATTACCTTCGGCCGGCTCCGCCCGTTGCATACCAATGCCGTGATTTTTGCCTTTGTAGGCAACATGATGTTTGCCGGTATATATTATTCCACGCAAAGACTCTGCAAATGCAGAACGGCATCAAAACTGTTGTCACTGCTTCATTTCTGGGGCTGGCAGGGCATTATTGTCGGAGCCGTCCTTACCTTGCCGATTGGTCTTTCCCAGTCGAAGGAATACGCCGAATTGATCTGGCCGCTGGATGTAGCCGTGGTTCTGGTCTGGGTGATTTTTGCGATCAACTTTTTCTGGACACTTGCGAAACGGAACGAAAAAAGCCTCTATGTGGCGATCTGGTTCTATATCGCAACCATTGTGACGATTGCGATGCTCTACATCGTAAACAATCTGCAGATCCCTACATCGCTGACCCATTCTTATCCCATCTTCGGCGGTCTGCAGGATGCTCTGGTACAATGGTGGTATGGACATAACGCGGTGGCGTTCTTCCTAACCACTCCGATTCTGGGGATCATGTACTACTTTCTGCCCAAAGCAGCGAACCGTCCGGTTTACTCCTACCGGCTTTCTATCATTCACTTCTGGTCACTTGTCTTCATCTACATATGGGCCGGCCCTCACCACTTGTTGAACACCGCTCTTCCCCAATGGCTCCAGATGTTGGGAATGCTTTTCTCGCTCATGTTGTGGGCACCATCATGGGGCGGGATGCTAAACGGTTTGCTCACACTGCGGGGAGCCTGGAACCTGCTCAGGACCGACCCGGTGATCAAATTCTTCGCCGCCGGAATCACATTCTACGGTATGGCAACCTTTGAGGGTCCGTTGTTGTCGATCCGTGCAGTCAATCAGCTTTCCCACTACACCGACTGGGGAATCGGCCACGTTCACTCCGGGGCGCTCGGTTGGAACGGGTTGATGGCAGCCGGTATGTTTTACTGGATGGCGCCGCGCCTCTGGGCAACCAAACTCTGGTCAATAAGTTGGGCCAATATGCATTTCTGGATTTCACTCGTGGGCATTCTTCTCTATGTGGGAGCGATGTGGACGGCGGGAGTCATGCAGGGGCTCATGCTCGGACAAATCAATGAGTCCGGAACCGGATTAACCTACGAATTTGTGGAAACCCTTCAAGCCATCCAGCTTCCTTATATATTGCGGGGAGTCGGAGGACTGCTTTATCTGACAGGCTTTCTCATGTGTGCGGTAAATCTCTGGCAAACGGCACGCAGCGGTAAGATGACCGATGTCACGATTGAAGTGAATCTCTTGAAGTCCGGAGAAAAAGACAACATGAAGATCGGAGAACTGATCTTCCACCGGGCGGTTGTCTACACCGGCGTCATCATCGGCCTTGTTTCCCTGTGGTTCTTCACTCCCTTCACTATGGCGGCGACAATCCTCGTTGCCATCGTAATGGTGGGGATCGTAGTCATGTTCGAGTTCCGCTGGAACTCAAGAAGCTGGGCAAACTTCCACGACAACCTCCTCGAGAACTATATACCTTTCACGATTCTCGTATTTGTAGCCGTCGCGATCGGGGGCCTCATTCAGATCATCCCGTCGGTTGTGGTAAATCGACATGTCAATGTAGAAGGACGTCTCCAGGAACTCTATACGCCACTGGAACTGGCGGGCCGCGATATCTACGTCTCGGAGGGTTGCTACAACTGTCACTCACAAATGATCCGAACCCTCGTTCCCGATGTGATGAGATATGGAAGACCCGGAATACCGGATGATTACTCCCACCTTGGCGAGTCAATCTACGATTTCCCCTTCCAATGGGGCTCGAAGAGAACCGGACCGGATCTCGCCCGCGAAGGAGGAGAGCCTATCGACGAGAAGAAACTGGTTCGCGTTGGAAAAAGAGATAATCTCTGGCACTTCAACCACTTCCTGAACCCGCGCCAGACCTCACCGGGCTCCAACATGCCTGCCTATCCATGGTTCTTCGAAAAGAAAACCGATTTCAAATCTCTACCTAAAAAAATCAAGGTTCAGAGACAACTGGGAGTTCCCTATCCTACCATGACAGATCACGAGATCGAACAGCATGCGCGCGAGCAGGCTATGGCTATCGCGGGAACGGTAGCGGACTCGGCATTCCTGCCAAGCAGACAGGATCTATCCGGCCCCGAACTGCGTAATTACCTGTCAGAAACACAGTTCACTGCGGTAGTCGCCTACCTCCAAAAACTGGGTGCCTACACCGAACAGGATCCGGATAACCAGCCTCACCCTCTGGACCCTGACAAAAACCTGCCGGCCTACGAACTTTCAACCAAAAACTAATCACCATGTTTAAGAGAGTCATATTCGACGATTGGACCACCATTGTCCCTATTATATCTTTCGCATTCACCTTGCTGATATTTATCGGCTTCTTTATCCGAACCATCCGCATGGACCGGGACACGGTGGACCGGAGTGCGGATCTCGCCCTGGAAGAAGACGACAGAAACCGGACTGGAAATTAGAAATGAGCGATACAGATAATACCCAATATCGTCGCGGCGATTTCGCCCGGGCCAAGGGCGAAGTGATCCTGCGCGAACACGAGTACGACGGCATTCAGGAGTTTGACCAGAAACTGCCCAACTGGTGGTTGTTTACTTTCTACGGTGCCATCGTGTTCTTTTTCGGAATGTGGTTCCTGTACTACACCATAGGAGTGATCCCCTCCGATCATGAAAGAATCACCACAGCTGTCGCCTCTGTGAATGAAAAGAAAAGCGCCGCTCTGGCGGACACCATGTCGAACCTGACCGATGCAGCCCTGGTCAACGAATGGGCGACTGATGAATCGAGGGTGAAAGCCGGGGAAGCCATCTATTTGCAGGTATGTATTGCCTGCCACGGCCCCAATATGGATGCCCCCACCAAACTGGCTCTGTCACTTGTCGATCACGAATGGAAATACGGGAATAATCCTCTCGACATCTTCAAACTGATCAACAACGGCACGCCGGCGGAAAGTAAAGGAATGGAGCCCAGCGGAGCGAGAATGATGGCTTTCGGGCAGTTATACACTCCCGATCAGATTGCTGAATTAACAGCTTATATTATTTCGAAAAACAAAGAGGACTTCAAAGACTTCTAAATCGATGGCAAAGCAGGATCTCAGAAAGAGCCCGAATCTGGACAGCGTTACTACGGTAAACGCGGATGGTTCCCACTATATTCTCCACCCGGCAGATGTATCGGGACGGTTCACTACCGCTCGAAAAATATTTGCCGCCTTTCTGCTGCTGATTTATGTCGCTCTGCCATGGATCCAGATTAACGGCGCTCCTGCTGTGTTCCTTGATGTACAAACCCGTCAGTTTCACCTCTTCGGCATTACCCTGGCACCCCAGGATCTCTGGGTCATGTTCTTCTCTATCACAGGACTGGGGTTTTCTCTCTTCTTCATCACCGCACTTCTGGGTAGGGTCTGGTGTGGCTGGGCCTGCCCTTATACCGTTTTCCTCGAACATATCTACCGAAGAATCGAACGATGGATAGATGGCGAGGGAACGCAAAGAAAACGGCTCGATGCGGCCCCCTGGGGACCGGGAAAAATATTCCGCCGGGTGGTAAAAAACGGATTATTTCTCATCGTCTCCGCGTTGCTGGCGCACGTGTTTCTCTCTTATTTCATCTCGATTAAGAGACTCTATCATTTCATGGAGGAAGGCCCCATGTCACATGCATTCGCCTTCGGTGCGATTCTGTTTTTGACCGGTGCTCTCTACGTTTGTTTTGCCAGATTCCGGGAACAGTTTTGTATCATGGTTTGTCCATACGGTCGACTGCAATCTGCGATGACGGATGATAATACAATGATCATCGGTTACGACGAGATGCGGGGTGAGCCGAGGGGGAAACCGGGAGCCGTTACCGGCGATTGTGTCGATTGCCGGAGGTGCGTCAATGTCTGCCCAACGGGAATCGATATCCGAAACGGACTGCAGTTGGAATGCATCGGATGCGCGGCGTGTATTGATGCATGTGATGACATCATGAAAAAACTGGATCGCCCTACCGGTCTGGTTCGTTACGACTCGCTGAATGGATTAAGTCAGAAAAAAAGGCAGATTCTCCGCCCCCGGATCTTTGTCTATGCCACCCTGGGATTCCTTGGACTGGCAGCGCTAACTTTAACCACTTTTTTCAAAGCCCGACCATATACAGTATCCTCATCGCGCATGGCCGGGGCGCCTTTCTATATTGATTCGGAATCCGTCCGGAATCACTATCAACTCCGACTTCTCAACAAACGGAACCAGCCGGCCACTTTTGAGATGTCTTTGGAAAATCCTCCTGCCGGCTACTCGCTTTCCGGAGCCGGGCAGGTTATTACGATTGAGCCACACAAAGGTGTTACCCGGCCGACGATTTTGAAAGCCACAGCTGAGGGATACAAAGGCCCAACCGAATTGACCCTCGCCATCAAAGGCCAGCCCGGGGATATTACGCTGCGTCACAAAATTCGCTTTGTCGGACCTCACCCGGATTCTTTAAAGACACCAGCACCATGATACTTTTTCGAGCTCCCTGGATCTATGTCATCCTGGCATTTCTGGTTTTGATCACCGCATGGACAGCTTTAATTATGGTAGCCACCAAAAATAAGGCGGAAGCAATTCCGGTAGCTCCCGCGAATCAGAACCATTAACCTTCATATGGAACCGACCTTTACCATCACTGCGGCACTTGCTACCGGGCTTATTACCAGCCTGCATTGCGTAGGCATGTGCGGACCGGTTGCCTGTGTATTGAAAAAACAGGGTAACGGTGGCGAAATGTCAGGCATTATCGGTGCGATTGCCTATCATGGCGGACGCCTGATTGCCTATTCGTCCATCGGTGCGGTATGTGGAGCCCTCGGGGAGCAACCACTTCGCTGGATTTTCAATACTCCGGCAGTGGTTTTGCCATGGATGCTGGTGGGAGTGTTTTTGATCACTGCAATGGGATGGTGGAAACGCCTGCCGCGGCCTGAATGGTTAAACAAACTGACTTTCAAAGCCCGGCTGCAATCGATAAAGCTCGGCTCGGCGAAAGGCGGTTTCCTGATGGGCATCGCAACCCCGCTCCTGCCCTGTGGCCCACTCTACCTGCTGTTTGCCGCCTGCCTTCTGAGTGGCGGTGCGGTGCGGGGTGCCGAGTTCGCCCTCGCATTCGGAATCGGCACAGTCCCACTGCTCTGGCTGGCCCAGGAGTCGTTTGTACGGCTGCAAAAAATTATCCCGGCGGCCCGTTTTTCCGCTTTGCAGAGAGGTCTTGCCATAGTAGCCGTTTTGGTCATGTCCTTTCGTCTCCACGATACGATTCCTTTTCTCCCAGGCTCAGAAACTATCGATTCCTCTGCTCCGAAGGCACTTCCCTCCTGTTGCCATAGCAGTGAAGTCAAATCATGACCTCCGCTGTCGATTGCATTCACTGCGGCACCCCCTTTCATCCGGAAAAAGCAGATGCCAAATTTTGCTGTGCCGGATGCGAGGTGGTTTACGATCTGCTGTTCGACGAAGGTCTCGACCGGTTTTATGAGCTGAAAGGCGACAAAAAAGTTCGCCCGGCCAGAGAACGCCCCTTTCAACCGGTGGAAACCGAGTGGATCGAATCGCTCATTGCTGAAGCCGAGTCAGCTGATGAAGACTGCCCCACAGCCACCGTTCATATCAGCGGAACGACGTGCGTAGGCTGCGTGTGGTTGATCGAAACTCTGTTCCACCGTCTCGATGGCGCCGTCTCCGCCTCGGTGGACCCGTCCATTGCAGAAGGCACTTTCAGCTGGAAAAAAGGCAGCGATGCCCTGCTCGAATTCGCCCGGGAACTGCCCCGTTACGGGTATTCCATGGACTCGATGAGTTCCGACAGAGCGCCTGCCAAAGAGAGCCGCAAACTGTTGGCCCGCCTCGGGATCTGCGCCGCTTTTGCGCTCAATACAATGGCGTTTTCCCTGCCTCGCTACCTGGGAATGGACGACGGATTTGAGTTTGCCGGTATTTTTGATCTCGTCGCGCTGGTGTCATCCACCCTGGCACTGTTTATCGGCGGCTCGTGGTTCTTTGTCAAAGCCATCGGGGCGATTCAGCAAAAAACCATCCACATTGATCTACCTATCGCCCTGGGTCTGGCACTGGCTTTTATCGGCTCCTGTATCGGTTGGCTGGCCGGTAAAAGCGAACTGTTCTTCTTCGATTTTGTCGCCATTTTCACGACCTTAATGTTGGCGGGCAGGTATATTCACCTGCTTGCGATTGAACAGGTCAGCCATCGCCTTCAGGGGCAGTCCGCCTTGATCCCCGAAATTTCGTTAGCCGACGGAAGCCGCAAAGCCACTACAGATTTGAAAGACGGTGACCGGTTTGAACTACCTCCGGGTAGAGCACTTCCTGTAGTGGCCCAACTGGAAAGTGATGATACCGAATTCTCCCTCGCCTGGATGACCGGCGAACCCGATCCCCGCCTGTTCCCTACCGGACGCACCGTACCGGCCGGAGCCATCGTCCTCGCCAACCAGGCGGTGCAGTTGACCGCCCGGGAGGACTTCGGGGAATCGGCCGTTTCCAAACTATATGAAAGTGCCCGGAAAGGAAATGCCACCATCACCCCGACCCGCTTTCTCAAAGGCTACCTAATCAGTATCATTTTCATCGGTATCTTCGGCGGGCTGTTTCGGTTCTTTATCGGTCACACGGCCCTGGATGCACTGCAGGTAACGATTTCCATCTTCGTCATTTCCTGCCCCTGCGCGATTGGCGTTGCCATACCGCTGGTGGAGCGCAGGATCGGGTCGGCGATGGCACGGCAGGGTGTCTTTGTGCAGCAATCCAAATTCTGGCAAAACCTCATTCGGGTCAAAAATGTGATTCTCGATAAGACCGGAACACTAACCCTGGAACACCCGGAATTGAGAAATCGAGGCGATCTGGAAAACCTGAGCGCCGAACAACGCGAAGTTCTCGCTATCCTGACGACCGATTCCATTCACCCGCTCGACCGGACTTTGCGGGAACACATCGCCTGTTTTTCGAAACAATACCGCAAAAGCGATATCTCACCGGGCCTTGGTCGATCCGTGGAAATGGGTGGTCACCTCTGGACGCTGGGCAAACCCGGCTGGCGCGGTAACAGGAAACCGGAGGTACATACATCCACCGGTTTGAGTTGTGAGTTTGCCTGCGACGGAATATCGCTCGCCATCTTTGAGTTTGGCGAGTCGCTCCGCCCCGAAGCCGTCGCCGCCTCACGCTCGCTGATGGATCATTTTAATCTGCAGCTTCATATTCTGTCCGGCGACAGCCATGAGAGAATTTTGCAGTTTGCAGAAAAGCTGGGAATCCCGGCAAAAAACGCCTTCGGCAGTCTTTCGCCGGAACAGAAGCTGGAAAAAACGGAAAAACTGCAACCGGCCCTTTATCTCGGCGACGGGATGAACGACGCCCCCTCTTTCGCCGCCAGCACGGTTACCGGCACCCCGGTGACCGACCGGTCCATGCTGGATCGCAATGCTGGTTTTATTTTTACCTGCGAAGGACTCTCCTTTCTTCCCCGCCTGTTCGAAGCGGCCCGCTGGACCAGGCATACCACCATTCTGATCATCGCGTTTACCATCGTTTACAACGTCCTCGCCATCACGGCCTGTCTGTTTGGCAAAATGACGCCTCTGCTCGCGTCAATCCTCATGCCGGTCAGCTCAATCATCAGTATAGGAATCGCCATGCGCCCCGTGGAAATTTTCCGTTCCCGGGTCGCCTCGCGTTTTCCTTGATCGTATCGCTTAGAGTCGTAGTATTTTGTTATACTTCAAATGAGCGTAACGCCCCCTTCATCTCTGGAACATGACATTTTCGAGAGGCTCCACACATCCCGCTTGTTTGCGAGATTCGAGGAAGCCTTCCGGAGCGCTACCGGACTGCCGCTCAGGTTCCTGCCGAGAGACGAGGAATGGTGTATCACAGAGCACCGGGAAAACCAGAGTCCGTTTTGCGAACTGCTCAACCGCTGCGATACAGCCTGCTCGGCCTGTCAAGAAACTAACCGGAAACTCGTCGAAGAAGCGAAGCAAGTCGACGGACCGAAGACCTGCGGATGTTTCAGCGGTCTCTGCGCCACCGCTGTGCCGGTAAAACTGGGCAAAATCGTGCTCGGCTTTTTGAAAACCGGACAAGTGTTCATGCGCCAGCCCACCGAAGAGGATTTTCTGCGGGTAATCAAAACACTGAAATCGCTACGGGATATTTCCGACAAGGACGAAACCAATCTCCGGGCGGCTTATTTTGAAACAAGGACCGTGGATCCGAAGCGCTACGAAAGCATGGTGATCCTCCTCAACATGTTCGCCGAACAGCTCTCTGAACACGCTGAAACCGTAACCGTAGCGACCCAACAGCACGAACCGGCAGGGATCGTGAAAGCCCGGCAAATGATTCATCAGAATCTGGAAGACCCAATCGAGCTGGATGAAATTGCTAAAGCCGCCGGGATGAGCAAATCTCACTTCTGCCGAACCTTCAAGGAAGTCACCTCCATGACGGTAACGGAATACACCACGAGAGCCCGCATCGCCCGGGCCAGAAAAGAATTACTGCGGCCGTCAATTCAGATATCGGAAGTTGCCTACCAGGTAGGGTTTCAATCTCTTTCCCAGTTCAATCGATCCTTTTCAAAAATCACCGGTATGTCGCCGAGTGCATTTCGGAAATCCGAATTGGAGAAGGCCAACGTGTAGTCCGGCAAACTGTACCCTGTTAGGTCCGAAACTGTACCCTGTTGAATGCGGGATTGTACCCTGTTTAATGCAGCAGGTCTCACCGCAGACCGCGGATATCCATAGCCGGACGATGAGATTCCCCGGTATGTTCGATCCGGTGGATCCATACACTTTGCACCAGTCCCAGCAAAAACATCACGATGACTACAAAAGTTCCGCCGTAACTCACCAGCGGCAGAGGAATACCGGTGATCGGAGTCAACAGCACGTTCATCCCTACATTTTGGAAAATATGCGCAAATATCAATGCCACCACCCCGACGACGATGAGCCGCCCGAGCACATCTCTGCTGTAGAAAGCCACAAACAGGCACTGTAACAACATCAGCATAAAGCCGGCGAGAACGATCAATGCACCGCGAAAACCGTGTTCCTCCGCGAACACCACAAAGATAAAGTCATTGATCGCTGTGTCCGGTGTGATGAAGCCTTTGTTGTTGATCGTATCCGGGTTTTTAAAACCCTTCCCGGTCCAGCCGCCGCTACCGATCGCCATGAGATTGTTGTGCGCGTTATAGGCCTCATTCTGCGTATCGACACGATCACCTCTCAGCATTTTATACTGAACCGTGATACGCTTTTTCTGGTAGTCTTTCATCCCGAAAAAGAATACATAGGGCAGACAAAGTGTACCTATCAAAACCACAACCGTGATATACCGAAACGGAATATTCCCCAGCAAAATCATCACGGCGGTAACGGGAATCCAGACAAAGGCGGAACCAAAATCCCCCTGAATCAGAACGAAGAGCAGCGGCACAGAAGCGACAACTCCGGTTAATAGCAATCTCACAAACGGATTTTTCAGCGAAGGATGCAGCCGCTGTAACTGGGAAAGGATCACTGCCATACCCGCAATCCCACCGGCGATAGCTATCTGGGAGGTCTGAATCATCACCGACCCGACTTTCAGCCAACTTTTGGAATTATTAATTTCCGCACCGAAAAAGTGCGTCAATATGAGCAGGATCAGCCCGAAAATATAGAAAGGAATTCCAAGTTTCTTTATCCATTGGTAATCGGTCAGAGCCGCTCCGAAAAAGAAAATCAGTCCTACTACTGCATATATCACCTGGCTGCGCCATTTTCCGGAAAGCCCCGGATCATCACGCATCCAGCAGGCACTGTATATAGCAAATATCCCGACGATCAACAGCGCCAGCATATTGGCAAACAGCAGCCAGTTCAGGCCGAAAAACTTTCGGAAGAGAGGTGTCATTTCAGGGATATCGTACAGATCGCAGACCGGGCCATCCGTTATAGAAATAATAACGTCTCAATTTCCCGGTGTGACAAGATGTTTTGTCGGGACTCATCCAACGCCGTGACATATCATTGCGAGTAGCCTTGGGGATGGACTGACAGAAAAATGAAATTCAGGGGGCACTTTGTCAGGACTCATCCCGTGCTGGACAGACGCTGCCAATCTGGTTAGTTTGAGTTCGGAACACTTTTCATGGAAGACAAATTTGGACATTTGATCAGCTATCTGCGGATCTCGGTTACCGACCGGTGCAACGAGCGCTGTCACTACTGTCTTCCGCACGAAAATCAGGAGTGGTTGCCGCGTGAAGAGGTCCTTACTTATGAGGAAATCCTCCGCGTTGCGAAAGTCGGTGCCGACTTGGGTATCAGCAAAGTCCGTGTCACCGGGGGCGAACCTCTCACCCGCCGGAATGTATTGTCTTTCATCTCCGAACTCTGCTCAATCGATGGCATCGAGGATGTCGGCATCTCGACAAATGGCACCCTGCTGACGCGAAATGCCTGGCCCGATTCCGATGAAACCAATGCTACCGCCCTGAAGAGGGCCGGAGTGCGGACCGTCAATATTTCACTGGATACTCTCGATCAGGAGCAATACGCGAAAACCACCGGCCGGGATTATCTGCAAAAAGCCGTCGACGGAATCGAAGCTGCCGTTGCCGCCGGTTTTGAGAAAGTAAAGCTCAACTCAGTGCTGATGAGGCACAAGAACGAGCACGAACTCTGGAATCTGATTGATTTTGCCCGGGAAAAAGGCGCTCTGATCCGCTTTATCGAATTAATGCCCGTCAGCTCGGCCGAAGTCCTCAGCGAAGACAATTTCCTTTCCACCGGGGAAGCGAAGAAACTGATCGAGTTCAAATACGGGCAGCTAACCCCGCTTCCCGACTTCAAAACCAATGGCCCGGCCAGCTATTTCCAAATTCCGGATACCGGTCAGATTATTGGTTTTATCGGCGCCATGACGAATTTTCACTTCTGCGAGACTTGCAACAAGCTCCGCCTCACCTGTGAAGGGAAACTGCGGCCCTGCCTGGGAAGCCATCTCGAATTCGACATGCGCGATGTTTTGCGCAATCCCGGGCTGAACGACGACGATGTGCGGAAGTTCTTCCTCGAAGTCGTGGCAAGAAAGCCTGAACAACACGATTTCCGCGAAAATTACCAACCGGGTCGTCGCATGATTGCCATCGGCGGTTAGATTTGTATTTACATTGTAAATTTTCTAAGTAAGTTTGGTTTCAGAATGAAATCGAAGTACTTGATGCTCCTTATGCTGCTGATCGCTCTCTGGGCTGCATTTCTCCTTATCTTCGGCATCAGATATATGCTTTCAACTTCGGGGCAGCGACTGGACACAAAAGCAGCGCGGGAGGTCGCGACTTCGGTGACTTCCTACCACGTGATAAAAGGGCACTTCCCTGCCTCCGGACCGGAGGAATATGATATCGATCTGGAAACCGACGCCAGATTCATGAGAATGCTGAGTGCGACAACCTCATTTTCTCTCGAAGGCCGGAGTGATATCAAAGACGGGGCTCTGGTAGACCAGCGAGGAAAGACGTACCGGGTCCGCATCGATACCGATGACGACGGAGAAGTCCACTGTCCTATTACTAACGAACCGATCCCCGGAAAAGTTCTCGTTTGGTCAGCCGGAAAAGACAAACTGTTCGAAACCTGGTCGGATAACGGAAAATCGTGGTGATTTTGCTGATACCTGGCCTACCATTTTTCCATGAACTCTGAACCTTTTGATATCAGCCGGTTCATCCGGCTGCAGGGCGACAACCTGTTAATGCGCCGGGGCGATGGTAGTGCAAAATGGATACCGCTCAGTGAACTTTCTGTAGGGGAACAGATTCTGGTAAGACGTTGCCACGACCGATCACCAGGCCGGAAAAGGCAGCTGGCTGCGCAAAAAAAGAAAGCCAGCGGCTACTCCGGCTACAATCCGTTTAAGACCCGCCGCGAATCGATCAACGGTAAAAAATCCAACCGCAACAAGGGCTAACCGGTCACTGAACTGACGGTGCATATTTCTCTAAAATCGCGACTAGATCACGGGATCGCACCGGCTTGGAAAGGTAGTCATCCATCCCGGCATCCAGACATTTTTGCCGGTCCCCTTTCATGGCGTTGGCTGTCATTGCGATGATCGGTATATGCCCGCCGGTTTCTTTTTCCAGATCGCGAATCGCACGGGTCGCCTCAAACCCGTCCATCACCGGCATCTGCACATCCATAAGGACGGCATCAAATTCTTTGTTCCGGAATGCTGTAAATGCCTCCTCTCCGTTGGCTGCCACTTCTACCGAATGCCCCATATTCTCCAGAAGACTGGTAGCAACCAGTTGATTGACGCGACCATCTTCCGCGAGAAGAAACTTCATCGGAGGAATCTCCGGAGAACTGCTATCCCCGTCACCGGGAGAACCCTCGGTCGAACTGCCCGACTCGAAGATCCGGCTGATCACGCTGAGCAAATCAGACTGCTTCACCGGCTTGGTTAGAGAAGCAACTACACCAACACCTTGTTTTGCAAATTCCTCACTACTTACGGTTTTCCCGGCAAACGAAAGGAATACTACAGGCGGAGCCTCCCCGCCGAACCGCTCGCGAATCCTGAGAGCGACTTGTTTTCCATCCATTCCCGGCATGGAGAAATCCAGCAGCACAAGTTGAAATGGACCGGCACCCCCGTTCCCACCCGAGTCAAGCAACTGCATAGCTTCGTCCCCGCCTGCCGCCACTACACAATCCATCCCCCACCCGTTGATGGTATCCTGCAAATAGCGCCGGGAGGTTTCATTATCGTCTACTACCAAAACGCGAATTGCTTTGATACAATCGGGCACCGCAAAAGAGGTAGTTATTTCGTCAGAAGCCATACCGAACCCGGCCGTGAAGAAAAAGGTACTTCCCGTGCCGGGATCACTTTCGACCTGTATCCTGCCGCCCATCATCTCGACCAGTTGGGAGGATATGGCGAGCCCCAAACCGGTGCCACCATACGCCCGCGTGGTCGATGATTCCGCCTGGGAAAATGACTCGAATATCAGCCCCTGTTTCTCCGACGGAATTCCAATACCGGTATCTTTTACAGAAAAAAGAAGCGTCACCCTTTCAGCAGTTCGTGACTTGAGCCGGATATCCAGTAAGACTTCGCCCTCCTGAGTAAATTTGAGGCTGTTGCCTATCAAATTCACCAGAACCTGACGGAGACGGGCCAGGTCGCCAACGAGTCTGTCGGGAACATCCGGGTCGATCCGGAAAGTAAGTTCCAGATTCTTTTCCGCCGCCCGGAAACCAAGAGTCTGAAGAGTATCTCCAATGCCGTCACGAAGGTCAAATTCATGCGGGTCGAGTTCGAATTTTCCCGCTTCGATTTTTGAAAAATCGAGGATGTCATTAATTAACTTCAGCAGAGATTCGGCGGATTGAGAAATCAGATTCAGATATTGCCGCTGATCACGGGTCAAATCTGTAGTCATTACATGCTCGGTCATTCCGATGATACCGTTCATCGGAGTGCGAATTTCATGACTCATGTTCGCCAGGAAAGCACCTTTCGCCTGGTTGGCTACTTCCGCGTCGTCTTTCGCACGCTGCAGCTCCCGTTCGGCCGCTTTCTTTTCCGTAATATCTTCTGATATCCCCAGAAGATAGCGGGGAACACCTTCGTCATCCAGAATCGGTATCTTTCTGGTGTGCAGGATTCTTTCCCCGTGATAGCGGGTCAGAATTTTTTCCTCCGGAATGTCTACCAATTTGCCGCCGGCCAAAGTCGCACGGTCACACCTGATAAAGGATTCGGCTTCCTCCCGGGGAAACATATCAAAGTCATTTTTACCGGCTACATCCTCTTTGCTGTAACCGGTCAATTCCTCACCCGCTTTGTTATAGAGAAGAAATCTCAACTCGTCGGCATCTTTGATAAACACCATGATCGGTAGATTGTTGACTACCGTTTCAAGAAACCGCCGCGTTCTCTCCAGTTCTTCGAGGTCCCGCTTTTCCCGGGAAATATCGCGGCTCACCCCGACCATTCCGATGACATTTCCGGAACGATCATGCAGAGGGTTTTTTTCGGTACTGTGCCAGTAGCATGCCCCGTCCTCTTTCCGCATGTGCTCTTCCAGAGTTCCCGTGCTCCGGTCCGAAGACATGACTTCTTTATCAACCAGATCAAACTTCGCAGCCAAATCCTGATCCAGAAAATCGAACACTGTTTTGCCTTCCGCCTCTTCCTGCGTCTCAACACCAAGGTGTTTGAGGTGCACCAGATTATTTACCAGGTATCGCCCTGCCAGATCTTTTACATAAATGCAGGCGGGAATGTGATTAATCAAGCGCCGCAGAAGTATCTTCTCCTGTTCCAGTTGTTGCTCCACTGCAGTTCGGTGTTTCCGGGCAAAAATCGCTCCTGCGAGGAATCCCACAAGTAAACCGAGACCGAGGAGCCAAAATCCGCTGGCATCAAGCCCGTTCATGAATCGCTGTTTCTAAAGGGGAACATGTTCGTGATCAAAAAGTAATTTATCATATTCACAACGAATCAGACAGGAAGATTCACAAACAACCACGGATTCTCAATTTTGATTTTTTTCAAATTTATGAAAATTACGTTTGATTCATATTGTAATTGTCGTAATTTCCAGAATGCTTCGTTCTTTAACTCTCATCCGTGCGAAAATCGCCATATTTGCAGCGTCGGTTCTATTCGGCGGTGTTGCCTGGATCGCGGCGGACATAGTTAGTTCGATGAGAACGGTTTACAATGCCCCTGATTTTCAGCTCAAGTCGATTGAATTCAACGACGCTAAGTTCGACGGCGAATTTACCCTCTTCGCGGAAACGGAGAAACCGGTCGATCTGGGCTTTGTGAAAGAAGGCGATCTGTTTCTGCTCAGTCAGAATGGAACCATCGTTAAAAGCAGCGCCATTGGCGGAAAACAGCGCCGGGTATCGGAGTATTTCACGATCGAAACAGAAAACTTTCTTGAATCCGGTGGATGCACGGCGATTGCGTTTCACCCTGACTTTTCCACCAAACACACCCGCGGCTACGGCAAATTTTTCGTCGCACTGACAGAAAAGAAAGGCGCAGGAAAGACTTTCGAGCAGGTTGATGGTGAAACCTATCAGGAAGTGATCTATGAATTTTCGACCGATGACCATCTCGCTGCCAACTTCAAAGGTACCCGCCGTGAAATTCTCCGGGTCAGCAACCTTCCGGATGTGACCGGCACAGTCATCACCGATTTAACTTTCGATCACAAAGGTCATCTCTATGTAGGCGTAGCGGATTCATCCGACACGAGCCGAAGCCGGGCTTCCGACTTGTTTTCCGTATATGGGAAAGTGCTTCGGATCGATCCGCTGATAGATAGTAAAACCAAGGCTCCCTATCGCATTCCGTCCAGCAACCCATTCTTTCTGGTAAAGAACAGCCTCCCTGAGTTGTGGTCCTACGGACTTCGCAATCCGCACACAGTTGCCTATGATCCCTTTCGCGAGTGGGTCTGCATCAGCGATACCGGTTTGGATATGCTTGAGGAAATCAATGTAAGCCACTTCGGTGCGGAGTTCTTTGGCTGGAATTTGTCGGAAGGTTCATTTTACTATCCTCCAGCCAGGATGAATCAGGTAGGAGAGGAAATTTTCTCCCCACAGATCGAATACGCCCGGAGTTCAAAAATCGGTAAGAATGTGGGCGGAATGATCTACCGCGGTGAGCGCTTTCCTTTCCTCGATGGCAAAGCGGTATTTGCGGATGACAGCGGACAAATCCTCGTTGCGGAAGTAACCCCTTCTCAGTCCACGACCAGGCTGAGTGTCCTGAAGCCTTTCGGCAACATGAAAGGCGCTGTAAAGAGCCTCAAGACCGGACCCGAAGGGGAAATTTTTGTATTCTGTGAGGATGGCAAAGTATTTGAACTGGACAAAAGCCGGGCACTGCTCCAGCACGTTCACTTTCACCGCGCCCTGTTTGCTTCCGTCTCCTGGTAGGCAATCAATTCCCTACTTACCTTCGGCTGCCCACTTCTTCATCAAAGCGATATTGTCTTCGATAATTTTCAGAGCAACCGGGTTGGCCCTCTTACCTTTGAATTTGTTCCGATACATTTCCATATCGCTCTCATACATTTGCTCACTTTCGGGTATGCGACCGAGATCGTTGGTTTCCACCATCCAGGTATCGAGTCTGGCTCGCATCTCCTTGAGCTTGTCAGTATAAGCGGGATCAGCGGCGAGGTTATTGATCTCATGAGGATCGTTGGATACATCGTATAGTTCCTCCGGCGGGCGCACCTTCCGAACGACCAGTTTTTGCACATCATCAAGTTCCCCGGCCGATTCGCACTCGCGAATCGCCTTGAGAATTTCTTTAGCGTCTTTATAGGCACAAGGCTGCAGGTAGGGACGCTCCGGCAGGAAATTGCGAATGTATTTAAACTGCTTCGTCCGGACAGAACGCATGTGATCCACCGTTTCATCACACCGGTCCCGGGCTGCAAATACCGCTTCGCGAGTCTGGTAGTCTTTGGCGAGTATATCTTTTGCCTGCATATAGTCCGGCAACGGGATTCCCGCCGCGCCAAGTGACAATGCCGCTATATCAATATGCTCAACTACATCATCCCGCACCGCACCGGCCTCGATTCCGGGACCGGCGATCACCAATGGCACGTGAAGCCCCTCGTCATACATAAATTGTTTTCCCCGGGCGTGGCTGATTCCGTGGTCCGTCATGAACAAAACCAGAGTATTTTCCAGTAACCCCTCTGCTTCGAGCCGCGCGATAACTTCTCCCACCATCACATCCGTCATTCGGACCGATTCGAGATAGGCAGCCCAGTCGCGAACGATATCGGGATGATTGGGATAGTAAGGCGGCAAAGTGACAGCTTCCAGAGGAGTTCTTTTTCCAAAATGCTTTTCCGCAGCTGTCGCGATCTTTTCCCAGCCACTTTCATCTTTGCCGCGCAGCTTTCCTCCCGGCGTTTGAATTTGGGCAAAGAACGGCTGGCCGTCTTTCCGGTCCGACCAGTCGCTGCTGTCATAAACCGATTGATCCCACTCAAAATTGTAATCCGTCTTCCCCAACCTGCCTTTTCTGACCGGCCAACCGGTAATCGAAGTGTGATATCCGGCTTCCTGAAAGAGCTTCGGTACCAGTTTCATTCCTTCCAGCAGGTGAATTTTCATCTCCCCCCTGCCGCTGCGGTGGTGGTGAGAACCGATCGAAGTCTGATACATCCCGGTGATAAAAGCCGATCGACAAGTCGAACACACCGGAGCGGTTACGTAGGCATTGGTAAATTTCACCCCCTGCGAAGCCAGCTTGTCGACATGAGGAGTTTCGATCGCTGTCTCGCCGTAGCAGGAAAAATTCGCCGACATATCATCCGGGATGATCCAGACAATGTTAGGCCGGTCAGCGGCTCCGGAGAAAAGCGGAATAAACAGAGCAAAGGCAAAAAAGACGTTTTTCATGCCTTTCAGTAACGTATTCCTTACAATTGCGGTGGGAAAAGATTCGGAAATTTGCGCGGATTTACAATTCGTCTCCGCTGAATAGATTTGGAAGGAAAACATTGTGAAGATTTCCCGTCGTCAACTGCTCCAGAAAGGCGTCCCCGGTCTCGGCTGGCTGGCTGCAATGGATCTGTGCGCCCGCGAGGCGTCCTCTTTCGATCCGGTGAAACACATTCACATGAAACCGCGGGCATCCCGGGTGATCTACATTTTTCTCGAAGGCGGACTGTCCCAGCTCGATTCCTACGACCACAAACCCGCGCTGCAAAAATATGCCGGGCAAGCCCTACCCGATTCTATAAGTCCACCGCAGTTCACCTTTGCCCCGCAGGGAACGATTATCCCCTCTCCTTTCGAGTGGAATCACTATGGTCAATCAGGAACCTACGCGAGTGAACTGTTCCCTGAAGTCAATTCCCGCCATATCGATGACCTCTGCTTCATTCACTCGCTTCATCATAAGAGTAATGATCATATCACGGCAAAAACGGTGCTGCATACCGGAGTGCCACTTGAGGTACGCCCCACTCTTGGCAGCTGGTTGATTTACGGACTGGGCTCTGAGAATGAAAACCTGCCTGGATATATCGACATTGTGCCGACCGACCCCAACCGTCCTACCGGATTTCTCCCGGCGGAGTATATAGGTACTTCCGTGACCCGCCCGAATCGCAAAACGGGCGATTTGTTATGGGAAAATCTTAAACCGCGTTTTACCGAACAGCGAAGACATATCGATTTCATCGAAGCGCTCAATCACTCCTCCAACCCAGTGGATCGCAAAATCAGTGAAATGGAAATGGCTTTCCGCATGCAAACCGAAGCACCGGAAATCATGGACATCAACCGGGAATCCGCAGCCACCAAAAAGCTGTATGGAATCGGCGAGGATCACACCGACGAATTCGGCAAAGCACTACTTCTGGCGAGGCGCTTCTCCGAAGCCGGTGTCCGCTACGTGACAGTCAACCATGCCACCCCTAGGTATGGAAACCTCTGGGACCAACATTCTGAACTGGAGAAAGGTCACCGGGGCAATGCTCATGCCGTAGACAGACCGATCGCGGCGTTACTACACGATTTAGAACGGCGCGGCCTCCTTGAAGACACGCTGGTGATGTGCGGCAGTGAATTCGGCAGAACACCTACCTTTGAATTTTTTGACGGCGCAACCGGACGCCATCAAAACGGGCGCGATCACAATCCCCACGGCTTCAGTATGTGGTTCGCCGGTGGCGGAACCAAACCCGGATATCATCACGGCGCCACAGATGACTTCGGCTACTTCGCTACCAAAGACACAGTCAGCATCCACGATCTGCATGCCACGATCCTCAAAATCATGGGAGTCGATCACGAAGAGCTGACCTACAACCAAAGCGGCCGACATTTTCGCCTCACCGATGTATATGGGAATGCAGTCGACGAAATCCTGTCGTGATTTGGGCCCGCTAACCCTTGGCTGGATACGTGTAGCGGACACTCTTGTCCGCGTCTTCTGAACCATTGCAAGAATGCGGACAAGAGAGTATCAGATTATTACAACTGCTTTTCACACAAAAAGTTTCTTCGCGATAAATGGGCATGACAATGCGTCCACTTAATTTTCGTCAAAAAAAAGCGTTTACCAAATACCAAATCAGGCCGCTGCCATGATTGAAAAATGAAAGCCGACGAAACTTCCTGCTGGATTTCCGGCCGTTATCCCCGATTCTAACTCACTGGGATCTTGCCATCGATGGCTCTTTTTATTTTTGTGCCACGTGGCTCAGCAGGTGGACTAAGACCTTAAGATATTCTTCTATGGGGCAGGTGGAGCGGGGCGACCTTGAGTGGACTTTCTCTTGTTGTGCCGTCTTTGCAGTTCTGTCCGCATAGCCATAACAAGTCGCCCGTCGCTCCATTTTATCTATACCTTCTCGCTCCTGATTTAGTGCTGAATGTTTCTTCCAAAATCACCTTTTAGAAAGTGGCAAATCGGCATCAAATAATTCTATCATAAGATTACGCCATTTGCCCAGTGGTGTGTCATCTCCAAAGGCGACTTCCTGCCATTGCGGCACCTCCTTCCATTTATTTACCATGATTCGATAGGCCACTTCCGCATCAGCTGCGCGCACCGGTTTGCCTGCATTTGGCGCAAGTGACTCGCGACATTGAAAAGTTGTCTGCCTACATACCAAAACTTTACTGACTCTCAAAAAACTCCGGGCGGAAAGAAAGCGGGTATGCTGCCCGTTAGCCTCCCATTGGCCGGCTCGATCTTTCCATTCGACGGGACCAAATTGATTGACCTTTTCAACCGCTTGCATCAGCCAGTGTTTAAATACCCGGTTGCAGCGGCGCGGACTGCTTTTCAGCTTCGCTTCCGAATCGGGCCCGCCGGTCTGGTCCGATCTCGGCACAACGCCACCGTAGCCACAAATCGATTTGACGGCAGGTAAACGGCTCGGAGCACCCAACTCCCCGGCGAAGCCGTTGGATATGGTCAAGGCGATACCGGGGATTGAAGTAAGGAACGCATAAGGAGTTGATGCCAAGTGTATAGAAGCCTCAACTTTCATTGCTCTGGCGGCTTTTTCAAAGTTCTCATACTGTTCGACAAGAGGGGTTAACACTCTTTGCCGGGTCGGCACCAACGCCTGGTTTGGCAGTAGCGTACCTTTAGCTAATGCGATCAATTTAGCAGCGGTATCGTCAGGGTACTGAGTGCCGAGTTTGCGTAGCTGCCCGGCGAGTGTAGAGCATTTTTTACGCCCAATTTTCACAGAGCTGAATTCGTTTTTCATCAGGGCCAGCGATGCTTTGCTGAAAGGATGAATAGCGCTTTTTGAACTGTCGAGAAATCCGGGTAAAAGCCGGTCAACATAAGTATGAATTTGGTTCGAAACTGACGTCTGGGATTTAACGATGCGCCCCCGGGAAAGGGATAATTCACGGATGCAATTATATACCTCGGCGTGTTCAGATTGAGGAATCTCAAACGGTTTTACAACAGTGACGGCGCGTTTTGCCAGCATGGTTTTGCCTGTACCGAGAAGATCCAGACTGTCATTGGACGCAAATGCATTTTCCCGGGCGGTTTTTGCTTCTCTAGCATTTACCCGAACGGTCAAAAAACCGTTTGAGGCAAGCGAGTAGAGAAAGTTTTCGGCGTAGGAGGGAAGGTCTTCACCACCCACAAAGATGCTGGTTTGAGGTATCTTTCGACGCGAAGCCGTGCTGAGAATTTGTTGGGTCAAGAAATCAGCCCCCTCCACAGAATTGTGGAAATTGCAGTCTGCTCATGGAAAAACCCAGGCATTTAAGTCCTCAGTGCTTTCTACAGGAGGCTTCAGAAAGACCATTGTAACCTACCGAAAGTCATCAGGTTTACCCATACCGGCTTCGAGGCGTTTGGCCAGATCCTGTACGTCTTCTGCGTAGGCGGGATCATCTGCTACGTTATTATTTTCATCGGGGTCTTTGCTGTGATCGTATAGCATGTGCCCGGTTATTTCGCCTTTTTTGTCCCGGTAGATGGTATATCGGTAATTGGTGGTGCGAATGGTGTCACCGCTGGTAAACCGGCTGATAGCTTCGCTTTTCACCGTAGATTCAGGATCCCGTAAAATCGGCAGGAGTGATGTGCCGTCAAGATGGCCGGGCAGGGGCAGACCGGTGAGTTCGCAGAGGGTCGGGTAGATATCAATAAATTCCGCGAGTGACTTTGTCGCAGCGCCGGCTTGTACTCCCGGCGACCCGGGCGCAGCAAAAATAAGAGGTGCCCGTACGGAAGTTTCAAAGCAGCTGTGTTTGCACCACATCGTGTGTTCGCCGAGATTCCAGCCGTGATCGCCCCACAAAACTATAACTGTATTTTCCGCCAGACCGAGCTCGTCGAAGGTATCGAGAATGCGACCGATGTGAGAATCGGTATAGCTGGTCGCGGCATGATAACCTCGAATTAACTCACGGGCTTTTTCTTCTGAAAGTATACCCTTTTTCGGTATATCGGTATAAGAACGCAATTCGCCGAAAGTATGCACAGCTCCTTTCGGGGCGTTCTTCGGCGGGAAGTAGTTGGTCGGCATACGGACTTCGGAGACCGGATATTTTTCAAAATGTCGTCCCGGAGCGACAAAAGGCAGATGAGGCTTCAGGAAACCGACAGCAAGGAAGAATGGCTGACCGGATTTGTCCGAGAGAGAGCGCAGCTTCTCTATAGCCTGATTCGCTATCTGACCGTCGGCATACGTATCGTCAGAAACGTCCCCGCCATCCTCCCACGAAGGCCCCCGCATCCGGCCTTTGCGGTCTTTGCGGTCTTTTTCCCGGTTGGACAGGGCCGCTTCCGTAACATAGGACGGCGCTTTGGGTCGCCACGGTTTCTCGCTCCAACCTTTTATATTATCAGTGGCATGATGAAATATTTTGCCTAGAGAGATCGTGGTATACCCGTTATTTTTGAAGTGAGTATTCAGCGTTGTGATGCCGGGCGTATCTTCATCGGCCCGGGTCATATAGGTTTTGAACCGGTCTTTGGCGGGCCGAAGGCCGGTCATGAGAGCCGCTCTCGACGCGCCGCAGGTCGGCACCATGCAGTAAGCGCGATCAAACCGGACGCCTCGTTTCGCCAGGCGGTCAAACTGTGGAGTGACCATTCGGTCCGCACCGAAACTGTTGAGTTCCGGTCGCAGGTCATCGACGGCGATGAACAACACATTGGGCCGCTCTGCCGCACCGGATAACGGGATAAAGAAGGAAATGGCGAGAACAGCACAGCAAAATTTTTTCATAGGACAGACCGACTCTAGAATTTCGGTTTTGCGACAGTAAATCAAGTTAATAAATTTTATGAAAAACCGCCCTGAATCGTAGAGATTCTGAATCGTTTTCGGGGAATTGATTTGAAGTAGCAAACTGTCAGAAAAGGCGGTAATTTCGCCCGGAGGATTATTGTCTTCACATTCCGATTTGCCATGCTGGAATCCAAAGAAATTCACGCTAAATTTTGCCTCCAGGCCACTGGTGAAAGGGAAGTTGTCGTTCGACCCGGCGATGAAACTTCAGACGGGAAGGCCTTACTGGCTTTTGACAACCAGCTGTCCCGCTTCGTGACGATTGACTTGTTTCCCAAAAGCCTCCCCGCCACAAAGATTCCCGGGATCGAACAGCGAATCAGGCTGGCCAGCAAAATCGTCCACCCCAACCTGCCGTTCCTGATCGACTTTGGGACGACTCCGGAAAAAGAGCTCTTCGTGATCTCGGAATTTATCGAAGGTGAGCCGCTGTTCAATTATCTCCGGCGGGACGAAGATCTTCCCGGCGAAGTGGTGGCGGGCTTGATCCTGCAAATCTGCGATGCACTGAATTTCCTGAAACGCACGCCCCGCCTGCTCGCATCGATTGAGTTGTCGGACTTCTGGGTCTGCCTCGACAGGGGACGCCTGCTCAGCGTGAGACTGGGGCACTACGGACTGGGCCGCGACGAAACGCCGATCGGCGATTTCGCCCTGCTCGAAAAATGGATTCGGGACATCGTCGATCTGCACCGAACCTTTGCCAAACCGGGCGATATCACCAATGAGGATGCCTACGAAGAGATCCTCGAAGAGGCAAGGAACCAACTCATCTTCCTCGATGATTTACCGAAAGTGAAACTCGCGGTGCTGAGAAGTATGAGTCTCTCGACCGACATCGCGGTGCGGTTTCCGGCGGATATGAGGACGATCTCTTCGATCGATCAGGTCCCGGCCGGATTGATGTTTCAGATGATGGCCCGGGAAAATCAGCTCAACGAAATGCTCAACGAGCGGTTCGAGCCCAACCCGAGTCACATCTCGACCGAGTTCTCGCCCTTCAGTCTGCATGTGGCAAAACCGGAGAATGAAAATAATCCGTCGGAGCCGGTTTCCATCTATTTGATTCCACCGGAGCGCCTTTTTGAGGACAACATCATCGAGCCGGTTCACCGCAAGATGTTCGATGCGAATTTGAGATCTCACCCGGCCGGATTTCGCATACGCTCGCTTTCCTGTGAAACACATTTCACCTATTTGACGACGACCTGTTACGAAGGCTTTCCGCTGACCTGCCTGCAGGCAAGCCGCTCCCTGTTGCGAGGGCGCGATGCTCTGGAAATCATGCGCCGCATCCATGAAACCCTGGTTCATTTTGAAAATGCGGACTTTGAGCTCGGCCCGATTAACCCCTGGCAAATTCAAATCTGTTTCGAAGATTCCGCCGAAGATATCAACGCCCGGGATCTGATGACGGCTATCCCGTTCGCCGAATGGCCCGCATGGACAGTGAAGATCCGGGTCGAGAAACCCGCTGAGACCTTTGTCGAATCCTGCCTTTCCACCTGGCGCTATATTGCCCGCCGGATGAAACGGAAAGATTTCCCTGCGCTTCTGGTTTGGATGCTGGAGCAGGAACGTTTCGAATGGGCGCTGAGTAACGGGGTGCAAATCGCCGATCAGGAACCGCTCAGCTGGAATCCGCGCCTGGATGCCCTCTTTATCTCGGCACTCGATCACCTCGATCATACCGACCCTGAACAACGGGAAAAATTCCTCGATTTCTTCGATGAAGCCAGAGACAGGAGTTCTCTGATGACCAAAGGAGATACCATTTTGCCCAACCAGGAACAATCTCTACTCACCAGCCGAAAACTGGAAAATGATGCCTAAACTGCTACTCCGCGCCCTGCTGCTGCTGGGCATTCAAAAAGCGTATTCGGTGGATTATCCCGACGGAGTAAAAGAAATTCACTATATCTCAGCGGCAGACAACTCCAGCCAACCGGCGCTTTTCTATACTCCCGAGAAACCAAAAGAACCCACCCCTCTCCTTGTCGCTTTACATACATGGAGCGGTGACTATCGGCAAAAAGCCTCACAGGTCCCCACCGCCGACTGGTGCGTACAGCAAGGATGGACCTTCATCCACCCGAATTTCAGAGGGGAAAACTGGAACCCCGATGCTCTCGGGTCCGATTTGGTTGTCGGCGATATAATCAGCGCCGTGGAGTTCGCAAAGAAATCAGCTTCGATCGACGAAAACCGGATCTATTGCATCGGCGTATCCGGCGGAGGTCATTCCTCCCTCCTCATGGCGGCGCGCGCTCCGGAAATCTGGGCGGGAGTTTCCGCCTGGTGCGGCATTTCGGATATTCAGAATTGGCATGAGCAATGTTCCGGTTCACCTTTCAAACGATACGCGGAGCACATCGAGCAGGCACTCGGCGGCCCCGCCTCAGAACACGCCGAAGCGGCGGCCCACCGATCTCCGATTCCGTGGCTGAAGAAAAACCGGGACAAACTTCCGCCACTGGATATCTGGCACGGAGTCAACGACGGGCGCGACGGCAGCGTGCCTTTTACCCATTCTCTGCGCGCCTGGAATGCTGCTGTAGATGAACAGGATGCCCTGTCGGAAAGCTTCATCGCCGATGCCTGGGAAACCCGCAAATTCCCTGAGCAGAGTTTGAAGAAATTCGGCAGCCGCGAAGTTTTTTTCCAAAAACAGGCGGGAAACATCCGGGTCTCCATTTTCGACGGCGGCCACGAAATGCTGCCCGAACCGGCCCTCAACTGGCTGGCCGTCCAGAAAAAAGGTCAGCAACCGAAGTGGAATGCAGCTCCGGTCGCAACACTGAAAGGCAGTGCTGATCAGACTGAGAGCGGCAAGTGACGGCAAAAAAGCCAAACTTTTCAGATGACAATCGACCGCAGACGGCTTTTGTCGGGTTATCGCACTTACCATCCCACCTCAGCAACTGGAAACACCGTTCTACGAAGGTTCGGTGCAACGTCTATTTGAAGTTCCCGGTGAACCATCTCTGATGGTCATGCAAACCACCGAGCGCGGTTCGGTTTTCGACGTCGGGGCTCTGTTTGAAATTCCGGGGCACGATGTGAACCGGGCGGTTTTCCGTCACGTGCTCTATTCCAAAATGGGCGATCCTGCGATCTGGGCCGGCGTTCAGGAATCCATCCAATCAGCACCGAATCTGGACGAGGACTATCGCCGCGAAATTCTCGAAGGCCCGCTGGAAGAGTTTGTAAAGAACGGGGCCAGGACTCACCACGCCGGGATGATCGATGCCGTCACCGGTGAAGTCGTCACGAACGGAATCCCCGAAAACCCCGGCCCGTGGAATGTGGTTCGAAAATTTTCTATTCTGAAACCGACCCGCGCCGATATCCTCGGAGCTTCTCTATTCGATTATTCAGACTTTCCTCAGCAGGACGATTATGTCGTTCCACTGGAATTTATTGTTCGTTTCGGTATTACCAGTTCGAGTTCTGTTTACCGCAAGTATCTAAAGATGGACCCGGCGGCGCGCAAGTTGTTTGAGCAGGATCTGGGTGTAAAGAAACCTCTCGAGGCATGGCAATATCTCGATCGCCCGGTGAGTGATTTTACTACCAAATTTGAACCGACCGACCGGATGCTTTCCAGGCAGGAAGCATTCATCACCAGCTGCCTGCCGGGCGATCTTTTTGCCGATGCTACGAAGATGACAGTTCTTGGAGCCTGGGCCGTCCGGCATTTGCTGGCAGGACCCGGCCTGGCGATGTGGGACATCAAATGGGAATTCGCCAAAACCGGCAACGAGCTGGTATATGTCGATACAATCGATACCGATTCCTTCCGGGCCACACTGGAGCTCGAATTTGAGGGGAGAAAGTATGTCAATCACTACAACAAGCAGGCGATGCGCGACTACTTCCACCTGCTACACAGTGACTGGATCGATGCTATCAACGAATGCAAAGCACGGGGCGACGCGGAAGGTATAGCTTTCACCGAAATCCTCGCAGCGGGACAGGAAGCCGGTGATTATCCAAAAACACCACAGGTAGCGGATGAATTTATCGGGATTCAGCAGAGTAAGATGACCGCCATACGCGACTACATGTTGGATAAAATCGATGCCGATACGGCTGCGAAAGATTTAAAATCGGCCGGGTTGGAGGAAATCGGGTTTTACCAAAAAGCGGACAAACTGGATGCTCTGAGCGCTATGAACGGAGTGTAATACCGGTGCGGTTGTTCTGGATAGGGAACTTTTCTGCCACCCCTGCCGGGGTGGATGCAGTTTGGCCTTTTAGACCCGGGGTTACGCTGCGCTGCACCCCGCGCTACTGTCTGGACGCACCTCCGGCGCGAAGACTGAAGACATTCGCAGGCTCAACAGGGGGCGCCGAATCCAGCCCAATAACTGATTTTAAAGGAGCGCACAATCGCGGACTAACAGGGTACAGTCGCGGACTCAACAGGGTACAGTCGCGGACCCAACAGGGTACAGTCGCTGATTCAACAGGGTACACCTCAACATTTCATAATTACCTTTCAAAGTAGGATGGATTGCCTAATCCGTCCGGTGAATTCGAGGGACGAGAATTCACCACCAGTGCCTTTGCCGATGCATTGGCTGTTAGGCTTCGCGGATGAATTTTTGTTCCGCAAATTCATCCGGACCGGGTGCCGCGCACGGATTAGGCAATCCATCCTACGACACCCCGCGATCCGTATGCTCACTTTTAGTGACGATTGAGAGAACGCCCAAAACGCCTCAAGCCTCTTTGCGGACGAGCATTCAGGCGGTAACTATACATTCCAATGAAACTATGGAGTACAGTCGCGGATTCAACAGGGGACGGTCGCGGACTCAACAGGTGGGCCCGGAGGCAGGCGGCTCTACTTCGCTAATACAGCGTAGCGGATTTTGCCAAAAATTCCTGGCACGCAGCCTCTGCCTTCAGAACTTTTCGCATGTTCTGCTACATACTGGTCCAAGAGGAATCTTCGATTTTTTTAGCGCCATCCATCACTACTGGCGCACGGACAAGAATACCTACTTCACTTTCCAGAATTTGTTTTGCCAAGCCTGGTCTTTTTCCGCCACATCGCTGTCATCGTCGTAGAGTTCCCGCAGGCGGGCCAGTTCCTTTTTCACTTCGGCGATTTCATCCTGATGATCGGGACTGTTGTAGAGATTAGTGAGCTCGTCAGGATCTGTTTCCAGATCATAAAACTCCCATTCGTCGAACTGGTAGAAATGCATCAACTTGTATCGGTCGGTTTTCACTCCGTAGTGCCGGGGAACCATATGAACGCTGGGGTACTCGTAGTAGTGATAGTAGATACTGTCTCTCCATTCGGGATCTTTCCCCTCCAGTAGAGGTTTTAAGGAAATCCCCTGCATATCATCCGGCTGATCCGCCCCGGCAATGTCGAGGAAAGTCTGCGCGTAGTCCAGATTCTGAACCATTTTGTCATTCACACTGCCGGGTTTTGTTACTCCCGGCCAACTCACGATCAGAGGCATCTTGAACGATTCTTCGTACATCCATCGCTTATCGTACCAACCGTGATCACCTATATAAAATCCCTGATCGGATGAATAAATCACCACGGTATTATCGGAGAGATTTAAATCGTCCAGAGTCTTACGGAGACTTCCTACGCTTTCATCCACCCCTTTGATACAACGCAAATAGTTCTTCGCATAGCGCTGGTATTTCCACCGGACGAGGTCTTTCCCGGTAAGGTTGGCTTCGTGAAATGCTTTATCAAGAGGCTGGTAATGAGCAAACCACGGCTTGAGCTGATCTTCCGTCATGCGCTGCATATTGCGCCACGCCGACTTGTCGGTCTGGAGCGATTTGTCATCTTCGAAATCGGGAGTCAGGTCAACGAACAGGTCGTGGTTGATGTGCATATGCCGATCGATTTCCAGTTCCTGATTTCGCGCGGCCGGGCAATTGTCTTCCCATTTGTCGAATAGTGTCGCCGGCTCCGGCATTTCCATATCGGCATAGAGACTCAGGTGACGCTCAGCAGGCATCCAGTTCCGGTGGGGAGCTTTGTGCTGAACCATGAGCATAAACGGCTTTTCATCTTCCCGCTGTTTCAGCCAGTCGACCGCCATCGCCGTCACTACGTCGGTGCAGTGTCCCTCCACCATGATTTTGCCGTCTTTGGTGTGGAAATCGGGATTGTAATAGAGTCCCTGACCGGGCAGAACTTTCCAGTCATCGAATCCCTGGGGATTGCCTTTGAGGTGGGATTTCCCGAATATCGCAGTCTGATAGCCGGCTGCCCGAAGAATTTTCGGGAAAGTCTGCTGGTTCCAGTCAAACGAGTTTCCATTATTCATGAACCCGTTTTTGTGACTGTGTTTGCCGGTTTGAATCACCGCCCGGCTCGGACCACAGATCGAGTTGGTGCAATAGGAGTTTTCAAACAACATACCATCCGCTGCGAGCTTATCGATTTCCGGAGTCGGATTCACCGATTTCAACCACCCGTCGTAGGCCCCTATGGCATGGGGCGCATGGTCATCACTGAAAACGAAGAGGATATTGGGTCGTTTGTCTTCGGCCTGCAGAGCCAGAGAAGCCGGGACGATCAGGGTCAGAGCGATGAAAAGCGCCTTGAAAAAATAGTGTTTCATAAACTGGGAAATGCAGAATCAGATGGTGGACAATCATGAACGAGTCGGCATGATTTTCCATAATAATTTGCTCATGATCGCGGGTGGTTGTCGACGTTCAAGCTCACCCTCTGCGGAACATTTTCTTCAGATCAGATACCGCGAACACTCTCGTCATGAAGATGAGCACGAAGTAGACTATGATTCCGGCGAACACCAGCAGGGTCAATGCACACATCCTGATGACAAATCCGCCTTCCCGCAGAAGCCAGGGTTCGCCATATTTGGCCATGTACCATATCGCTGCGCCCATCCCGAAGGCTGACAAAAACATTCTGGAATACCGCCAGATCCTGGCGCCTGTCATCGCAACAAAATCGTCTTTTCTCAGGCCCACCCAAAGAAGTACTACGTTGAACCAACCGGCTATCGATGTCGCCAACGCACAGCCGGTCACACCGAGCCAGAGGAACATCGGGTAAACCAATATCATGTTCACTATCGCGGTAGTGACAGCAAATTTCATAGGGGTTTTGGTATCTTCCCTCGCGTAGTAACCAGGTTGATAAACCCTCGCCAGAACGTAGGCCGGCATACCTATAGCAAAGGCGCCGAGAACGCCGGCTGCCGATACAGCATCTTCACCGGTGAACGCTCCACCTTCAAATATAGCGTGCATGATTTCCCGGGGGATTACCAACATCGCCACCATCGCCGGAATACATAGTAGAATCGAAGCATCAGCACCGAAAGCCAGACTCTTTTTCGCCTCATCAAATTTGCCGGATCTGAGGTTTCTCGATATCTCGGGAAGCAGCACTACTCCCGCTGCCATACCGATGATACCTAAAGGTAACTGATTGATCCTGTCCGAGTAATAAATGGAGGAGCGACCGCCCAGATCCATAGAAGCGATTGTTCCGCCTACCAACAGATTGAGCTGCTGAATGCCCGCGCTAATTAAACCGGGCACCATCAGGATCGACAGCTTTTTGATATCTTTATCGATCACCAGCTTTGTCAGGGTGATCTTATTTCCGGAACGAAGGGTTGCGATCCAGACTAAGCCGAACTGGAGAACACCGGCCAGAATGACACCGTAACTGATCGCCGTAAGCGGGTTTTCAAAATACGACGAAGCAAATAGTAAAACCGCTATCAAAACGATATTTAACACGACATAGGCAAAGGCCGGAGGCCCAAAGCGTTTTCTGCTGTTCAGCACTCCACTGAAGGCCGCCATCAGACAGACAAAAATCATATAGACTATCGTGATGCGGGCGGCGGAAACCGCGAGACCGAGACGTTCGTCTGCCCGGAATCCCCAGTTGGTCAGGATCACGACTTCCTTCATAAAAATAAAGGCGAGCACGAATATCGTGACCAGAATCCAAAACATGATAGTGATGGTGCGGCTGGCGAATTTGTTGGCCGCTTCATCACCCTCCTCCTCGATTTTCCGGCAGTAGACAGGAACAAAGGCAGAGTTGAAAGCCCCTTCGCCGAAGATCCGGCGGAACATATTCGGCAGAGCGAACGCGGCGACCCAAACGTCCCCGAGTTGTCCGGCACCGAGGTAGTTGGCGATCAACTTATCCCGGACGAATCCGAGAATCCGGCTCATCAATGTGAACCCGCCAACGGTGAACATGGAACGAAACATAATCGGATCTGTGGGTGAATTCGTCGGACTTCTGTCTTACTCCGCCGAACCATCCGACCAGAAAACGGCAGGATGGGAGAGATCTTTTCCGGAATCATCGAATTTCGAACCGATTTCGCGAAGTGAACGCATCCTCTTGATGCCATCCAGGCCCTTTTCGATTTTATCTTTGTCGAAAACGAGGCGGGTCAAATTCAATCCGGACAATGGAGTGAGATCGGTGACCGGAGTTTCACCGATATGAAGGCGCTGGATTCGCGTACCGAACAGAGGCGAGAGATCTTTTACCTTGGTGCGGTGCAGGGTCAGACTGACGAGCGGGCAACTCTGCAGCGGCGAAATGTCCTCAACTGGAGCCCCGGTAAGCCACAGCATTTGAATCGGAAGACCAGTGAGCGGGGTGAGATCTTTTACAAATGTCTCGGCCAGATTCAGCTCGGTGAGCGGCATGCCTTTCAGCGGGGTAAGGTCGGTGACCCCGGTATTGGAAAGGTACAGTTTCTGCAGAGTGGTATTGCCCTCCAGAGCGGAAATTTCCTTTAACGGAGTTTTTTCCACATAGAGCTCAATCAGCCCCATGCCTTTGACCACCGAAATATCTTCGACCGGGCAGCTTTGGAGATAGAGCGCTTTCAGATCCATCCCTTTCAGCAGTGAAATATCGGATACATTGCAGTTGTCCAGAGCGACCGCGATGACCTCACCCTGCGGGCTGATGTTGAATTGCCCGTTGCCGGTGTAGGAGGGATTCGCCTTGCGGATCGCCTCATGCAATTTCACCTCGCTCCAGTAAACAGGCGGAGCGGCTGCTACCGCTGCTTCCGGCTTCTTTACCTCAGGCTCAGGAGTTTTTTCCACGGGAGTTTCCGGTTTCTCTCCACAGCCGGTAAGCCCCAAAGTTGCGACACTGGCAAAAATCGCCAAAAAGTAAATTTTCATGGCGGATTGTCGATCAGAATTCCCTTCTAGCAAGGGGAGCAATTCCGAAAAACGGTTCGGTGAAAAAAATCGACAGCTTTGTAATTGGCATTCAATTGGAGACCGTTCTACGATACCGCCATATGGAACCTACCCACAGCAAGACGATCGGCTACATTCTCTGGATCTTCGGATTTACCGGAGCTCACCGTTTTTACTTTGGCAAACCCATCAGCGGTGTGATCTGGCTCTGCACCGGAGGATTGCTCGGGATCGGCTGGATCATCGATTTATTTCTCATACCCGGAATGGAGCGCAAGGCTGAGCTACGATACAAAACCGGTCCGATCGACTACACCGTGGCTTGGATTTTGCAGACCTTTCTCGGCTATCTCGGCATCCACCGGATGTATATGGGAAAATGGATCACCGGGCTTCTTTATCTCTGCACCGGCGGACTTTTCATCATCGGATGGGCCTATGACTACTGCACTCTGAATACACAAATCAGCGAACTGAATGCAGAAAAAGGCGAGTAATTTTCAACCACCAGCGAGGTGATTGTACCCTGTTAGGTCCGGGACTGTACCCTGTTGAATCAACTTCCGGCCTTCCATTCCTCCCAGTTTTTCCTGATCGATTCCAGTTTTTCCCAGCGGGTGTAGAGAGCTTCGATAGCTGCTTTTTGGGCCTCCAGCCCGGCGGCCATTTGCGCCGCTTTTTCAGCGTGCTCGACGAAGAACTGCGGATCGGCGAGTTGCGCCTCGGTCGCAGCCAAAGCCTCCTCCGCTTCGAGGATCACTTCCTCCATGGTTTCCAGTTCGCGCTCCTCTTTCCATTTCAGCTTGGGAGGGGCGCTTGCTTTATCCGGAGAAACGACCTTTTTCTTTTTCGCCGGTTTGGATTGAACGGTAGCTGAAACCGCCTCCCCCGCTTTGCGCTTTTCCCGGTAGTAAGAGTAGTTTCCTTCGTTAACAGTTACTACACCAGGGGATTCAAAAACGATGATTCTGTCGCAAACCCGGTCCAGAAAATACCGGTCGTGACTGACCACCAGAGATGTTCCGCTGAAATTGATAAGCGCCTCTTCGAGAACACGAAGGCTTTGCAAATCAAGATCGTTGGTCGGTTCATCGAGAATCAAAAAATTTCCGCCCCGCTTCAGGATTTTGGCGAGTAATACCCGGTTTTTCTCGCCCCCGGAAAGCAGACCGATTTTGCCTTTGATCCGCTCATCGCTAAACAGGAAGCGTTTCAGATACCCGCGTACGGAGATCGTCTCATTTCCGTAGCGCATCATCTCTTTGCCTTCAGCCACCTCGTCGAATATACTTTTTTCCTCATCCAGCTCCAGTCGGGTCTGGTCGGCATAGTTAAACTCGGTGCGTTTGCCTACTTTGACATTCCCCTCAGTAGGTTCGAGATCCGCCATAATGATACGCAAAAGTGTAGTTTTGCCGGCTCCGTTAGGGCCCACTACCCCTACACATTCCCCGGCTTTGAAGTGCAGATCCATGCCGAGAATCAACGGGCGCTGATCGATGAAATACGATACCTCATTCAACTCCACCACAATGTTCCCCAGGTCAGGTGCAGGCGGAACGATCAACTCCATATTCAGTTCCTGATTGGGAGCTTTTTGCCCTTTCACCGCGTAGAAATTTTCCAGACGACTCCGCTGCTTGGTGCCCCGCGCTTTGACTCCGGCCCGAACCCACTCGATCTCGCTTTTGAGGAAACGCTGCCGTTTTGATTCCGCCGCCTCTGCAGCTTCCTGACGCTCTTCTTTCGTGATCAGATAGTCGCTGTAGTTCCCTTCATGAGAATAGAACTGCCCGTCGCTCAGCTCCACGATCCGGCTGGCAATACGATCGAGGAAATACCGGTCGTGAGTTACAAACAGGCATGCTCCGGGAAGCGAGGCGAGATATCCCTCCAGCCATTCGATCGCATCCGCATCGAGGTGGTTGGTCGGCTCATCGAGGATCAGAAGATCCGGCTGCGCTACAAGAGCCCGCGCCAGGCCGACACGCCGCTTTTCCCCTCCGGACAAGTGAACGATGGGACTGTTGCCCGGCGGAGTGTCCAACTTACGCATCAGGGTTTCGATGCGACTTTCCAGATTCCATCCATCGGCGTGATCGATAAGAAGCTGGAGCTGCTCCTGCTCGGTGGGATTCATTTCTTCCCCGGATTCAAATTTCCCCAGCGCCTCGATAAGCTCCGCCGCCCCGGCGCGAATGTTTTCCTCCACCGTGAGCGCGTCATCGAGCTGAAACTCCTGCGGGAGATAGCCAACAACAAGCCCCTGGCGGCGGGCGATATTGCCGTTATCCGGATTCTCTTCACCGGCAAGAATTCGAAGAAACGACGATTTACCACAGCCGTTTCTTCCTACGAGACCGGCTTTATCGCCTTCATTGATAGCCAGGCTTGCAGAGTCGAGTAAATCGTCGTGGCCATAGGAAAGGCACAGATCAGTAGCGGAGATAATGGAATCAGCCATATTTTCAGGCCCATCTATTGACTCATTCTGCCTGGATTTCCTGCACAATTTCAGCAAATCGGATCCGGACAGCTTTTCCGGTGGCCGCATTTCAGGCAGGAGTTGCCGATCCAGAACTCATCGTAAAATTCGCAGAGTTCCGAGACCATTTTCGAATCGGTAGTAAACACCCCGGCTTCAAAATTTCTCCGCAGCGGGGATTTTGATCCAATCCCGGCGCCGGTCAGGTTTGCCGATCCAATGTAGGCTTTCCTCCCGTCGATAATAATGAGCTTGGCATGCATTCTCGGGCAGAGCACCCGCTCAAAGTTATCGGAGTGAATCAACTCGGGAAATCGATCAAAATCTTTTCGAAAACGGGGTCCGGGTTCTTTCGCATGAATCAACCGCACCCCTATCCCACCGGCCACCAAGTCCGCCAGAACAGCGACAAACGGAATATATTTCCCCTTGCCGGCTTCTACATGGAGGTCCTTCAGATCCGCAGTCGAAATCCAAACGAAGCGCCGCGCCGCAGGAATTTCCTCCTGAATTACTTTATGATAGGCGGCTTCGTTGAGGAGTAGTTCGGTCATAAACAGACCGAACCTTACTTGATCATTCGAATTGTGAAAGGCAGAGCCATAAATTCGCCATCAAATGCTTTGATGCCCGCAACAATTCCGGCCACCAGCATAATGATACCTCCTACCATCAAAATAAGGATCGGTAAAACCAACCAAATCAGCGCCACACAAATGATCGCGAGAATCAGATAGGAAAGTTGAAAATTCAGAGCTTCTCTAGCGTGACAGGCTACAAACGGACTTTTGTCTTTCTGCATCAAATAGATTACCAGAGGCGGCACAAACCCGAGACCGAAACTGGTACAAACCAGCCCGCCAAGGTGGCAAATCATAGCCCACATTTTTTCATCCTGCGGTGGCATTGCGCCTTCGCCCGATTGAGATACCTGAGGATATTTTGAAAAAAGTGTACCGGCCCTCTCTACAAATCCAGGTGCTGCGGGTGCCTCATTTACCGGCGGAACAGGCCCGGCCGGAGGTGGATCTGATTGAGGCGGGGAATCATGAGGTGTTTGGTCTTCCATTTTCGCGAGTCAATTATGTGGTTAACATCAAATAAGCAAGGTTTTCACCGAAACTCAATGTAGTATAGAATAGAATTTCACGGCTTTTTCACTATTACAATCAATACCTGCAATTGTAACTGGACCGGAAGTAGAAAAAAGGTATTATCTACGACTATGCGTCTTCAAGTCGGAAATCAGGTTGTTGATATAAATATACCGGGCAGCACCAAAGGGTTCATCCTTGCTCTACTTCTGGCCCTCGTCGGCTACACCGTTTACAAGGGGGTATATATGGTTCAACAGGAGGAGGAAGCCGTCGTCACCCGATTTGGTAAATATACAGGAACGGTGACCCCGGGACTACACTTTAAGATACCATACGTAGACGACGCCCAACTCATCAAAGTTCGCAGACAGCAAAAACTCGAGTTTGGGTTCGGAACCCGCGAAGCAAGTAATGAATTTCAGCATTCCACACCCGATGAAATGCTCCACGAAAAATCCATGGTGACCGGCGATCTGAATGCCGCCCTTGTGGAATGGGTCGTTCAATACCGGATTACCAATCCAAAAGATTTCGTATTTAATGTGGAAGAACCGCTCCCCACTCTGCGGGACGCTACCGAATCAGTAATGAGAGAAGTGGTAGGTGATCGCACAGTGGATGAAGTCATCACCGTAGGCCGTCAGGAAATCGAAGACACCTGCAAACAAAACCTTTCCGACCTGGTTGACCTCTACGCTCTTGGAATCACCATCGATCAGGTGCAACTAAAGGACGTCGATCCCCCGAGGGAAGTCCAGGCCTCGTTTAACGAAGTCAATCAAGCTCAGCAGGAAAAGGAAAAATCAATCAATGTGGCCAACGGCCAATACAACAAAGCCGTGCCGAAAGCCCGTGGTGATGCCGACAAGATGATCAGCGAAGCTGAAGGTTACGCGACCAAACGAATCAACGAAGCCGAAGGTGATGTAGCGAAATTCGTCGCACTATATAAAGAATACGATAAATCCCCTGATGTTACCCGCCGCCGTATTTACCTGGAAACTATGGAACGGGTTATGCCGCAAATCGGCAACAAGGTAATTCTCGATCAAAGCGGCAGTCAGGCGATTCCGCTCCTCCCGTTAAACAACCTCGGACTGAATAAATAATCTTTTAATCCCGCTACCACTATGAATAAAAAAAGTTCTGCAGCAGGTTGCTTTGCCATCTTTTTCGTCCTCTTGCTTCTCCTTGGAGGAAAAGCCTGTCTTTATACCGTAAGTGAAAAGGAGCAGGTTATCATCACAAGGTTCGGAGAAGCCCAGGGTGAACCCATCAAAACAGCCGGCATTAAATTCAAACTACCGTTTGTCGATAAGGTGAACCGCATTTCCAAACAGATCCTTGGATGGGATGGATACGCCACCGAAATGCCGACCAAAGATAAAACCTATATCTCAGTCGACACCTATGCGCGCTGGCGGATTGTTGATGCGATACAGTATTTTGAAAAACTGCGGGAACAAAGAAGAGCCATTTCCCGACTTGACGATATTCTCGGGTCCGAAACCCGGAACTCGATTGCGAAACACGAGTTGATCGAAGTGATCCGTACCACTAAAGATCGAACTCCTGAAGTTTCCGATGAACTCACCAAAGCGGATATGACCGGCAAAATCGGGAAATTGTTGCCCATCCGAAAAGGCAGAAGTCAGCTCGAGAAAGAAATTTTCGAAACCAGTAAAGTTAAACTCGGCGAATTTGGTATCGAATTGCTCGACGTCAGGTTCAAACGAATCAACTACAACTCCAGTGTCCGGTTGCGAATTTACGAAAGAATGGTTTCCGAGCGCCAGCAAATCGCCGAACGATTCCGGTCGGAAGGAGCCGGCGAAGCTTCGAAAATTCTCGGTAACATGGAAAAAGACCTCGCCGAAATCGAATCGGCCGCCTACAAAACATCGGAAACGATCAAAGGCGAAGCCGACGCGAAAGCGAGTGATATCTATGCGAAAGCGTACGGCACCTCGGAAAGATCCGCCGAATTTTATGAATTCGTGAAGACCATGGCTCTCTACGAGAAAATGTTATCCGGAAAAAGCACAGTAGTCCTGTCTACCGACTCCGATATGTTTAAGTATTTGAAGTCGGTGGAACCGTCTACTAAACCGGCAGATGCAAAACCGGCCCCTCAAAAAGCCGCACAGCCAGCACCGCGAATCCCGGCTCCCGCTCAGTAACCCCGGAGCCCTCTACAGTCCGCCGTATCGTCGGTGGCGCCTCTGGTAATCAGCGATCGCCTCCTCCAGGTGGGAGCGCCTGAAATCGGGCCAGTAGACATCGGTGATGTAAATCTCGGAATAGCTGATCTGCCAGAGCAAAAAGTTTGAGATCCGGAATTCTCCACTGGTTCGGATCAGTAAATCAGGATCGGGGCAGTCAGCTGTGTAGAGGTAGTCCCCGAAATTTTCCACCGTCAGCTCATCGGGAGTTATTTCGCCGTCGGCACTTTTCTGCATCAGTGTCCGGACCGCTTTTACGATTTCCTCCCTCGACCCGTAGCTGAGCGCGACATACAATGTCAGGCCGTCATTTTCGGCGGTAGCTTCGATTGTTTTATTCAACTGACTGAGACTCGATTCCGGCAGCATTTCCACCGCTCCAATCACCTTTAATCTCACGTTATTTTCGATCAGCGAAGAGGTTTTCAGCTTCAAAAAATGCGTTAACAACCCCATCAAACCGTCCACCTCGCTGCGCGGGCGCTTCCAGTTTTCAGAACTGAACGCATAGAGAGTCAGATACTTAACCCCGATAGCGCCACAGGATTCAATGATCGCTTCGACCGACTTGGCTCCCTCGCGATGCCCTTCGTTCCGGGCTTTACCGCGGCTCTTAGCCCAACGCCCGTTGCCATCCATAATAACGGCAATGTGCTCTGGAACAGGTAGGGCGGGATCGATCATCGGCATGAATCGATAACGAATACGAATACGGACAGAAAATGCAATGAAGATGTTGCCGATTACCACCTGTTGCTTGAAATCCTGCCGATTTCGCGTATAGGCGCTTCTAACACTATGACCAAACTTACTCCCCGGGGAGAACAAATTATTGCCGACATCTCGTCGCGCTATCAAATCAGCCGTGAATCGACTGTCAGCATGCTCATCTCCGTGAACAACGGCGGCGGGACAATGGCCCAATTCAGCATCCCGGAATATGGAAGCGGTCAGTGGATGCGGGGCGGGATGACTATGGTTGGCGATCTGTTCAATAATCAGTTGAAAGCCAACGTAAACAATCTGTGCGAAGAGCTTTCCAATGCATTGGCACAGAATCAAATTTTTGAACCGCTGCCTGCCGGAACCCGCGGCAGCAACACATGGTGGCCATCCAATCTGGGAGTGCCCTCATCCACAGGCGGTCAGAACAATACCCGCTACGCCGTTTTCCCGAACGAAAGACGGCTGGCGGTGGAAACGAATGGTCAGGTCAGTGTCTACGATACTCTGAACCACAATATCGGAGGAGTCAGCCAGCAGCAGGGAAGCAATAATTCACTCACCTTTTCAAGCCAACTGGGGACTTTTTCGACTTTGAATCTGCCCCTTGTCTCCGGCCCCGGAGGATCTAACCCTCCCCAACAGGCTGCACCGGTTTCGAATTCCCCTAACAACACCAGCGAAAACACAGATGTTTATGAAAATCTGCGCAAGCTTGGTGAACTTCGAGATGCCGGAATCCTTTCGGAAAACGAGTTTCAGGCCAAAAAGACCGAATTGTTAAACCGGCTCTAAGTCCTGAAGGCTACCTGAGAATCGTCTGGCTGCGATCCGGACCAACGCCGATTGCCCCAACAGGGGCTCCGGTTTCTTTTTCGATCCGGTCGAGATAAGCGCGGGCGTTTTCAGGCAGCTCATTATAGCTTCGGCACGCCGTCGTATCAGTTTTCCAACCAGGAAGAACTTCCAGTACCGGTTTGGCATTTTCAAAATCTTTGATCGCCGCCGGTGGAAGATTCACTTTTACCCCATCGACCTCATAGTGGGTACAAATCGGGATTTCTTCAAGGTCGTCCAGACCGTCGATGTTCGTGATGGCCCAGCTGTCGACACCGTTAACCATTGCGGAGTAACGGAGTAAGACAAAATCGAGCCATCCGCAGCGGCGTTTTCTTCCGGTAGTGGCACCGAATTCGCGGCCCATGCTGTGAAAACGATCACTCAGCGCCTCATCCCCCGTCGGGAACGGGCCGGCCCCCACGCGAGTGGTGTAGGCTTTTGCCACGCCAACAACGCGATCGATCTTTTGCGGAGGAAC
>JARGOZ010000043.1:0-41121 GCA_029213025.1 Verrucomicrobiales bacterium
CCGCCGCGGTCACTGAGGCTATTCCATCGATTTTACGATACCTTTTATCGTGGCTTCGTTATGGAAAATCGGGCCGATCCCAAATTGAGTGGAAGTAGGTGAAACACTGAAGTGCTGCCGCGTGTCCCAGGCTTCTTTGGGATGTGTTAAAGCTGTGTCTTTATCTGTGTAGTAAATGAGAACCCTGCTGTCGGTGAATCCCGCCAACCACGCTTTGCGATCTGATTTACCAAACTCATAGATTGTCGCGCCGGATTCGTCATTCAGCGTCTGACTGTCGCTATCTGGTTCCGTTCTGATATAGTAAACCGGACCGGAGTTTCCCACCCTCGTCGCAAAAGGCCCTGCGCCCTCCGGCACCGGGTTCAGAAGTTCCGCTATAGGAAGAGAAGCCCCGATCTTCCGGTCGGAACCGTCGCCCCCGGTCTTGTCAACCGGTCCCGAATCAGCGCGGCATCCCTTCAGAAAAATAAACCCAATCAATAACAGCAGGAGAAACAGCAAAATCGCGAGAATCAGGAAAACGGGCTTGCGGGAATTTTTCTGCTTTGTATCGGTCATAACCTCGGGCAGCCAAGGTAGCACAAATTTTTCCCGTGTATTTCACGAAAAATTCATCTCATCGCGTCAAACCTGCGTATCAGTTTTACCAGCGTTTTCGAGGTATGAGTTTTGTGGATAAAGTACAATCAAGTAGAGGAAACCAGGTCTATCTGGTCCGGGGCAAAGATCGCGGCGAAGCGGCGTGGCACTACGTGCTGGTCGATAAAGTAAAAGAACCTGTATTTCGCCAGGCTGTCAAAAACGGCACAGTGGACTGCTCCAAATTCGGGGAGATTATTGAATCAGGCTGGGGCGAGGAACCACCCGCGGGAATCAGGGAACGAATCGAAAAAAAGTACGGTTAAGTCCCCGCATTCACTTTACGGCTTCGGCATCGCCTCGTTCTTCTCCGGCTTCGCGAAAAACAACGCGCCCCGGGTTTTCGTCTTCCTGCGGTAAACCGTGCCGCCGTTGGCGACATGAAGGTAGCTGTGATCCGGCCCGGCAAAACCTACACTGACCAGTCCGGATTCGGAATCCGGTGTTGCGATGACTCCGCCCATGCGTCCGGTCGGATCAAACATCTGCAGCCCCTCGGCGGTCGTGACGTAGTATCTACCGTGTATATCGGTCGCCATCCCGTCTCCTTTAGCGACCTCCGGATCTTTTACCGGCGTTCGCATTTCCATATAGTTCCCGGGATGAGCGAGAGAACCATCCTTTTCAATACGAAAAGCCCATACATACTTACCGCCGTGATCCGATACCGCGAGAGTCCCCTGGTCGCGGGACAAGGTGATTCCGTTCGGTTTTCCGACTACACCGGAACTGACCACTGACATTTTCCCTTTCGAATCAATGCGGCGAATTTCTTTAGTCGGAGTCATCGTGAAATACAGATCGCCACGGTGAGTAACCACAAGATCATTGGGGCGCACCTCATTGACCAGCTCAGTTTCTTTACCATTTTTGTCAAAGACAACGACCCGCTTTTCCCTCGCTACACAGGCATAGAGGCGGCCGTCACTCCCCCACTGCAGACCACTAATACCGGGAGCGTCTTTGATGAACTCAGAGACTTTACCCGAAAGATCCACCTTGTAGACCGCCGTGCCGCCTTTTACGTCGGAAAAGTAGAGATTACCATCCTGATCGGTGCACAATCCGTCGGTGAAATTAAAACCTTCAGCAACCGGCTCCCAGCCTTCGCCATCGATCAGGACCTGCGAGAGCGGCATGTCCTGAGAAAAAGCGTGACTTAACAGGGTTAGGTGGAGGAGTAAACAGGGTACAATCGTCTTCATATATAGAGAAATGGTTAAGGATTCAGCTTCTGCCAGTCGCTCCAGATCCAGCGAAGCGTATCGGGAAATATCGACCCTCCGTGGCGACCACTGTGTTTTCCGGTGCCCATGACAAATTTGTAGTCGTAGCCGGAGTATTTTAGCGCCAGAGCCATTTGCTGATTGGCCAGCGGCCAGTTGCCGTGAAGATTATCTAGATCATTCTCACCGTCCTGGAGGAACACTTTCAGTGGTTTGGGATCCGACTTTCGAATCAAAGCCGGGTAAACGTGTCCGCCGCGAATATTGGTAAAACTACCGATATGGCTGACCACCTTGCGGAATTGATCCGGCCTTTCCCACGCCACGGTGAAGGCACATATACCACCGGAGCTGTTTCCACAGATCGCCCGGCAGACCGGGTTGTCTGTCAGTTTATAGCTTTTGCCAACTTCCGGCAGGATCTCTTCGAGCAGGAAACGGGCGTATTGATCACTGAGAGTATCATATTCAAAACTGCGGTTCTTGCGCGGTTGCTGCCCTTCATCAGCTGGAGGCACTACACCTGGGTTAATAAAAATTCCGATGGTCACCGGGATGTCACCGGCATGAATGAGATTGTCCAAAACAGTCGGGGCCCGGAACGAACCCTTCTCTTTTACAAAGCCTGCCCCGTCCTGAAACACCATAACACAGGCGGGTTTTGAACCGTCGTATTGGGACGGCACATATACCCAGTAGTCGCGCTCCGTCCCGGGGAAAATATCACTCAGCCATTTGTGTTGAGAGACTTTCCCCTTCGGAACGCCCTCTTTGGGCATTGCATCGGGTCCCGGAGCGTAGTCTTTGTCCTCGGCGCCCAGAGCGCCGACGAGGAGAAACGAAATGAGTAAAACGCGAAGCTTCATGATAAAAAGCGACCCTGGTGGAAACCGGGCAGCTTGGCAATCGAACACTCTCGCGGAATCGCGCCGGAATTTACAATCCTTCCCAGACCTTGATATGGTCAATCTGACAACTACCGAAATCGACACCTTTAAAATCAATTTGCGAGTGCCCGGTCATGTCGATTTCTGGGCTTTTAAAGATGTGTTTTTTATCGTCGATTTTCAGTAGAATTGTTCCCTTCTTCAACTCGATAGTGACATCCACCCATTGGTTGAGCGGGAGAAACTGTTCCTCCACTTCTATTATTTCGACATTTTTCTTAATCTTTAAAGTCGTCTTATCCCCGGCAAACAGGAGAGTATGGATGTGGTGCCCGAGATCGAGCAGGGGAAATCTCGGATGATAATCTTTGGCGTCGTATCTCATCCGCATCGAACAGACGAAATTCTCCGGCACTTGCTTCAGCCAGATCACAGGCTTAAATCCGGCATGCGCCCTGTCTCCCTTCGCGATCATTTTCTCCTGAAATTCTTTCGACGACTGGCTACCGGTAAGAACGCCGGCCGCAATTTCCCAGGTGCTGTGCTGACGAACTTCCCAAAAATCGGTATTCAGTTCGCCGTCAAAGGAGTCCTCGTAGACAAGTTTAACCTTCTCAAACAACTCGGGCTGATAGTCAGCCCCCTCAGCCATTGAGACGAACCCAATCAACATTGGGCAAAGGAGTATAGAAATCGCGAATGATTTGAAGCGTGTTTTCATGAGTTTATTGATTCGCCTACGAGTACATGTTGGGCAGAGCTTCATCAAGAATTCTTCAGGCATGTATCTCACTCTTTTGAGAATCCGGGATTGTAGCGTTTTCGCAATCTGCTTTATTCCCGAAACGCAATCATGCCAGAACTGCCCGAAGTCGAAACCACCCTGCGGGGTGTCGAACCCTGGATCACCGGGAAAAAAATCACTGATGTGGTCATCCGCCAACGCTCTCTGCGCTGGCCGGTACCGCCTGAAATCAGCGATAGTTTGGTTGGTCAAAAAATCAGCAGTGCCCGACGACGCGGGAAATACCTGCTTTTCTTGCTAAGTGGTGGCGGTACGTTGCTGGTTCATCTTGGCATGTCGGGCAGCCTGCGCATCGTCAATCGCGGAGAGGACGACTGGCGCAAGCATGACCATATCGGGGTGGGTCTGTCTTCCGGTAAAGAACTGCGATTTCACGATCCCCGGCGGTTCGGTTGCTGGTTGTATTGCCCGGCGGGAGATGTTCCGGAAGAATGCCACGAATTGCTGAAAAAGCTCGGCCCGGAACCACTGAGCGATGATTTTGATGAAACCTACCTGTGGAAAAGTACGCGAAATCGAAAAGTAGCCATCAAACAATTCATCATGAACGCCAACGTGGTGGTCGGAGTTGGCAATATCTATGCCTGCGAAGCGTTGTTCCTCGCCGGCATATCGCCCCGCAAAGCAGCCGGTCGCGTAACACGAAAAAAACTCGACCTTCTGGTCCGATCGATCAAAGAGGTGCTCGGCGAAGCGATCCAAATGGGTGGCACCACCCTGCGCGATTTTCTCAACGCCGAGGGCGAGGCCGGCTATTTCAAACAGGAGCTGCGCGTTTACGATCGCGAAGGGCAACCCTGCCGGGAGTGCGGAAGTGAAATCAAACGGATCGTGCAATCAAACCGCTCCACCTTCTACTGCCCGAAGTGTCAAAAATAAACAGGAACGGATGTTTGAATTTCGATTGGAGAACTATCAATACTTCACTTTTTTCCTGCCTTTTCCGGAACCGGGCGTTTTGAGTTGTGGCTGACCCACTTTTTTCCGGAGTGAGTTGATTTGATCGCGAATAAGAGCGGCGCGTTCGAATTCAAGTTTGCCGGCCGCCTCCTGCATCTCTTCTTCAAGTTCTTTCAATACGGCGAGATCATCGAGATCACCTTCGCCTACCATGGAGCTTTCCACTTCTTTACCGGCTACATACATTCGCAGACTGTTCTGATCACCGCGCTTCGTGCTTTTCGGAGTGATCCCGTGTTTCTCGTTGTACTCCTGTTGTTTGGCCCGCCGGTATTCGGTTATGTTAATCAGAGACTCAATCGATTTGGTGATCTTGTCGCAGAAAAGTACTACTTCTCCATTTATGTGACGGGCCGCCCGACCCGCCGTCTGAATCAAGCTGGTTTCGCTGCGGAGATATCCTTCTTTGTCGGCATCAAGTATACATACCAAACTGACCTCAGGGAGATCGAGACCTTCCCGGAGCAGGTTTATCCCTACCAGAATATCAAATTCAGCCGCACGCAGACCGCGCAGGATTTCCACCCGCTCGATGGCATCGACATCGGCGTGTATATACCGCACTTTCAATCCGACTTTTCGCAGGTAATCGGTCAAGTCTTCAGCCGTTCGTTTTGTCAGGGTAGTCACGAGAACCCTTTCATGAATCTCAACCCGCTGACGACATAATTCTATCGTTTCATCGATCTGCCCCTTCAGCGGTTTCATTGTGATAACCGGGTCCAGCAGGCCGGTTGGGCGAATTATTTGCTCTACTATCAGATCGGTTCCCTTTTTACCCGGATCAAATTTCTCTACCGGTTGATCAGAACCGGAAATTCTGGGAAGACGTTCCGGAGTAGTTTCCGGGTCACCGATTTTTTTCCTTACATGAGGAATGAAGTCAGTAATACCTGCCACTGAGTTTTTAATTTCAAAGGCGGCCGGGGTCGCACTGACATAAATTCGCTGATCAGTATCCGCCATGAATTCGGGAAACTTGAGAGGCCGGTTGTCAAGCGCGCTGGGAAGCCGGAAGCCAAAATCAACAAGCGTGGTTTTGCGCGAGTGGTCGCCCTCGTACATTCCCCCCACCTGGGGAACTGTCGCGTGTGATTCATCCATCACCACGAGATGTTTATCAGGGAAGAAATCGAGAAGTGTTCCCGGTTTCGTTCCCGGCTCCCGCTGAGTTAAGTGCCGTGAATAGTTTTCGATACCCTGACAAAAACCCATTTCCTTCATCATTTCCAGATCGTACTCGGTCCGCTGTTTGATCCGCTGGGCTTCGAGGTATTTTTCCTCCCGTTCAAATTTATCGACCTGCTCCTTCATTTCAGCCCGGATCAGCTTGATTGCTTTGGCCATTTTGTCGGCGGGAGTGACAAACTGTTTAGCCGGATAGAAAGTAAATCGCTCCAACTGCATCCGGGCGTTTCCGGTCAGGGGATCAATGGTAGAGATTCTGTCGATTTCATCGCCGAAAAACTCGACGCGAATCGCCTCGTTATCGAGATAGGCCGGATAGATTTCGACTACATCACCCCGTGCCCGAAAATGCCCCCTCGAAAAAGCAATGTCATTTCGCTCATATAGAATCCCCACCATTTCGCGAAGGAACTCATCGCGATCTTTTTCCATCCCGGTATGCACCGGAATCATCATGCCTTCATAGTCATCCGGCGATCCCAATCCGTAAATACAGGACACACTGGCGACGACAATAACATCATCGCGAGTCAACAGAGAACTCATCGCAGAGAGACGATGGCGCTCGATCTCCTCATTAATGGATGAGTCTTTTTCAATATAGGTATCCGTGCGCGGAATGTAAGCCTCCGGCTGATAGTAATCGAAGTAGGACACGAAATATTCAACGGCGTTGTCGGGAAAAAACGCCTTAAATTCGCTGTAAAGCTGAGCGGCGAGAGTTTTGTTGTGCGACATAACCAAAGTAGGCATTCCGACATTGGCGATCACATTCGCAATGGTAAAAGTCTTTCCCGACCCAGTCACTCCGAGCAGGGTCTGATGTTTGTTCCCGGCAAGAATGGACTTGGTGAGCTTGGCAATCGCCTGAGCCTGGTCTCCCTGAGGAGCGAAAGGTGATTTGAGCTGAAAATCCGGCATATCGGCAACAGCATGGACTCAATAAGGGCTGATCGCAAGATCGCAACATTATCGGACCAGCAGTCTTTCCAAGTCGTGTTTTTGCTTGCGACAACCGTTCAAACAGCCCCGTCCACGGATCCCCGAAACATTCCCCCCGGCTTGAATACCAGTGGTCCGTCGCCGCGCAGTACTGGAGGAGTTACTGAGGTAACACTTCCAGAGTCGCAGTAAGAGATACGGAGCGGCGATAAGGAATTCCGTCCAGACTTTCTCCCCCGGCGGAACGGTCACTACCACCCTCTGAGCGCGGAGGACGGGGCGGGCTGATATTCATCCAGTAGGCACCTGCTGCCGGCCAAACATAACTGAATCGACCGTCCCTGCCGGTTTTGAATACAGTTTCCCCCGCATCATTCCTGTAGCGATCACCACCCTTTACAATTCTCACTTCGAGACCTTCGGCGGGAACCCCGTAACGATGGACAATGAAATTGGATGTCTCTGCTTCATACAGATCGTTCGGATGGGTTTCCTCGAATATGATTTCAATGCATTCGCCTTTTGGTTCTAGAACTTTCGTAGAAGGAGCACCGAGAGTCACGTAGGAAACCACCGGCGAATGACTGAACGATAATCTCAGGTCCTTTTTTTCTTTCAGCCCCTGACTTATGAATTCCACCTCTGTGCCGGCCCATCTGCGCCGCTCTTCACCTTCCATCCAAAAAGCCCGAAAACCTTTGTGCCCGGATGAAACCAGATAGGTGCCTTGTTTCGTCAATTCCACATCAAAAACTGTTCGGATTTCCCCTTCGATGCCGTTGTGAATCTCCACCGTCTCACCGTCCGGACCGGTTACAGTGACACTATCCAGAGCAGGAGCGGAGTGATTGGCAAAAAAAATGTTATTCGAGCGAACCGAATCAAATGTAACCCAGGCAGAATCACCGGAAAGCACAGTGCTTGATGGCAGCAACCATTGACGGTGCGCATACGACAAAGGAGCCATGAGCGCTATCAACAATGCGCAGGATATCAGTACTTTTTTATTCATATAGATTTCTATGTCGATTTTTTAACTGTTAGTGAAATACTACCCAACTCGGACTTTCCGCCTGCCTGTATCTCAACAGGCTCCTTCCCGTCCCAGATAAAGGGGAACTTGACTACCTCACGGCCGCCAACTTCTCGGGCGGCTTCGACCATAAGGGTGTAGTTGCCTTCCGTGAGGGCGGGAAGTTCGACATCGGTTTTCTCTACTTCATGAACCCCCACAGGCCGGGTAGGTGCTGAAACCGCGTCCAGTGGCAAAGAAACGCTGCGCCCGGATTTCCGCCACCATTGGCGAAGATCTTTGAGCCACTCTTCTCCCCGGTTGTCTTTCATCTCCACGTCATACAGAACGGTGAGATTAAGAACGACATTGCCAGTCGGATCCTGTATCCACAGAGCAACATACGGACGATGATATTCACTGGTTTGAATCTGCGGAATTTCATAGGATACCCTGATATCCACAGGATCGGCTGACAGGTTAAAACTCAGAAACAGAGGCAGCAGGAAGAGCAACTTTTTATACATAGTTCGATTGGGCTTAATGAAGAAAAAACAGGATGATGATGATCGGCAAAAGTATACCTGTAGCGATGAGCGGCCATGTGGAAGGACGTCTCCTCGCGTGAACATACAGAAGGCCCAGCCCGGTAAGCGAAAAGACAAAACAGGCTCCGGAAAAAATATCCATAAACCATCGCCATACCGGTCCTGTATCCCGGCCTTTGTGTAGATCGTTGAGAAATGAAATTGTCCCGCGATCTGTAACTTCATAGGTCATTTCGCCGCTTTGCCGATCAATAGCGAGCCATCCGTCACCGCCCGGCCGGGGAAGACTGAGGTAGATCTCCGCATCACTCCACTCAGCCTGCCGCCTCGCTATGGAGTCGCCGGTTTCTTTCTCCAGCCACGCGGCCAGAGGGCGCCCGACGGGTGCTTTGAAATCGCCCTCTTTTCCTTCCGGAGAAGTAAGATGAATGTGCAAATCCTCAGGCAGCGTTGTTATTCTTTCTTTTACCTGCGGCGACGCTTTAAATTTCCCGGGATTGTTGAGGGTGATCCCGGTGAAAGCAAACAGCAGCATACCCGCGAGACAAATCGCGCTGCTGACCCAGTGCCAGAGGATCACCTGCTTCGTTAAAACCGGTTTCCACTTCTTCTTAACCCGCCGGCTCCCGGACTGATCAGTTTTTTTCTCACAGACAGTTTGCTCCATCCAAAGTAACTTTCACGCTCTATGTTGATTTCGAGACTCAATCTCATTAAAGTGATTTCGGGTCAAGTATTATCCTTGTTTTCAGTTAAATGGTAACTGAATCCGTCAGCGGACTAATAGCTGAGCAGCGGAGTCTGACCGGAATCGAACCAGCCTACTCAAACCACTCCCGCTCCGGCTGAGCATAAGGCCGGAAGGTTTCTGCGATGCCTGTGGGTTCGTTGTAATAGATGGCGCGGTTCATGCCGAGATCGCCGGCTTTTCCGGAATCGATGAGACTGGCGGAGTCTCCGGCGCTCATTTGGAAAAGAACTTTTTTCTCGAACTCGGAGACAGCTTTTCTACTGATACACCGGTTCACATTGTTGTAGGTATCGACGGAAGCAATGATGTGGAAACCGAGACCCGGGCCTTCGGTAATCAGATCGTTGAGCGAATTGGACGGCTTGACTTCGGCCTCTTCATCGAGTGAAAAACTGAAGTCCTCTTCGTAGCGAAGCTTTTTGTACTTCTGCAAACCGAGGATCACTAAAAACGTGGTTTTCCCGTCGTTGGCAATGGTCCCCTCGGCTTTTCCCTTCATTTCAGCAGCAAGCTGATTGATCACTTCGCCCATCTCATGACCCGCGGGGCACTCGACTTTATCGCCGAGCCACTTTATTGAGTCTTTCAGCCAGCTGTTGCCATTGGGATCGGCCACCTGACCGTCAATCAGGATAAACCGGCCATGTTCCCCGAGCTGTTCGATGAGTAGTCGCAGACCGATCAGGATCATACCTTCCACCACATCGTCCCGCTGTCCCACGATGAGGAGATTTGAACCACTCTGCCTTTCAAAGGCTGCTTCGGTCGGGGTTTTAATCGAGTTGGGCGCACCGAGAAACAGTCGCGGAGTTCCGTCGAATTGACGGTTGGTCAACAGATTTGCAATGTAGCGGTCTTCGGAAATCCGCGCCGGTGCATTTCCTTCGAAGACGACTCGCGGTTTAATGTCCAGCCCTTTGGCCGCGGCTGCTTCGGCGACTTTGGATAGATAGTTTGCACGCACATCATCATCGAGCCACACGACCTGAAACGGCGAATTCGCTTCCGAGCTACCGGCCTGATCGTTGTAGATACCTTCACCGGGGCGGGTAAGCAGCCGGGGCGCCGGGTTGCTGTCATCCATGATCAGATAGGCATCCGCTTCGTTACACATCAGGGCAATACGGATCACCATCTGCCCGAGAGTGGCGCGAGCGAGAGTGAAAGCTCCTCCGAGTGTTTGAGAACCGAGAATTGCGTGGATACCAAAGGCACGCCCCTGGCGGACGATCCGGTCGAGCAGAACAGCGGCCTGCTGGGAAATTTGATCGTCCTCCACAAAAAACTCCTGAAACTCGTCGATCAAAAGCAAAGTCCTAGGGATCGGGTCGGTGCCACCGGCTTTTTTGTACCCGGCAATATCCTGAGCACCCAGAGCACGGAATTTTTCGCCGCGCTCTTTGAGTTCTTCATCCAGTTTTTGCAAAACGCTGAGTCCGAACTCGCGATCGCTCTCAATAGCGATGACCCGCGCATGGGGCAGTTTGTGAGTGGCGTAAGCTTTGAATTCGACTCCTTTTTTGAAGTCGATGAGATAAAATTCCACCTGGTTTGGATCGCACCACAAAGCCATGTTTGTGATCATGACGTGGAACAGAGTCGATTTACCGGACCCCGTTTTACCGGCGATAAGAGCGTGCTGACATGTACCTTTCCCTATCGCCAATTCCTGAAATTTGGTCGCCCCGGTCCGCCCGATAGGAACCCGCAATTCCGTAGAAGTATCGACGCTCCAGAATTTTTCATCGTCCGGCGCGATGGTCGAAAACGGAACCGAAATGCGATTCGAATCTCGGTTGGCCTCGCCGATTTTATGTATCCATTTGAGGAATTTTTGATTTTCCGGAGGCTCGAGCAGATGCAGCACAGTGCCGGGCAGAGCTTCGTCTCCGGGCACAAAACCTTCAGGGGTGGATTTCAGACAAACGCTGGAATTACGCAGATCATCCATCATGAAACCGTTTGGCAGCTCCGCTCTGCGATCGTAATGAATCAACGTAAAAACGCCGCAGCGGGCTCCCGATTGTGCAATACTCAGGAGACGGCGCGCCGCTTCGTCAGTAAACTGCCGGGGGAAATCCGCTATCACAAGGAAGTGATATTTCTCCGCTGTGGTTCCCGCCGCCTGGTTGTACTCCGATATCGTAGCGTATTCGTTGCGAAGATACATCTGGATCACTTTCTCCATGTGTTCACAGAGTTCTCCGAGCCGGGCTTCGATCTGATCCGGCTGAGTCCGGACCCTTTTGTTTACCAGATGTTCCTCGTAATCGGACAGATGCATCAGGCCGGCAAAACTTTCCCCGAGTCCGACGGGATCAATGAGACTGAAAGAGACCCGGCCCGCAGGTGCCTGGGTAAGCAAACCGCCAACGACCTGGTTCAGGCTTTTGATCGCAGTCTCGCGGTTCTGGGCATTTCCGGTCTCGATAAAAAGAGAACCGTTCGAAGGGAAGAGAAGTCGCAGAGGCAGCAAAAACTGGCCGGGATGTCCCAGCTGCATGGCTTCGTTTTTGGGCAGTCGGGCACCGGTATCGGAAAAATGATAGTTCATCATCCCGAAAACTACCTCCTCCGGAAAAGTGGACGGAGCCTGCCACTGATCGGGCGACTGATTGATCCAGTGAGAAGTTGGCTCAAAAGTACGGGAGGCACTCTCAACTTTCTCTATTTCTTCAATCGACAGAGACTGCCAGTCTTCAATCATTTTCGAGCGCTGGGTGGCGAAATCTTCAATCGCCCCGGCCCCCTCTGCGAGGGCTTCCAGAGCCGCAGAACGGTTGGAATCAATTTCGGCAAGGCGTTGTTGTTCCGTTTCCCCGATGACGCCCTCCTGCCTCGCTTTCCATTGATCGAGACGGGTCAAAATCCGATGAGCCTTTTGGTCAATTTGTTCCGGTGCCTCCAGTCGCTGACTGCCTGCCGCGGCACCACTGGACTTTAATCCTTCCCGGAAAGCGGTCTCCACAGACTGGTGTTCGGCTTCATAAATCGCCGTTTTCTCGTCATATACCTGCTGCAGCTGACCGTAGACCTGATTTTTGCCGTGATGCACGTAGCGAAAACACTTCGCGAGACGTTTGGCAGATCCTGCGGCAACTCCCATCGAAGTTAAATAAATCAGAACGATCAAAGCCACCAAACCACCGGTGCCCAACAGAACCTGATTCGACCCGATCCCTTCCAGATTCAAATCCGGCAAAAAGTAATACACAACTCCCCCCAGGAGCAGAGCCAGAATGATCTGCAGCCAGACCGGGAAAACCGCGTACAATCCGGGAACACCCGACCGCTTGATTTTCAGCCATGTTTTTCCGGTTCGCTGCAGAGCTTCTTCAAGTTCTCCGGTGAAAGCTTCCCCCTTTGGCCCACCCTGGCCTTCGAGGGCCGCTATCAGCTTTTTCTTCTGCCCGGGGAACCCGCGATAAGCTTTCAGAGCTTCCCTGCGAATTTTTTCGAATTTGTCTTCATAGCCCTTGAAGCGGGCCTTCTGTTCCTCCATCTCCCGGGTCGCCTCCGCAATTTTGACATCCCGCGTCTTAGCGGATTCCATCATGCGCATCTGGAGATCATATTTCTCATGCCCCTCCGTCTGCTTGATGCTTTCGAGAAGTTTGCGCCGGTCGTTCAGCTTGGCTTTTTCGATGCGCTCTTTTCGCCGAACGTATTTTTTCTCCAGCTCAGATTTCGACTGCTCCACCCATAGCTCAAGCGCCTGCCTCTTTTCCGCAGATTCATTTTCGACCCGCGCCTTTGTCTCCTCCTCACTTTGTTTCAGATTGGAAACAGCCAGCTTTTGGGCGTAGTCGATCTTACCTTCGCGGACTGCGAAGGAGCCGATCGAGGAGGTGAAATTATCCAGAAGGTCGAGGGTATCCTTTGCGGAGAGCGTTTTAGGATTCACAGTCTTGTCGGAGTTTTTTCAGGATTTTATCGAGATCTTCCATCGCGGAAACGGCATTCTCGACCGAGTCAAAAAGCGGCCGCATATAGGCGATCTCGAATTCAGCGCGTTTTTGATCCCGCCACTGGTCCTGCGTTTCCTGCCAGGAACGATTTAATTCTTTGGATAACCCGGCGAGGCGGGCGCGGTTGTGTTGCAGACTCATGATTCAGTAGTGGACGGTGGTGGAGATCCGGTGTTGCTGGAATAGTCGTGCAGAGCTTTGGCCGCTTCATTGAGAAATTGAACCGCCCGGGCCATATCGCTATCGAGCATGTTTTGCAGTTTATCAACCTTACGGGCTTCGACTTCCACTTTGGAATCGAAATGACGGGACCAGGCCTGAACCGCACGCATTTTATCTTCGAGCTCGCGCATCTCCCGCTTTTTCTTGCGGATCTGCATTTGGATTCCAGTTTTCTTCTCGGTCAATTTGGAAAGCCGGGCCGAAAAGTATTCCCCTTCCATTTGTTCCAACTCCTTTAGTTTGCGCTTCATATCGCGCTCCAGATTGAGTTTTTGCTCGGCTTGAAGCCAGATGCGGGTTCGTTTCACCTCTTCGCTCACTTCGTTCAGCGCAGTAGATGATTTTTCAAGGAACAACATCAGGCTGGTGCGAAACCGCTCGATCACTTCGACGTCTGTGACATGTGCCCGGTCCGCCATATCACCTTTGTTTGAGATAGTCCTCGATCCGCTGGGCTTTGCGCATCAGAAACGGCCCCTGCTGATTGGACGCTTCGACAAATTTGCGCAGAGTTTTCATCGTATCTTTAAACTCCTCGGCAAACTTCTGGTTTTCCTGATCCTGCCACGTATCGCCGAGGGCTGAGAACCGCGCATTAAGCGAAGACATGGAGTTTTGGATATCATTGTTAAAACGCTTCAACTCCTCCGCGAAGCGCCTCAGTTCATCGGGATCTACAATTGCCTGGGCCATACAGGTATCCTAACGAAAGCGGCACTGCGGGAGCAAGCGGGAAACGACAATTATCCCGGAGAAATCTCCCTTTAATCTCTGTAAGATAACCACTTTTTTAACTTTTCTTAATAAAAGGTCTCTGGATGTCCCACCCCCAATCGTACAATGGTTGGCATATGAAAATGACCAATCCCATTCAACACCAATCCAACCACTCTCACGTCACCATCAACCGCCTCGGTTCCGTCGAGGAAGAGCTGACAGACCGGATCGTTCGCGAACCGAACGGGAAGATGATCTTCCAGTTCTGCGAAAGGCTGGCGGAAGCTCTGGTGCGCACCTACGCGAAAAATGAGGGCGACATCAGTTCTCTTCGCGAAAAGTTGTGTGACAGCCTCATCACCTCTCTGCAATGCACCCGCCAGGAAGCGATCTGCGTCATCGAACTCGCGCTGGAGTTGGTTCACGCCAAGATCCACGGAGCCTACCGCCGTTCGCAAGTCGACCTCAGCCTCGTGATCTCTACCGCTTCCGGAGCGGTTCGTGAAGTCAGCTACAATTGATCCGGTTTGTGAAATTCCACAGTGGAAAGAAGGCCAGGCTGGTACAGGTCACGATTCCTTGAACCAATTAGAGAGACAGGCCCAGTTTCTCACGGAGTTGGGCAACGGTGACACCCTTTTCCCGTAGCGCGGCGAGCGTCTCCGATTCATCGCGCTTTGCGAGTCGTTTTCCATCCCGGTCTGTAATCAACTCGTGATGCAAATAGACCGGCTGAGGCAGACCGAGTAACGCCTGCAGCAATACATGAATGTGAGTGGACTCAAATAAATCTTTGCCTCTCACAATATGGGAGATTCCCTGCAGAGCATCGTCGATCACCACAGCGATATGATAGCTGGTCTTGATGTCTTTTCTGACCAGAACCACATCGCCGATTTGAGCCCAGTCATCGGCACTGACCGTGATCGTTCCGCTTTCGAGATCCTGCCACTCGAAAGCAGTAGAGAAACGAAGTAACGCAGCGGACAAATCGAGGCGTAATGCGTAGTTCTCCCCCGCTGCGATTCGGGCAGCGCCTTCGTCATTACTGAGAGACCGGCAGGTTCCGGGATAAACCGGCCCCTCGGATCCATGCGGAGCTCCACCGGCTCTCTCTATCTCGGCGAGAATTTCCTTTCTTGTGCAGAAACAGGGATAGAGCAATCCCCCGCCGGCAAGCTGATCGGCTGCTTGTTGAAAATCCTCAATATGATCGCTCTGTCTCCGGGTCGGCTCCTGCCATTCAAGGCCAAGCCAGGCAAGGTCGCGTTTCAGGAGATCTTCGTACTCCCGATTGCAGCGGTTGAAATCTATATCTTCGATGCGCAGGATAAAATTACCGCCGTGCTTTGTCGCAAAGTCCCACGCCCGCAAGGCCGAGTAGGCATGCCCCGCATGCAACAGACCCGACGGACTCGGGGCAAATCTCGTAGTTACGCTCATTCAACAGGGTACAGTCGACGACCTAACAGGGTACAGTCGCCATCAATCTTTGGAAAAAACATACTTCCCGCCTGACACCGAGACATTCGGAGGACGCTTATTTTCTTCAAACCAGTCCCAGCCTTCCTGCAGATTTTTCCAGAATTGGTAGTGCTTGCTGTCGGAATGTTTTTCGAGATTTTCCTCACTCATTTCGAAAGGGAAACAATGAACCCTGACAAATTTCTGTCCTTTAGCGAGCGCCCGGTCAACCAATGTATAGATTTGCTCGATTGAATTGTCGGTCATCGCATAGCAACCAATCGAGACACTGCTTCCATGAATCATAATAAAAGAACCGGTGTAACCTTTTGCCCGGTCATAGGCATTCGGATAACCTATATTCATCGATAAATGATAGTTACTTACCGGATTGAGACCTTTTCGGCTGATATAGTAAAATCCTTCAGGAGCCTGAAAGTCCCCTTCCCTTGTTTTCGGTCCGAGGCGACCGCTAAACCTCGCGATCCGGTAGGTTTTCAAATGCTCAAATTTCTTCGTCGCCGGATTCTCCAGCCAGACTTCCAGATGACCCTTCCGATTTTCGTTTTTGATGATTCGAATGAATACCGGACGACCCGGTTTCGATGCATCCCAGTAGTAGGGAGATCCGGACAAAAGTATATCACCCTGTTTGCCGTTTTTTGCGGTCCATTTGGCTATCGCTTTGTTTGCGCGGCGCCCGTCTCCGCTGTCGATGTCGGATGCTCCGCCGGCAAACCAGGATTTGTCATTTTTATCCTGCGCATCAGGTATCTGCGGAAAGAAACAAAGCAGTACAGCCAACAGCGAAACCGGGAAACGAAACTTCATATAACTAACTGCCCCGGGCTTTGATCCATTCCTGAAAGCAGGTGCGGAAACCTGTCGCAAAATCTTCAGGACGTTCCGCGATCCACTCTTCGATTTGCTGCACCGGAAAGAATCGACCGCTGTGAATTTCGCTGGTGTGAACTTTGATTTTCCCGGCCGCTTCCGCCTCGAATACTTCGATGAATTCAAGATCAGTTTTCTCGCTGGCGGAAATTTTCACGAACTTTTTGAAGTCTCCTTTGGGGCGCGTCCAGACTTCCTCCCACGACTCACGAATCGCGCAGTCGAGATAACTTTCCCCGGGGTCGACATGGCCGGATGCACTACTGTCCCACTTTCCGGGATGAGTGTCTTTAAACGCCGAGCGAAGCTGGAGATAAAGTTCGCCCGCTTTGTTTAACAAAAATACATGAACCGCGCGATGCAGCTTTTTCTGTGCGTGAATTTCCCGCCGGGCCATCTGACCGAGGACATTGTCGTTTTCATCGACAAAATCCAGTTCCTCCTCGGCAGACGGAGGCAAACTGTGGCAGGGATGTCGCTCAATTTCGCTGGAGAGTTTCACCCACTGTTCAAGGTCCAGTTCCTCCGCACGGATACTTTCTTTGAGCCCGAGTGAACTACAGATTGCGTCCCACCTTTCGCGTTCCACCGGCAGATTGTTATGAAGTTGTTTGCGCCGCTGGGAAAAACCCTGTTTCACGGTCTGCACAAAGACCTCGGGACAGTAACGGGGCAGTGTTGCCTCGGAACGCGGAGTCATCTTAATGATCGTCGAATCCACTTCCGGACGCGGGTGAAAAAGCGCAGGGCCAACTGTTTTGATCCGGGCGATATCCCAGCGCGTTTGCATGACCAGCGAAATCATGCCGTAGGGCTTGGTCTTCGGTATCGCACACAAGCGGTCGGCGACCTCTTTCTGCAGCATAATGACCGCTTTACAAATCGGCGACGGAGCGTCGAGAAACACCCTCATAATTTCCGATCCGGCGGAATACGGGAGGTTACCAATAAACTTCACCGGACCTTTGAGAAACAGACTGCGGACATCAAATTCCGTTGCATCGCCATGAATCACTTCCACACCGGCAGGACCGTAGGTTTGTTTGAGAAATTCCGCGAGGCGCCCGTCTTTTTCGACCAGGATGAGCCGCTTCACTTTACCGGCCAAATGGGCGGTGAGGGCCCCGAATCCCGGGCCAACTTCAATAACTGTATCCTCCGGACCCGCTTCGAGCTGAGCAGCGATCCAACGCGAAGTGTTGGTATCGACGAGAAAACTCTGCCCCAGTTTCCGGCTGGGCTGGAGATCGAGACGTCTGAGGTGGCCTTTGAGATCCGATTCGTTCATCGAAGCTTAACCCTGTCGGAATTTTGTTTCCCGGTAATCACTTAAATCAGGATTAAAAACGATCGGATTAATTGGCGAATTTCGGTCCACTCTTTGAAATGTTGTTGTGATACTGGATCCGTCTTTCAACGCGATGACCAGACCTTTAAGAAGAAACCGCTGTTGATCAATGATAAACCCGAAACGGCTGACACCTTCACCATCAGCACCGAGCGGCTGCGTCACGATTTCATAGGCGTTGCCTTTTTTTACAATGTCGAGAATCCGGTAGCGTTCGAGAAATTCCTGCATCGTCTTCGGAAAACCTTTGGTCAGACCGGAAAAACCGGAAGAACTTCCTGCTGAGGCCTCGTTGGGATCGCGAAATTCGACCCGTTTCAGAGGTGTGCGAATCACTGCGATTTTCTCACCTTTGCTTACGACAATGGTTTTGGCCGGTTCACCCAACTGCCAGCGAAATTGATTGGTTGCGTAGTCCAGCCACAGCGTTCCGGACTGCACGAGCGGGCTTTTGATGGCTTTCAGCGCCCGGGACTGGATAAAATCCACTTTCAGCGACGTGGTGCCCGCGTTGGTTTGCAGCCAGCGTTCCACAATACTGTGATCCGCCCCGAAGGAGGAAGTTTGGATCACGAAGCAGGTGCAGAACAAAAGAAGGATATGTTTGTGTAAAGGCATCTGTATCATTACAACGGCTAAAAAGACCTGCGATTATGACCTATTTCTCCCGAAAAACCACATTTAACCAGGTTCATATCATCAAATTTCCGTTTTCCCTTTTCCGATTCCTTCCTAGACTGTCGGGGTGAGCGAAAATTACCAAGTATTTGCACGAAAATACCGGCCGAGGACATTTGACGATGTTTTGGGGCAGGACCATGTGGTGCAAACTCTGAAAAATGCCATTGAGCAGGATCGTCTCGCCCACGCCTACCTGTTCGTTGGCCCGAGAGGAACGGGAAAAACCTCAACAGCCCGAATTTTGGCGAAGGCACTCAACTGTCCCGGTGGTCCGAAAATGGATTTTGATCCCGACGATCCGGTTTGTATCGAGATCGCAGAGGGAATCAGTCTCGATGTGCTGGAAATCGACGGTGCCTCAAACAACGGGGTCGAGCAGGTGCGCGAATTGCGCGACAAAGTGGCTTTTGCCCCGGCTGCCGGTAAGTATAAGATTTATTACATCGATGAGGTTCACATGCTGACCACAGCGGCTTTCAATGCCCTGCTCAAGACGCTGGAAGAGCCGCCACAACATGTAAAATTCATCTTCGCCACCACTGAGCCGCAAAAAATTCTGCCCACGATTATCAGTCGGTGCCAGCGGTTCGATTTACGGAGAATTCCGACCCAGATTATCGCTGATCAGCTGAAATTCATCGCGAAGAATGAATCGGTGGAAATTTCGGACGGGGCCGCCTACGCGATTGCCAAAGGAGCCGAGGGTGGCATGCGCGATGCCCAGTCGATGCTCGACCAAATGGTGGCCTTTTGCGGCAACAAGATTGAAGAGAGTGATGTACTCGACATTTTCGGGTTCAATTCGGATGAATCCGTTGCAAAAATGGCGGAAGCATTGATCTCGGGCAACAACTCAGTGGCACTTGAGCTGGTTCACGAACACGCCGAAGCAGGCAAAGACCTCGGAAGATTGCTGGGCGATTTGATCGGGTATTTTCGCCATGTTTTGGTAAAGCGGGTCGATCCCGGTGCCACCAGCCATGAAATTTCCCCGGAATTGCAGAATTCCGTTTCAGAACATGCCGGAAAAGTCGAAACAAACCGTGTTCTCGGGCTGATCGATCAGCTCGCCGAAACGGACGGAAAAATGAAGTGGGCAGCGAACAAGAAGCTGCACCTCGAAATCGCGATGATTAAAGCGATCCAGAGCCTCAATGAAGCTTCGCTCGACGATGTGATATCGCTGATTTCCACCGCCGCAGCCGGTGCTCCGGCGGGTGCAGTCCCCACCAAACAACCCACTCCGGAGGCACGAGCCGCCGCCCCCGCTCAGGCTCCGCCAAAAGTTGAGGAAGCTCCGGTACCTCAAGCCACCCCCACTCCTGCTCCGGCTCCGGCCCCCACTCCAACCCCGGCTCCAGTTGCTACACCGGCTCCGGCTCCGGAAACACCCGCTCTGGCACCACCTTTTGAACCGACTCCCGCGGCGAGCCTTCCGGCAACGGCGACCGGCCCGCCCTTCTGGGAAGAAGCCAAAGCAAAACTCATTGAGGAAAGACCGCTTTTTGCAATGTGGCTGGAGGCAACTCATTACCTCAGTCAGGAGGGCGACCAAGTCGTCATCGGCTTTGCTACCGATCAGCGGATTTACCGGGAATCTCTGATGCGGCATGAACAGGTAATTAACCAGACGCTCACGGAATGTATAGGCAAGCCAACCAGCATCCGGATGGAGGTGCGCGATGACCTCGAGTCAATTGGAGTGGATGAAGACGAGGAGGAGCCCGCCCCGGCCCCGCAACAGAATATGTCCGCCGGCCCGTCTCAACCCGGGCCATCGCCTCAGGAAGCGCCCGCGCCCGAAGTGGTGGAACCCCTCGAACCAGCGGAAATGCCGCCGGATTTTTACAATGACCCACTGATCAACGAAGCGGTGGATATCTTTGATGCCAAGATCAAAAAATGAAGTAGGGTCAATTCCTTCGAGACAAACCTCGAATCCAGGCAAATAATTGTGTTATGAACATCGCAAAAATGATGAAGCAAGCTCAGAAAATGCAGTCTGACATGGCGAAGATGCAGGAAGAGCTCGCAGAGAAAGAAGTCGACATCAGTGTCGGCGGCGGCAAAGTCCAGGTCAAAGGCAACGGTGCCGGGGAAGTTCTGGAAATTAAGATTGATCCTGCAGTGGTAGATCCCGACGATGTGGAATTGCTGGAAGACCTCGTGCTCAGCGGCGTCAAGCAGGCTATCGAGCAAGGCAAAGCGATGTCTGCCGAAGAAATGGGTAAATTGACCCAGGGACTCGGACTTCCTCCGGGAATGGGATTCTGATCAAAGCCTTTTCTCTCCACCCCTGAATTAGATCGATTTTGAGTAAGGCTGAAAAAGCTGACCCTGTGTTGGCAGAAAGAACCACGTGGGTCATGGGGCATAAAAACCCGGACACCGATGCGATTTGCTCGGCGATGGCATATGCCGAATTACTGAGCCAGACGCGTATTCCCAATGCGAAGGCGGCTTGTTGCGGACCGCCGAACAGCAGAACCGAGTGGGTCCTGAAAAAAGCGGGGCTTCATGCACCGCCGTTGAAGACAAATGTCTACCCGAAGGCAATTGATATCTGCCGGAGAAATGTAGCTGTGGCTTCGACTGAGGATACGGTGATTTCCGCCTACCTGCAGATGACCTCGCGCGGGTTTCGAAGTCTGCCTGTTGCCGATAACGACGGTGCCCTTATCGGCATGCTTTCACTCCTGGATCTCCTCGAGCTCCTCATCCCGCCGGTCGATGCCGGTGAATCCGCCCGTCAGGTAACGACCACTGTCGAAAAAATTGCCGAGATAATTGATGCCGAGTCGGTCTTCGTTACGGAGTCGGCTACGGAAGAAACCGATTTCCTTATGATGGTGGCAGGATCCAGCGAGCCGGTGATGAAAGACAGGATCGAGGCCCTGCCTTCCGACCAACTTTTGATCATTACCGGCGACCGGGTCGGAGTGCAGCTTCACGCCGTAGAAGCCGGAGTTCGCTGCCTCGTTATCACCAGTGGATTTAAGCCTTCCGAAGCGATTATCGCGGCCGCAAAAAATGCCGGGACCGCCATTCTGGTGACCAACCGGGACACCGCTTCGACTACCCAGCTGGTCCGCGGGGCCCGTTCGATTCACCACGCCATATCGGAGTCCTTCGTTTCGTTTTCGCCGAACACAACGGTTAACAAGATCAAAGACACGATTCAGCGAATTCCGGGGCAGGCCTTGTTTCCGGTTTGCGATCCAACCAGCAAAAAACTGATCGGCGTATTCTCACGCACCGATCTTGTGAACCCGGAAAGACCACGATTGATCCTCGTCGATCACAATGAATTTTCCCAGGCGGTTTCCGGGGCGGAAGAGGCGGAAATCATCGAAGTGATGGATCACCACCGTCTAAGCGGAAATCTGGTCACCCGGGAGCCGGTTCAGTTTATCAACAAACCGGTCGGTTCCACTTGTACGATTGTCGGGCGCTCTTTTAAGCATTGCCGGATTTCTCCGTCGCCGCCTATCGCTACGTTGATCTGCGCCGGAATCATTTCGGATACGCTCAATCTCAAATCCCCCACTGCCACAGAAGAAGACGCCACAATATTGAAATGGGCATCGAAGATAGCCGGTATCGATGTGAAAAAGTTCAATGATGAGTTTTTCGCAGTTGGTTCTGTGCTGAGACTCAACGACTCCAACAAAGCCGTGATGTCGGACCGGAAGGAGTTCAATGAGAAAGGTTACTTCCTCAGCATTTCCCAGGTAGAGGAAATTGGATTTAACTACTTCTATCCCGCCCGGGAGAAACTACAGGAAGAGTTAAAAAAGCTGATTGAAGACAACCGCCTCGATTTTGCCTGCCTGATGGTGACAGACATCACCAAAAACAACAGCCTGCTGCTCGTGGAAGGCCCGGTTGCCGTTCGTGACCGGATCAAATACCCGCAGGAGGATTCCCACCTTTTCACTCTGAACGGGGTTGTGAGCCGCAAAAAGCAGCTCTTCCCCTACATCAGCATGTTATTGGCCGACATCGCCAAAGAGTAGATTTACCCCGGCGCGCGCCTCTTAGTCTTCGAGGAGATCCGCGACTTTGGTTTTCGGTCGTCCGATCACCGCTTTGGTTCCCTTTAGAACGACAGGTCGCTGCAAAAGCGCTTTCCTTTCGACTAACAGATCTACTACGGCATCGGGATTCCCTACATAATCATCAGGGTTTAATTCCAGTTTTTTGAACACCGAATCTTTCCGAACCAAGTCCTCCACCGGCCCGTCGAGGCCTTTTACGATCTTTTGCAAAGTCTTCCGGTCCGGAGGGTCTTTCATGTACAGAACCACTTCGTAATCGACTCCCAGCTCATCGGCGACCGCCAGAGCATTTTTAGAAGATCCTCAGTGAGGATTGTGAAAAATCTTTACCTTAGCCATGAGAAAAACCTGGCAGAGGTTGAACGGAGATCAAGAGCAATCCGCTACGCCCGGTCAGCACTTCCCCCCCTTTGCAAGAAGCAACGCCCAAACGGCTGCAACGGCAGCGGAGAACCATAACACGAGGCTCGGGAAAACCAGATACCAGCCGTGGATCTTCCACGCAGCAATCATCAATATCAGCACTGCAGCGGAAGTCCCCAGCCAGTATTTCAATTCCCGGCGTCCCTGCAGAGCGGAGATTCCGAAAAGAATCAACGGGATCACCAGAATATCATTGTAGGTGTGCCGGAAGGCGGGCAGCAGAAAATCGCCAACCAAAATCCAGGCAGCCCCGGCCCACCAAAGGAGTGTGCCCGGAGCTTTTTTCCAAATCATATAGCAAAGTGATGCCCCGGCGAACAGCGCCCAGGTGATAAGAACAAGCCGCGGCGGAATTTGAAAGGACAGCATTTTGTAAACGGAAGTATCGGCAAACGGAATCCTTGCGAATCCGGAGATGGTGTCGATCGGTATTCCTTCGATCGTGCCCGGGTAGGTGAAGTTGGGCACCCTCGTCGGTTTGAGCTGGAGAAGATAAATCTCACTGTGGGCCTCCATCGCGAGCCGGTAATCATTCCAGATCCGTGGTCCGAACAAGAGCACCGGAACCACAAACACAACCAGAAAACCAAAACCTGTGGCGCCGAGACTCCACCAGCGCCGGTTCCTGACAGGTTCCGCAAACTGCTCAAAAAACACAGGCCGGCCGCCCATAGTAAACGCGCCGAGAATACCCCCAACTATAGAAACAGCCCGGGTTGGTTTGGCCTGGCTAACGGCATAAAGAAACAAAAACAGAGCCACATAGACGACATAAATTTGACCGTGATCAACATGGTGCCGCCAGGCAGGAGTTACACAGTAAAGAAGCACCAGAGCGATTCCATATTTCCCGGCCGAGTCCGCCTGACTGCGCAGCCAGGCGTAGACTCCGGCGATGAGAACGCCGTATTGCAGAAAAAACCAGAGCCACTGCGTGGTCCGGTAATTCAGTCCGTTGAACGGGGCGTGCGTTGCGAGAACCCACGGAGTAACGGTAGTTTTGCTGAGAAGCCCGCCGGGTTCGTTATACAGATCACAAAACGTTTCCGGATCTTCCCGCATCCATTTGTAGGAGTAGGGATCTTTATCCGCCGCAGCAATCCGGGCACCGGTGACACGGTTGCGCAAATCAATTGAACCGCCTCTGCCGGTATTGGCGATGTCCTGAAGAACTCCCCACGCCGCGGGCAGGAGAGCCAGGATGATGAGAAGTCCGGGTTTCATTTTATCGATTCCCGGACTTAACAGGGTACAGTCCGTGACCTAACAGGGTACAGTCCCCGGTTGGCACAAATTAATCGTCTTTGGGTTTGTGCTCTTTGTGACAGGCCTTGCAGTTGGAAGCTTCTTTCAAAGTTTTCAGAGGCGCATCATCTTTCGCTCCACCGGCGACTTTATCAGCAGCAGCGACCAGAGCTTCAACTTTTTCGTCGTAGGCAGCCTGGTCTCCAACAGGAGCCTTAGTTCCTTTCAGAGTGGCAATCAGTTCCGACAACTTTTTGATTTCATCGCCACTGGCAGATCCATCCAGAGTTTTGGCAAGAGGACTGGTCTTTCCCTTCAACCCTTCCTTCATCACTTTTTCAATAATTTCGTGATTTTCATCTGCCTGGGCAAAAGCGGTGATCATTCCAAAGGTGAGTAGCAAGTATACAATTTTCATACGCGTTTCTGATATCGAATATTTGATACGGTGGCAAGTAGATTTTCCTACTTCAACTCGGGAAAAGCAGTTGTAATATCCAGCTTGTCGCCGGTCTCCTTTTGCAGGGCAAGAAGGTCGGCAAACATTTCTTTTGCGCGGGACTGGTTGTCTTCATAAATGTCGTTCATTTCAAAAGGATCCTCTTTCAGATTGAACAGCTGCGCTTTGGGCACTCTCGGAAAAAGCAGCAGTTTGTAATGCCCTTTTACCACACAGCGTTGCCCCTGCAGATAGCCACCATAAATCGCATCGTAACCGTCTGATTTTCCTTCCCAGACCGGCTTGAGAGACTGGAACTGCACGTGCTCCGGTTTTTCAGCCCCGCCCAGGTCCAGCGCAGTCGCCATGATGTCCTGGAGATAAACCGGAGAAGAGTTTTTCTTCCCGGCAGCAATCCCGGGCCCGACGGCCATCATAGGAACACGAATACTGTGGTCGAAAAGGTTCTGCTTGCCCATCAACCCGTGGCGCCCGACAGCAAGTCCGTGGTCCGCTGTGAAAAAGATGTAGGTATTGTCCTGCTTCCCGCTTTGCTCCAGTGCTTCGAGAATGCGACCGATCTGCTCATCCATATGAGTGATGATCGCATAGTATTCCTGGCGGTTAACCTTCACTGCATTCTCTGTGCGTGGAAACGGAGCCAGCTTTTCGTCGCGCAGTCCGGCGCTGCAGTCGATCTGATCTTTGTAAGGATACTCCGGAAGAAAATTTTCCGGCATGGCAATCCGGTCCAGCGGATAGCGGTCGACAAATTCCTTTGGAGACTGGCGCGGATCATGCGGTGCGTTGAATGCGATATACATGAAAAACGGGTCTTCTTTTTTCTTCGCCATAGAGAGGAACTTCTCTGCATCATCAGCAACCACTTCACTCCAATGTTTGCCGCCTTTCCAGAAGCCTTCAAACTTCGGGTCACTCGGATCCCAGGGGTCGGGCTGACCGTCTATGGGTCGATTGTATCCTTCCGGAGTTTGGTTGGGCATACCGGCGCGAACATTCTTCGCCACGTCGAAGACAGCTTCCGGTTTGGCACGCACATGCCACTTACCGGTGAAGTACGTGTCGTATCCCGCGCCACTCATGAGTTGGGACCACATCAGTTCCTCCTTCTGAAAATCAGGCCATGGGTTTTCCGGTTCTGCAGCGCCTTTCGATTTACCTTTCTTACCGGAACCGCCATTGAGCTTCTGCGAAATCTGCTCCGCTTTCCAGACAAAGGCACCCGTGTTGAGCATATGACGGCTGGCTACGCAAACCGCCCCGCTCCACGAACCCATGTTATAGGTATGGGTAAATGTCGTGCCCCGTTCGACCAACTTGTCGAGATTGGGAGTTTCAATATCAGTTCGATCAAATGCACCGATTGTTTCGAAGCACTGGTCGTCGGCAAAAATGAAAAGGATATTCGGCTTATCTGCAGCACTGCAAAGTGTGCTCCAACCTACTGCGATAACAATGGAAAGAAACGTTCTCATGATCGACTTGTTAAAGGCATCGCATCCTCTTGTAAAGATGGCCTTTGCCCGTATTAGCGGGTCTAAGAAACTGCCCTTTGCTAAAAGGGCTTGCCTGCAAGAGGAAACCGTGGTACTAAACAGCCGTTAACCTTACTGAAATCCTAAGATCACCACCAAAAGACTATGAGTAAAATCGACGAACTCGTTGAGAAGTATGCCAAGGACGTGGAGGAAGTCGGCGAAAAGCTGGACAAGACTCTTCTCCGGGCAGTAGCTAAAGGATGCGGGCCTTCCCTGTATAAAAAAGATACCTCTCTCGTTGCGGCGAGTGACAAGAAAGAGGTTGAACGCGTGAAGCAGAACTTCTGCATAAAGAAGCTCGGCATCAAAGACACTCCAAAACTCGACGAAGGTATTGCCGAAGTCCTGAAGTCCTACAAGAAGCGCCAAAAGCAACGCGCTGTTGTCTACTATCTCCTCGTTAAGAGATTTAAGAAGGGGTCAGTATACAAATAAGCGACTAAGACTTCAGTTAAGGAACATTTCATGTTAAAAGGCTTACCAATGAGGTAAGCCTTTTTTTCTCGCCAACCCGATCTTTCAAAATCCTATCAACACGCACACCCCGGTTATTGAAACACTGCTGCTTCCCTTTGCGGAAGGCGCTCTTTCCGTTCCCGATCACAACTCCACTTTTTTCATCCGCGCCCAACACAGCCCGGATATGGATACGGTACGGAAAGAGAAACTGATCTGCGAACAAACCATCAAGGGCGACTTCGACGAATTGAAACGGGCCGGTTTTCAAACTGTCACCAGACTCGAAGAGAAAGCGGACATGGGAATGTGTCTCCTGACCAAGCACAAGAAAGAGAACTATGGAAACATTGCCCGGGCCTGGGATCTGCTGTCACCCGGGGGAACTCTGCTCTGCGCCGGATCCAATGATATCGGAGTGAAAAGCTTCGAGAAAAATGTCAGAAAAGAAATCCCGGTCAGCGGCAACATGCACAAAAATCACTGCCGGGTTTTCTGGATGAAAAAGGAAGAGGTAAATCCGGCTCTATGTCCTGAAGAATGGAGTTCGTTCAACCGTCCGGGGAAATATATTAAAGATGCCGATTACTTCACCCGCCCCGGCATTTTCTGTTGGGAGAAAGTGGATAAAGGCTCCGCTTTCCTGGCAGAGAATCTCCCGCGAAAGGTCAAAGGCAAGGTGGCAGACTTTGGCTCCGGCTGGGGATACCTCAGTCATCATATCCTTGAAAAATATCCGGAACTAAACGAGTTGGATCTCTACGAAGACGAGTTGCTTGCTCTTGATGTGTCCCGGCAAAACCTCGAGCAGCTCAAGCTCACGGAAAGAGCCAAATTTCACTGGTATGACCTGGCCGGCGATCCCCCACGTCCCGATCACTACAACTGGATCATCTCCAACCCGCCCTTCCACAGGTCCGCACGGACAGACGTCAGTCTCGGAATCAAGTTTATCGAAAACGCCGCCCGCTCACTGAAGCGTTCCGGGTCACTGTTATTAGTTGCCAATCGACAGCTTCCCTACGAAAAAGCGCTCGGCGAATACTTCAAAAAAACCGAGCGACTGGCAGAGTCTCCGGAATACAAAATTCTATTGGCCACCGTCCCTATCAAACGATGAAAAAAGAGTTGGTCAAAATTCTCCAGTCCCAGGGATTCGGCAGTCGCAAAGAATGCACCTGGATGGTGAAGAAATCCGGAGTCAAAATTAACGACAAAGAATGCCGCGACCCAAAGGAGCGCTTCGAAACCGAAGACCTTTCCTTCGAGGTAGCCTCCCAAAAATGGTCCTACAGGGAACATCTCTACCTGGTGATGAACAAGCCTGCCGGATACGAGTGCTCGCACACACCGGATCATCACGAGAGCGTCTTCTCTCTACTACCGGTTCAGTTTATAAACCGAAAAATTCAGGTCGCCGGAAGACTGGACGTCGAAACCGAAGGCCTGCTTTTGTTTTCCGATAACGGCAACTTTATTCACCATGTCACATCGCCCAAAAAAGGAATCCGCAAAACCTACCTGGCGGAATTGAAACACCCTTTTTCCGAAGAGCAGAAAGACAAACTGGTTCAGGGAGTCGAGTTGCATCAGGAGTTTGAAAAAGTGCGCGCTACCGAAGTCGAAGCCACAGGGGATAAAGAAGTCCGGCTTACCATTGACCGCGGTTGCTACCACCAGGTCCGTCGAATGTTCGGAGCGGTATCGAACCGGGTCACCGGACTGACCAGAGAACGCATCGGTGAATTGGCAGTCGACGATGAATTAAAAACCGGCCAGTGGCGTTACCTCGAAGAAGCAGATTTGCAAAAGCTGAATTGGGCGGATTGAATGCAGCCGATTGCATCGAAAAGAAATACGACTGTACCCTGTTAGATCCGGGACTGTCCCCTGTCAGGTCCTACGATTCTTCAGGCTCCGGATAACTGTGAAAGCCCCAGATTTCCACAGGAACAACCCGGCCTTTGACTTGCTGGATGCCGAGGTCTTCGGCATAGGCTTTCATTGCGGGAGCGGCTTCGATAAAATCTCCGGTAGTGAGGATATCTTTACCCACGGTCCGCGTCAACGCTTCCACACGGAAGGTGAGATTGACCGGGTCCCCTACCAGAGTGAATTCCCCCTGACTCATACCACCGTAGGCAACCTTGCCGGTATGAACGGCCACACCGGCACCGAATTTTTGTCCGGCCGCTTCGAATACCTCCTGCCGCTCGCCGTAGATTTTGTGGCAGGAATCGAGCAATTCTTTCGCCGCCCGGACCGAATCGATCAATGTCTTTTCATTTACTTCAGTCCAGTAGGCAAGCACGCAGTCACCGATAAATTTATCTACGGTCGCTCCGTATTTGGAAAGGATCAGTTCGCAATCGGAATACCAACTGCCGATCACCTGCGCCAGATCATCGGGTGAAAACTGCTCGGACAAAGCAGTGAAGCCCTCGATATCACTCACAAGGATGATAACCGGTCTGGAACGGATCAAAGCGATGGTGGAGCATGACATATCGTCCTGAAGCTCCTGAGTGGGCCGACCGGTTTGGGTGTAGCGAAACTCATGATCCGCAAAATTCAGCACATCGCCGTCTTTGAGAAGGCGGGCTGCAGATACCCTGGCTCCGTTGAGATAGCTCCCGTTAAAGCTGCCCAGATCAAAGAGCCAGAACCCGTCTTCCTGCTTCCGGATCATCGCATGCCTGCGACTGGCCCGCGGGTCGTTGATCTTGACATTGCACTCCCCGGAACGACCAACCAGCGATACCGCCGCAAGATCAGTCACTTCGCCACTCTCCACACTGGTAAGTTTTCCTTTCAAATCGATGTCGACAATAACCGATCAGGCCCCCAGACGGCAACCTTAATTGCGAGCCGGGGGCGAATAACGAAAAAGGCGGTCTTTGCAGACCGCCTTCGAAATTTTCGGGAATATTTGCATCAAGACCTCCCTAGGAAGTCGGAGCGGAATCGCGACCGAGAACTTTGTCGATCAAACCGTATTCGCAGGCCTGTTTCGCGGTCATGTAATTATCCCTCTCGGAATCTTTTTTGATCACTTCAGCCGCTTTTCCGGTGTGATGAGCCATGATGTCGTAAAGACTGTTGTTCAAGGTCAGCATGAATTCGAAGGTTTTCTCCATATCCATCGCAGTTCCCTGAGTTCCACCGGAAACCTGGTGGATCATGATGTGCGAATTCGGCAGAGCGTAACGCTTACCTTTGGTACCGGCAGTGAGAAGCACGGCGCCCATACTGGCTGCCATTCCCATACAATAAGTGTTCACGTCGCAGGTCACAAACTGCATCGTGTCGTAGATCGCGAGACCGGCGGTAACGGATCCACCCGGGCTGTTGATGTAAATGTTGATATCCTTGTTCGGATCCTGCATCTGCAGGTACAACATCTGAGCGATGATGTAATTGGCCATGGGATCGCTGACCTGCTCACCGATGAAGATGATGCGGTCTTTCATGAGCCGCGAAATCAGATCAAACTGGATCAGGGTGTTCCCCTCTTTCTCCATCACGCTCACATTCTGCACCGGATCAACCCGGGTCTGGAGGTGAGGTGGCAAAAGGGGCGAAAATTCTTTGTTTACTTCTTCAAACATGACTGTGAGTGGGCACCCGTTGAGGAGTGACTTGGTTGTTTATGGATTGTTGTTAACCGAACCCGAATCAAGAGTCTTCATTTTCCTCTTTCTCTTCAGGAGCGACTTCCTTCACGCTAGCATTTTCCCGCAGGAAATCAATGGTCTTACTGATTCGGATATCGCGGCGGATCGCATCGAAACCGGGGCCATCGCGGAGTTCTCTGGCGAATTTTTTCAACGGTTTCCTGTCCTTTTGAGCCATCATGACAATTTGCCTGGAAAGCTCATCATCAGAGACTTCAATATTTTCCTTTTCGGCAATCACGTCGAGAATGTAGCGGGTCCGCAGATTGGAAACCGCACGGGACGTCGCGCTGTCCACTATGTCTTTTTCGTGTTCGTCCAGATCATCAGGCTGCATACCCTGCTGATAGGCGTTGGTGACCATTTGATTCACCTGATACTGCGTTTCGTTGAACACCTCTTCTTTGGGCAGATCAAACTCGTGTTCTTTGTTGATGTGTTCGAGGATCTGGTTATCGATCTGCTGGATTCGGCCCTGCTCGAGCTGAGCTTTCATCTCATTGGTGTAATGCTCCTTGATCGCTTCGAGATTTTCGCCGCCGATTTTTCTGGCCAGTTCGTCGTCGATAGCCGGAAGTTCCGGAGTTTTCACGCTGTTCACCGTCACAGAATAGGTCGCGGTAGTGCCTCTGAGTTCCTCGATGAAGTATTCCTCATCAAAGGTCACTTCCACATCCCCGGAATCGCCGGCTTTCATACCGATAATTCCGTCGGCCAGTCCGGGAATCATTTCGTGCCCACTGTCACCTTCTTTGGGGATCATGAGCTCGAACTCTTCATCGCGATGAGCGAGCGGCGCGATCTCCTCTTTCAGGGAATCCACGAGAGGCTCGCCGTCTTTCGTTGAGGTGTAAGTGATCATGGCACGATCACCGTGCTCAACAGCACCGTCTTTATCGTTGTACTCAGCGAAATTCTCCTGAATCCGTTCGAGCCAGCCATTGATCATATCTTCGGTCACCTCGCGAACCTCCACCTCAACTTCGATGTTCTTGTATTCGTCCTCGGTGATATCCACCTCGGGCTTCGTCACCACTTCGGAGATGTAGGAAAAAGTTCCATCCGCTTCAAACACATCGCGCTCGACATTTGCCACTCCCAGAAGATCCAAATCACGGTTGTGAACAGCTTCGCGCAGCACGTCCATCATGAGGCGCTCCTTGAGTTCATTTTCGATATTGGCCTTGAATTTTTGCTCGACCACTTTGCGCGGCAGCTTGCCTGGGCGGAACCCGGGAAGTTTCGCCTGACTCATGAAAGCATTGACCACGCCGTCGCGGGTTTCTTTCACAGTTTCAGCAGGCACTTCAGCCGAGAGCCTCGCCCGGCACTCGGGAAGTTTTTCAATTGCAACATTCATGATCGTTATGGTGATTTAGTTAGTTCTGTGGGAGCTGGTTGGAAAAAGGGCGGGAATCTAGAACAGGCATTCACGGATTTCATCTTACTTTTTTAAAATCTCCCCGAAATCGTGCGGCAACGGGGATTTCCAGTGAAAATCCCGCCATTTCAACCCGCATGCGTGCAGAGCATGTCTGTTAAGGATAAGTTGCTTAGCCAACTTCGGAGTCCAACCTTCAGCAATGAAGTCCAGATAAGCCTGTCCGCAGTGCCCGTAAATTTTGTCCCCGAGGAGTGGATGCCCCGCCCATTCGAGGTGGACTCGGATCTGGTGCATCCGCCCTGTGATCAGTCCACAGCGAACATGTGAATACTTTGCATCCCGCTTTGCAAACCGGGCAAGCACCGAGACTGTCGTCGAACACGGCTTGCCATCGGGATGAACCATCTGGCGGACATGGATTTCGGAAGGTTCGACGGTTCCCTTTCTGAGAACCGGCTCGTTGATCGCGAACTCGTCGGCCTCCGGCCATCCGTGAATGATGGCTTCGTAGGTTTTGGTAAATTCCCCGGCAACTTTTGCTTTCCCCAACTCTGTGGCGGCTTTGCGATGCTTCGCAGCAAGGACAATCCCGCTGGTTTCGCGGTCCAGCCTGTTCATTATCGAAATTTGCCCTCCGGTAGCGAGTTCGAACGCGAGCAGTTGCACCAGGCCGTCGAGCAAGGTCGGTGGATTCCCCGGCTTGCTGGGATGAACCAGGAGATGAGCCGGTTTATCCACCACGATCCAGTCGTCGGATTCGTCAATAATTGTAAAATCCGGATTGTAGAGACGGTCTGCGATAGTGAAACATTAAAGCCTGATCGACTGGATGGAAATCGTCATTCCGAGCGGGGAATTTCCATGGCCCTGGAACTTTCCGGAAACAGGCATCACTCCTCTGGGGTGATGGCTGACTGCCACTGCAATGTGACCAACTCCAATGGGCTCCCCAATTGAGGGATCAAAACCGACCCAACCGCGATCAGGAAGATAAACCTCGGTCCACGCGTGCGTGGATCCCCGCCCCACTCTCGATGCCGAGCTTTCCAAATAACCGCTGACAAACCTCGTTGCATAGCCGATGCAACGGCCGGCCTCCATCATCAGAACGGCTGTATCCCGACAGGAGCCCGTCTTCAAATCCAGAGTTCTGGTAGGTGACTGCACTCCCGGTTCCTCCCGGCGCGTGTAACTGACTTGCTCGTTTATATGCCGGGCCAGACGGGCAAAAATTGGTGCACGATCCCCGCCGACCGGCAGTATCCCCAGGGATCGCACCCACGCCCGTACCGCTTCCACCTGATGGGGATAAACAGACTGCCGATACAAATGGGAAGCCGCCTCCTCAATCCCCGGATAGTAGGCAGGGTATTCCTCGCCCAGAAGAGCCGCGTCGTTTTCAGCCCAGTTCGGGTAGGGCCTTTTTAGAATCGTGAATTCGCTGCGGATGATCAATTCATCACCGGGATCAGGGAATTCCGCACGGGCAATTATATTGCCGTAAATATCCTGATACCAATGAATCACCGAATTAAGATTCGTGGTCAGCTGCATCGTTTCGATGCGCTCGAAGTGGCTTTCTCTGGGCCGCAGCACGAGCCGGTGGGGCATGAACGATACCTGGCCGGAATACCGGTAAGTCGTCTCATGAGAGATTTGAAACCGAATCGGATTCTCTTCTGCCAGATTTACGATTTCCATTTCTTGTGATCGACAATTTTATAATAGATAAAGAACCTCGTCCCGCTGTAGCAAATCGTCTCTGAAAACCGGAATAAACTCCTCGGTCTCACTGTCCGCCACATCGGATTGCACAGATACACCCGCTCCGCCGACTCCGCCAAAAAGCGTGGCAACAGCGGCATCGCTGGCATCCCTGCCGGTTCCGATCCTGACCATACCGTTCAACGGTGCCAAACCGGTTCCATCCATAACATACCACTGCCCGCCAACATACACTTCACATACAGCATGGAAATCCTGCGGAGTAAGCCCGTGAGCGTATACCGTAACGTACCGGGCCGGAATCGTAAGAGCACGGCACATCGCTATTCCGAGATGAGCGAAATCGCGACAAACGCCCGATTGATTCTGAAATGTCTCCAGCGCGGATGAGCCCTCGTTTGATGCACCGGAAATGTACTCGATTTCCTGCTTGAGCCAACTCTCGACAGCAATTGCTGTGGCCAGTTGCCCCCTGATTTGCCCGAAAATCCGGGATGCCTCGTCGCGGAACAAATCGGACTGACAATATCGGCTCGGAAACAAAAACGGTATTGTATCCGCATCCAGGGAATTGATTCTGCTGTCCTGCACCGATTGATACCCCTTCGTCCGGGGGCAGGAATCGACCAGAGCTTCGTAATTCAAAGAAAAATCCCCCGGTTCATTCACTGACGCCACATAATACCGGTTCGAAGTAAGCCCGAGCGCTATCTCACTGAGATCAGCTTCCCTGTTGGTGCTTAACTTTTCCTCGAGTACAAATTGCCCTTCCGTTGTCACACAGCTCAACGAACAGAGTATGGTAGCCGGATTTGAGACGACGTAGTCGAGCGAACTGTGGATAGAAAATTTCATAGTTGTAAATTCATGTAGCTTTTGTCATGCCATGAAGAAAATAATCAGAGATACCGGAACATAGCCTAATTATCCGAAACAAATGCCAAAGAGATGCGTTGCATTTTGCCCGGTCGGTTTTGCAGAACAGATATAACAGAGACAGTTTTATGCTGTAAATGCGGATCTTGCCACTCGCGGGAAATTCGCCAACCTCACTTCCATGCCTGTTCATCTCATTCCATCGCGTCGTCGTTTTCTGCACTCCGCTACAGGAGCCGTTTTATCGGCTGCCGCAATTGATCTACATTCAGAAACTACCGGTGGCTGGGTCGCGCTTCTCGCCGATACTCACATTGACGCCGATCCGGCTAAAGAGGCCAGAGGAGCTACCATGGCGAAAAACCTCGAAAGGGTCGTCGCCGAAATTCTCGCCGAACCCACACACCCCGATTTTGCCGTGATCAATGGTGACTGCGCTTATCTGAAAGGCCTTCCGGAAGATTACAAAACCCTGCGGCCACTGATCACCCCGCTCCTCGATGCGGGAATTCCCGTTCATCTAACTATGGGCAATCACGATGACCGGGGACCGTTTTTCGATCTTTTTCCTGAAGCAAAGGCTGAGCCCGCTCCGCTTAAAGACCGGCATCTCGCGGTGATCAAATCGAAACACGCCAACTGGTTCCTGCTCGATACCCTGCAAATCGTCAACAATGTGACCGGTGAAATCGGGGCCGCACAGAGAGAATGGCTCACTGAAATGCTCGATTCCCACTCTGACAAACCGGCCATCCTTATCGGCCACCACTACACACAGGACCTCCCCGCCGATCCGAAAGCAAAAGTCAGCGGTCTCGCCGACTCGGCTGAATTTCTGGAATTACTGCAGTCAAAGCCACAGGTAAAAGCCTATATTTTCGGGCACTCTCACAGTTACGGCTATAAAAAGACCGGCGAAGGAGTTCATCTGGTCAATCAACCTCCGGTTGCCTACCTCTTTATTCCGGAAAAACCCAATGGCTGGATCAAAGCCGACGCCGGAAATGGGGGGATTTCACTAACTTTGCGGGCCCTCAAGCAGGAGCATCCTGAAAACGGCAAAACGACAAATCTCGATTGGCGATAGCCAGGTGCATACTTACGCCTATTCGTATTTATACAGGCAAAACGATCCGTTTATATGAAAAGAATCCTTCCCGTCATACTGTGTTTATTCTCCTTTGCAAATTCCTTCCTGATCGGTGACGACGTCAAAAGGTATGACCCTACCGGCACCCTCCCCTACTTGTCAGTCGAGGAAAGCCTCAAAACATTTCAGCTACCGGAGGGCTACCGTCTCGAACCCGTCGTGACAGAACCGCATATCGCAGAACCTGTGGTGTGCGCCTTCGATGGCAACGGCAGACTCTACGTAGTCGAAATGCGGACCTACATGCAGGATGCCGACGCCACCGGTGAACAGTCGCCTGGTAGTCGGGTTTCCCTGCACGAGGACACAGACGGCGACGGTACAATGGACAAACACACCGTTTTTGCCGACAATTTGCTGCTCCCCCGTATGGTGCTGCCTCTCGATGACCGGGTCCTGATCAACGAAACCAATACCCTCGACATTTATTCCTATCGCGACACAGACGGCGACGGAGTTTCCGATGAAAAAACTCTCTGGTATAAAGGCGGACCGCGGGGAGGAAACATGGAACACCAGCCCAGCGGATTGATTTGGTCGATGGATAACTGGATCTATACTACTTACAATGCCTATCGCCTGCGTCACAATCCGGATGGCCTAGCGTTCAAGGAATCTACGGCACCGAACGGCGGTCAGTGGGGACTTTGTCAGGATGACTACGGCAAACCCTGGTTCGTCAATGCCGGCGGCGAGCGCGGTCCGTTGAATTTTCAGCAGCCTATCGTTTACGGCGCATTTAATGTGCCCGACCAGTTCTCTGTCGAATACCGGGAAGTATTTCCTCTGGTCGGTATTCCCGACGTGCAGGGCGGAACAAAACGTTTTCGCCCCGAAAACAATACCCTGAATCACTTCACGGCGACTTGCGGAGAAGAAATTTTTCGCGGCGACCGTCTCCCGGAAGACTTGAAAGGAGATCTGCTTTTCTCCGAACCGGTAGGACGGCTCATCCGGAGAAGCAAAGTGGAAGTACGCGACGGAATAACCTATCTGAAAAATGCTCATCCCGGCAGTGAATTTATACGTTCCACCGACCCGAACTTTCGCGCGATGCATATCACGAACGCTCCCGATGGCTGTCTATACATCGTTGATATGTATCGGGGTATCATCCAGCAGGGCAACTGGACAAAACCCGGCAGTTACCTCCGCGGTGTAATCGATGAATACGGCTTCGCTAAAAATATACAACGGGGCCGGATTTACCGGCTCGTGCACGACGATTTCACTCCCGATCCGACGAAGCCGAACATGCTGGATCAATCGCCGCAGGAGCTTGCCGCTCATCTGGAGCACCCCAACGGCTGGTGGCGTGACACGGCGCAAAAGTTACTCATCCTGCGCGGGGACAAATCGATCGCACCGCAGCTGGAATCGATAGCGCGAAGCAACGAAAGCGACCTATCCCGTATGCATGCAATATGGACTCTCGAAGGCCTCGGATCGTTGACGGCAGACCTGGCCCGCGAAAAGATGAAGGACGAGTACGCCTCCGTTCGACGCGCCGCCGTTCGCGCCGGCGAAACGCTCTACAAAACCGGGCAGAAAGACATGGGCAAAGACATCGCCGCAATGGCCGGCGATGCAGATCCCGAAGTGGCAATACAAGCGTTAATGACGGCAAAGTTCCTCAAGTTCCCTGACTACAAAAAGCTCACCGGGGACACGATAAAGAAAAGTGAAAGTGCCGGGGTTACTATGATTGGCAAACAATTGATATCCGGAGGAAACCAGACGCCTCCAAAATTGACACCCGAACAGCTGTCTCTATATAAAGAAGGAAAAATCATCTATGCTTCACTCTGTTTCTCCTGCCACGGGGCGGACGGAAAAGGAACGCCGATTCCCGGCGGGGATGACCTGCGGCTTGCGCCTTCTTTCCACGCATCAGACATTCTCAATGGTCACCGCGACCTGGCTCCGAAAGTGGTGCTCCACGGATTGACCGGACCCATAAACGGAAAAGCCTACCCCGGCGAAATGATTGCCATGGCTTCGAACGGTGATCGCTGGATCGCCGCTGTGCTTTCCTATATCAAAAACAGTTTTGGAAACCAGCTGGGCTTCGTCACGGAAGCAGACGTAAAGCGCCTGCGCGAGGAAAATTCCGCACGCTCAACAGCCTGGACGGAAAGCGAGTTGCTCGCCAGCGTTCCACAAATCATCCCTGACCGCAAAAACTGGCAACTGACAGCGAGTCACAACCCCGGAGACTGCAGCCACGCGATCGACGGTGATTTGAGCACCCGCTACACAACCAGCCAAAGTATGCAACCTGGGATGTGGCTGCAAATTGAATTACCTGAGACTACCAAAATTGCCGGTATCGTTCTCGACGCCGCCAGCTCGAAAAACGATTATCCGCGAGGCTGCGAAATTGAATTTTCCAAAGACGGCCAGACCTGGACCAAACCTCTGAAAAAGGCAGAGGAAAAGTCTTCAAAAGTGGAAATCGATTTCGCGGAACAGGAAGCGAAGTATGTCAAGATTACCCAGACCGGCAAAAACCGCCTCTATTGGTAGATTCACGATCTGCAGCTGCTCAAGGCCCCAAACCGGTAGGGAAACTGTACCCTGTTGAGTGCCTGATTGTACCCTGTACGATCAGACAATTTCATGAAGGAGTAAAACGTCCATCACCAACCCGGTTCCAGTGATCGGAGGATTCGCAGTAGGATTTACTTTGAGATTCGACAAATTTTTCACCTCTCCATTCGATGCTCGATATATGTAAATGGGGCAGATCACAGGTAATCCAGTTGTAGGCATTCGGGTCGCTCTCTTTACGCCGGTTCGAGGTCGAAGTCGATGCCTGCGCCACGACAATGGAAGGAACCTCAGGATGCCGGGTCGCAACTAAATCACTCCACGCCCGGTGGAAATGACCGGCTAGAATTAAATCAACTCCGCAGGCCGCCAATGTCTCAAGGGTATCTTTCGGTCCGCCCGCGAGATGCCGCGTCTCCTGGAGAGGAGGAAATAGGAAGGGATGATGGGTTACGAGGACTCGCAGCTGCCCGGATGAGCGCTCTCCGAACTCGTCGAAGATAAATCTCAATTGCGATGCGGATACCCGGCCTCTCGACCAGTCAAGGTACCAACCGGCCGGTCTCGCCGTATTGATCCCGACGATTTTTACGTCGCCACTCTCAAGCACCGGCCTGGAATCCGGTTCCAGATATCGGCTGAAGTCATGCAGCGGGCGTAAAAATCTTTTCCACAACGGATACGCCGGAATGTCGTGATTGCCCGGAACCATGAGAGGCCGCGATGGGAAGCGGGCCACGAATTCCCGGGCGTCCCGGAATTCCCGGATTTTCGCTCTTTGTGTGAAATCGCCACTCACAACGATCCAATCCGGTTTTTTCCGATGCAGATCATCAAGGAGTGCAGACGCCACGGGAGGGTCCAGTCGCCCGAAATGCAGATCAGAAAGATGTGCGATTGTTGTCATGACATATGGCGGGGCAGCAGCACATCAAGCGAGCAATGTTTACTCTCAAATTCAAGCGGGGTCCGCAGGTTGAACAATTCACCGTCCACCAACGTTTTCAGAAACTTCTTCCTACTGTATACCAAAACCCGGCGGGATTTCTCTGTTATCAAATCCGGGTCCTCAAGTAGAGAACCAAATAAAAACGCTTTTCCCGCCTCCATCAAATCCTTGCGGGATCGGTGGGTCGAAATATAAAGGCCGAGATCTCCGGTATCAAAAGCCCCCTTAGCTGGCATCACTCCCACCTGATCGAGATAGGGATTATTGGAAATCGCTACAAAACCTGTTTGGGAAACAATTGAGCGGTCATCGGTTTCGAAACGCAATGTCTTTGGTCTATAGAGAGGCAGTATCTTTAAGCCGGTAAAAAAGTAGCGGGAAACTTTCTGCCACCAGGCCTGTCCCCGGTCTTTGTCGGTGTAGATCTTTTCCGGGTAAAAACCGAGAACACATACCGACAGGAAGATATGGCCGTTCACCGAACCGACATCAATTGACTGGATACGCGGGTCAGCCAAATCTTTGACTGCGGCTTCGAGATCGAGGGGCATTTCCAGATCGCGGGCGGCATGATTAAAAGTTCCCAACGGCAAAACGCCAAGAGGTATGCCGAGCTTCACAGCCACCTTCGCACAGGCGCTCACCGTTCCGTCTCCACCGGCGGCGATGAGCCTGCTGACCTGACTGCGATCCAGTCCCGAGAGAGTTCGGTCAATCTCCGACGAAGCCACGCTGACGACCTCCACATCCTGCCCTGACGACTCAAAGAGAGTCCTTATCTTCTCACCGGGATCTTCCGTTTCGCAACGGACAGCAGTGCCGGCCTGCCGGTTCAACAAGACGACGGGGCGCTTGAGGGAACTTTCTACCATCACCTGCTTCAACAGCGCAGGAAATATGCCGGAGCTTATCCCTCCCAAAGCCGTAAGGCATCCGGTCCGGGTCTCGCAGGCTGCCCGGTCCGGGATGCAAGATGCACAGGTGGTAACCTATTCCGGCAGTTCCGAATCCCGGGTTTCCCTGGCGAAAAAGATCAGGGCGAGAGCCAGAAGATAGAGCGGCGACAGAATCAGCGCTTTATTGATCGGTGTTGGCGGATTGGCCAACGCAGCGAATCCAAAAAACGCAGCAGCTGTCCCGAGTCGCCCCATGTTGAAGCCGAACCCGGCACCGGTTCCACGAAGCTTCGTTGGGTACAGCTCCGGAAAATACACCGCGTAACCAGCGTGCATGCCCAGCGTGAAAAAGCCGAAAATTGGTAGAAATACCATGAGTACGGCAGCCGACGCGCCGCCCGGAATCAGAATTTTAAACAGGATAATCACACAGATAAAGGCAGCGATGTGGTAGAGATAAAAAGCGCCTTTTCGACCCAGGCGATTTGATATCCAACCGAATAGAACCAGCCCCAGACCGCCGCCAATCGTATTGATCGCCATGCTGGTCATCTCAGCTTTTTTGATGGTCGATTTGGCCTGAACATTCCAAATTTCACTCTTTTGAGCAGCAGTGGCACCGGCATCAAGACCGTTTGCTACCAGCGCTTCCGTCTTGGCGTGCTCCAGCAGGGCATTTTTCCCGTAGATGTGGATGCCCCAAAAGGTAACCAGCCCGATGGTCGCGAGTCCCACACAAATTATGGTGTTTCGCAGGTTTGCGCTGTCGAAAAGGTCGCTGAGTTTGCCTGTTTTTTCAGAAGAATCACCGGCTTTTCGCTCTCTTTCTTTCGCTGCCTGCCAGGTATCCGGTTCTCTCATTTTCCAACGGATCCAGATCGTAAGCAGCGCGGGAAGTGCCCCGACCGCAAATCCGATTCGCCACCCTTCAAACCCGGCATTGGCGAGAGATTGATTCACTTCTTCATTCGCAATAAGCAACCTGATCGCAGCTACAGCGAGCAGCGTTCCGAACACACTGGATGCGTGAAAAATTGAACTCATTACCGCTCGCGATCGTTTCGGCATAACTTCCGCAACCATCGCCGACGCGACAGCCCACTCTCCGCCAACCCCCATGGCAACAAGAAACCGCAGCGCAACGAGATGCCATGGTTCTTTCGAAAATGCGCTGAGACAGGTAAAAAGAGAATAGAAAAGAATCGTCCACACCATGGTTTTAGCGCGCCCGATCCGGTCGCTCAGCATACCGAAGAACACACCTCCCAGTGCCCCTCCAAGCAGGAACATGCCGAAAGCACTGTCATTCCATTTCGAAACAGCAGGATTATCAGCGCCCGTTCCCAGTAAAGCCGGCATGGCATCCCGCATCGAAGCTACGAAAATCTGCCCCTCAAAAACATCGAAAATCCACCCTAGGCAGCAGACCACGAGAACCAGCCATTGATACCTGGTTATGCCCTCATACCATTTCATTGTACG
>JARGOZ010000043.1:41131-44728 GCA_029213025.1 Verrucomicrobiales bacterium
TCCTGTGTCACGATTACTCATATAGCGACAAGACCTATCAGAGAAAGTTGCACTTGGCCATGGCGAATTGAAGGACAAGCGACTTGTTGAAACGTCAATCTTGTGTCAGACTTATGATTGTGAAAACGAATAATACCGGCGTTCTTCCCCTGATCGGCATCCGTATTTTTTTCGCGGCACTCATCTCAGCCGTTGCCGTCCCGGAATTCGCAGCCGCACAACAGCGAACCTCCGGAGTCGAAGTCCAGTTTGGCAGCGTTTATCAGGGAGGCAGAAAATCGAAACGAGGCATAGTTTTCACCACCAGTGGCGTGAATCTCCCGAACCTGAATGCGATCCTCTCACCCGCGCCACTTCCGAAAGATCCCCCTCAACAGAATCAGTCGACTGCGGCCACCCAACAGGCGCAAGCCGCGAACGGAACCACCACGTCGCCCCGGTTTGGATATGGATCCGGCCCGGTTCAACCTCCTTTGGTCGACCCTACTGTTCCGGTAGATCCGGGATACGATGACACGCAACCGGTGCCTCAGGCACAACCCGCACCTGTCCAACCCGGCATTCAGTTCCAGCAATCTACAACGATTCCTTTTGCCCACAGCTATTACCCGAGGACTTATGTGCCGTCGATTCCCTATATCTACAGCCCGTTCAGCGGTGGCCACTGTTATCATCATCATCGTCACAGTTGCGGCACATACAGTAGCTTCTCTTCCCGTCTCAGAAGTCTCACCAGTAGCAGGAGTTGCCTGTCAGGTTTTGGAATTCCCCGCGTATCGTTCCGGTTTTCCTTTTAATTAGACCCCGCCGTCAAACTTCAGCGCAAACTTATGAAATGGTTCATTATTTGCGCCACATTTTCTCTATCTGCATTCACTTCAGCCAGAGAACTGACGGTTTTTGATTCGGACGAATTAAAAAAGGCTGCCAGATCGGCTGTACTTGGTGATGTCATCGTTCTCGCCGAAAAAGGCAACTGGACTGACGTGCAGCTCAAGCTCGAAATGTCGGACATCACCCTCACGGTGGAAAAACGCGGTAATGTCTGCTTCCGTGGCCAGTCTTCACTCGAAATTATCGGGCGTAATCTCCTGATCGACGGACTCACGTTCCGCGACGGCTTTCTGGATGATGGCCATGTGCTCAGGGTCCGCGGTGAACATTGCCGAATCACCCGCTGCTCAATTATCGGGTACAACCCGCAGAAACTTTCCACCCGCTATCATTGGTTGAGCCTGCACGGCAACAATCACCGTGTGGATCACTGCCGGTTCTCCGAACACAACCATTCCGGAACAACGATCTGCGTATGGCTGGAAGACGAGGGAGCCGGGCACCACCGGATCGACCACAACCTGATCGGACCCCGTGCTAAAGGAAAAAGCAACGGGTTCGAAGCCATGCGAACCGGAACCAGCGAAGTCTCGATGAAAAGCGCCAAATGTATCGTCACGAAAAATTTGTTTATCGAATGCGATGGCGAGATCGAAACCGTTTCCAATAAATCCTGTGGCAATATGTATATCGCCAATACCTTTGACCGATGTGCCGGATGCCTCACATTACGGCATGGCAACGACTGCGTTGTTGCCCATAACATCATCCTCGGCGGCAATAAAAAAGGCACCGGAGGAATACGGGTGATTGGCGAAAATCACGTTGTCCGGAACAACCATATTGAAGGCACGCAGGGCCGGGCTGACGGAGCTATATCAATCAGCGCCGGAGTAGTTAATCCAGAGCTGAATCAACATTCCCAGGTGAAAAATCTGGCGGTGGAAGGAAATACACTTTTCGATAACAAAGGTGGCAATTTCTGTATCGGTCACGGAATGGGATCGCACAACCGCACACTGCTACCGGTTGATGTAAAAATCCATAATAACCGTGAGGAATCAACTCCCACCACACGCTGTGGCCACCGTCTGACAGCCGGTGATGTCGGACCGGATTCGGTAATTTCACCCCACCCCAAAGCGACACCGGGAACTCATTCTGTCGGAGAAGTAGACAATCTTGACCGGACAGCGTGGACAATCCCCTCGCCCCAATCAGCAGGCGGAATTGTATTGGATGAAACGGCTGCCGTTCTCGAAGGCGAATGGCAGTATTCCACTCACACGCCGCCCTGGGTTGGTATCGGGTATCTGCACGACCGGAAAGAGGGCAAAGGCAAAAAGTCGGTCACCTGGGAGTTTTCACCTCCGCAAACCGGGCGCTACCGGGTAGAGATTTCTCATTGCTATAACGTCAGACGAGCTACCAACACGCCGGTCACGATTGTCCATGCTGATGGCGAAAAAACGATCCGCATCAATCAACAGGAAGAACCACCTGAAAACAGACTTTTCCGAAGCCTCGGCGAGTTTCGATTTGAGAAAGATCGTCCGGGGACCATACAGATCTCCAACGCGGGAACCAGCGACAACAAGGTGGTCATTGCCGATGCACTGCGATTCGTTCCACTCGGAAATTAGCAGATATTCCTTGCAGTTCGCAATCCCCTAACGTGCGAATTGCCTTGTCGGCAGGCTTTCCATTCCGCCGCAACCACCTGTTAACCGTAGTCACCGGAATGTGGCACACCATTTGCGCCTGGAGACTGCTGTTACCACATGGACGAAAATACATTCTACCTACTCGCCCAATCGGAGGCTCTGGACTCTATTCCCGATACCACGGAGGAAGTGAAGCAAACTCTCCTGGAGACGCTGGGCAGCCTCTGGGAATCTCTACTTCAAAGATCGCCCTATCTTGTAGCCGGACTTCTTGTTCTCCTGATCACCGCGATCATAGCCTCTATACTTTCGAGAGTTACAGAAAAAGTTCTGGTGAAGCGGAAGCTCCGGGGATCATTACGGCAGTTGCTGGTTCGCTTTGTCTCCATCGTCGTATGGTTTGCCGGGCTTACCGTCACCGCCGTAATTGTGTTCCCCGGTCTTGATCCGGCAAAGGCACTGGGCGGACTCGGTCTGCTATCGGTAGCGATAGGTTTCGCCTTTCAGGATATTTTCGAGAACTTTTTCGCCGGCATTCTCCTCCTCTGGCGCTTCCCTTTTGAGAACGGTGACTTCATCGAATGCAACGATATCCGGGGTCAAGTGGAAGATGTGCAAATCCGCATGACACAGATTCGCCAGTCCACAGGCGAACTGGTTGTGGTTCCCAATTCTTTTCTCTTCAAAAACCCGGTCGTCGTGCTCACTAACGAAAACTCAAGAAGGATTCATCTGACCACAGGTATTGCCTATGGCGAAGATGTGGCTAAAGCCGTGAAAGTAATCAAAGACGCTGTAGAGAAATGCAAAAGCGTGGACAAGACAAAGCCGGTGGAGATTTACCCGGAAAACTTTGGTGCGAGCAGTGTCGATATCGATGTCGCGTGGTGGGCCTCTTCACGCCCCGGGCATCAGAGAAAATCCAGGGCGGAAATTTTGATCTCGATCAAAGAGGCCCTCGACGAGGCAGGAATCGAAATTCCTTTCCCTTACCGGACTTTGACTTTCAAAGAACCTCTCCCCATGATGAGAGCGGAAGAGATGTAACAGGGTACACCTCGCAGTTTCATAAGAATTTAGGAAATTCCCTGTACAAAAG
>JARGOZ010000306.1 GCA_029213025.1 Verrucomicrobiales bacterium
TCATGCCTCATGCCTCATGCCTCATGCCTCATGCCTCATGCCTCATGCCTCATGCGCCATGCGCCATGCAGTTTTATAGGTGACTCCAAGTTGCCTCTCCAACTCTTTCCTGGAAACTCCATGCCGGGAAGTGGTGAAAAGGTAGATCGCATAGAACCACAAACGAAGTGGAGTTCTGGTATTTTCAAATGGAGTTCCTACAGTTGGGTGAAGATGATGACCGCAACGACCACAACTCCAGGCCGTTCCGCTTTAATACGATACCACTTCGATTCACGCTCGCATTTAGGACATTCGTGCTTATCACCAAAGCGTACATCAAAGACGTGCTGCAAACAGGATTATTATCAGGAAACATCCTAAAGAAGTCTCTAATAGAGATACTTTCCTGCCTTTTCTTTTGGTATTTAACGGCATTTATTCCCTCACTCAGGTATATATTTTAACCCAAAAAAACGTAATGCAAAGGGGGGAATAACCTAAAATAATGGAAGGGACAAACTTTCATTGAACCGGTCAGCTGCCTATGTGCGGGCAGATATACGAGCCTCTGCCAGGTCCAAAGGAATCTACCACTTGCTGACGGGATGATAGCAGTGATCGCAACACGTCATGATTTAACTGCGACTACACGAAATGTTGCCGACTTTACTCACGCGGAGGTAAAGACGGTGAGTCCGTAAGCATGAAGGCCGGTGAGATATTGCCAATCCCGATACCGTCGACAGCAGAGAATAGAGAGGCGTACACAGCTACGCTTTCTCTATACTTTTCTGCAACGCGGAAAGGACTCTCTCTACATTTTCCGGACGGGCGGTGTATCCCATCAATCCGATTCGCCAGATCTTTCCGGCCAGCGGCCCGAGACCGGGACCGATTTCGATTTGGAACTCTTCGCGAAGCGATTTGCGTACTTTGGCTTCATCTACACCGTCCGGCACTTTTACCGAGTTCAGCATCGGCAGTCGACAGGATTCATCGACGAACATTTCCAGACCGATCCCCGCCAACCCAGACACGAGTTGGCTATGTGCCTCGCGATGGCGGGCAAATGTTTTCTCCAACCCTTCTTCGAGAACGAGCCGCAGTGCGGTATGCAAACCGTAGAGCATATTGATTGGCGCGGTGTGGTGGTAGACCCGCGCGCCGCCGCCACCGGCCTCCCAGTAGTTGACCAGCATCGTCACATCCAGATACCAGTTGGGCACTTTCGTTTTTCGGTTTTTTAAACGCTGTACTGCTTTGGGCGACAGTGCAAACGGTGACAGTCCGGGAGGGCATGAAAGACATTTCTGTGTTCCACTATAGGCCGCATCAACCTGCCATTTTTTCAGATCGACTTCCATTCCGCCGAAACTGGTCACGCAATCAACAAGATAAAGCGGGCGCTCCGGGAGTTCGTCGAGCAGAGCACTGATTTCAGCAACCGGGTTAGCCACACCGGTCGATGTTTCGGCGTGAACTACAGCAACGATGTCGTAGTTTGAGTTCGCCAGCTTTTTCTTTACTTCGGCCGGAATAACCGGAGTTCCCCATTCGAATTCCAATGTATCCACTTCGGCGCGGAGACGGGTCGCTACATCCTGCATGCGCATGCCGAAAACCCCGTTAATGAGGACCAGCACTTTGTCGCCGGGTTCAACCAGATTGGCAAAGGCCGCCTCCATTCCGGAGGAGCCGGTCCCGGATAGCGGAATCGTCAAGGAGCCTGCGGGAGCTTTGTAGATGGTTCCGAGATTCTCTTTGATCTCGTCCATGATCGTAAGAAACACCGGATCCAGATGACCGAGCGTGGGCCGGGACAAGGCATGATAAATTTGCGGAGGAACCGCAGAAGGCCCCGGTCCCATGAGCAATATTTCGGGCAAAGTGTCGAGATCTGTCATCCCTATGACTTCCCCCATTTCCCGGCACCCGGCAAGGGATTTAACAGGGTACAATCCCGGACTGTACCCTGTTGAATGCGGCACTGTACCCTGTTGAATCGCGGGATTTCCCCTTCTAGATTGGCAGGAATATGACCTTTCGTATCCTTATTATTACATCCCTGGCCGCCCTCATTTCCCAACTGTCACTTGTTGGCGCTGAAAATCAGACGGAACCAACCAATGCTACAGAAGCGGCAGCAAAAAAAGCCGCGGCGGAGGCAAAGATCGATGCGGAGTATGCGGATATCGTTGCGAAACTGCCTGATGACCAAAGAGCGTGGGAAGAGGTTCTGCAGACCGAGCTGGGCGGCTTTTACCTTCCGATCCACAAGAAGCAAAAGGTGAACGGGCAGTCCAATGCCTGGGATTTCATCCGGGATGATCCGGCACTGCCCCGGGTTTTGCTGATCGGTGATTCCGTTTCGCGCGGATACACTCAGGCCGTTCGCAAGGAAATGGCCGGCGAAGCCAACGTCCACCGGGCTCCGGCCAACTGTGGCCCGTCAGCTACCGGTTTAAAAAAACTCGATATCTGGCTGGGCAACGGAAAATGGGATGTGATCCACTTTAACTTCGGCATTCACGACCGCAAAACTCCCCTGCCCGACTACGAAAAGCGGCTCGACGAAATCGTCACCCGACTCAAGGCGACCGGAGCTACCGTGATCTGGGCATCAACCACGCCGATTCCCACCGACTGGAAAGAAGGCCCGGAAATGGCGAGAGCAATCGTCGATCGAAACGAAGCTGCGGCGCGCGTCATGAAACAGCACGATGTCGTGATCAACGATCTTTTCGCCGCGATCTCTCCGCATATCGTAGATCTGCAAAATCCGGCCGACGTTCACTTCGGATCGAAAGGCTACAGCTTTCTTGGCGGCAAGGTGGCCGAGGCCATTCGGAAAGTGATCAAAGAGTGAGTGCTTAAGGCAGGATAAAAGATTGACCAATAGATTGATACTGGCTACGTCAGGTGATGGAAAAATTCCTCATTCTTTTAATCGCCGGCTCATTCGTTGCGGGAATTGTCTATTTTATCCGAACCGGAACCACGGATTGCATTGCATCGCGCTTCTGAAATGGGTGCCGAAAAACTGGTTCGGGTGTTACTTGAAGCCGGCGCTGATCCGTATGCCGACGCGGAGGGACACACACCGGTCAGTTTAGCCAAATCCCGAAACCTGGATGCGAAAGTAGTTCTTCTTGAAAAAGGATCTGAAAATCTGTAGCGGTTCGAAAATGAAACCTCACTTTCTCCTGTTAAATCTGTCAATTTTCTGTCTTCTTACAGGCTGCGAACGGGAAAAAGCACCGCCTCCGTTGGAAATAGATCGTACTTATCATCGAATCGAAATCCCTACCTTATCCGTGCCAATCCTTCCATCTTCGCTCGAACCGGACGATGGCGGAAGAATAACTTTTTCCATCCGCATCGCCCCATGGCTGGTCAGATCCATGCAAACGTCGTTTTTCAGTAATGGCAATACAGGTGCAGCCGACCCTTTCGCACCGGAGCCAAGTTCTGCAAATCAAGAACCAATCCGGGTATTGAGTCTATTGGAAGTGTTTGAGACTGCAGGAATTCAACTTGTGGAACCAGACTCGGTTTCTTATGACCACGAAACCTTTGAGATGAGATTTGTCGCTGAGCCCTACAAAGCCGAATTGATAGCAGCCTTTTTCTCGAGCTTCAAAATTGACACCTCGAAAAGAGTTTTTGTTGAGATAGAGGAATTTGATATGAAAACTGAGTTGGCAAGCCAACTTCTAAATAGTTCGGAACGGGAAGGAAACCACCAACCCGAACGATCAGCAGCGATCGATCTGGTCCGCAACGGAAAAGCTACCTACCGGGGACATTCCATCCTTTCGCGCAGCGGAATCCGTTCCAGTATTCAAACTTTTAAGAGCGGTAGAAAAGCCACTCCAATTGTGGCCGATCCGGTTCTCGGAGCCGATAACGTCACAATCGATCTCGTAGTGGAGTCTGGTGGAATCCGTAGTCAGGTTTCGATTCACGACCGACTACCTACACTTCTCGGCATCCAGAAACGGGACGACGATATTTCCTCAGTCTGCTTTGTGACTGGAACTATTCAGCCCTTGTCCATTCACTATGTATCGACGGAGAAAAGAAACCCGAAAGCAGATACTGAATTCGGAAAAAAAGTGACAATCCAGAAGTCTGCGGAATCAAGTCTTCCCCCTTTCCAGGTGAGCAGACAATTCAGAAAGGCTCAACCTCCTTTCTATCGAATCAGTCAAAATGGCAAATTACAGTTGGTAAATCAACGACCACAGACTTTTTACTACCGGGTTCCTCCGTGGGTATTCAATGATTGGTGCGAAATCATAGATTCCAGGAGTGATGAAAAGAAAGTAGATAGCAGCACCAATGAAGCCCAGACATTCTTTGAATCAAAAGGCATCGTCTTTACTAAGGGCACTTCCGCCAGTTATGACTCAGATTCCAGTCTTCTACAGATAACCCAAACCGCCAAAGAGCTGGCGGCTATTGACGCCTACTTTACCAATATGGGTTATCAAACCGAAAAGCAGATCATGGTTAGACTGGAAACTTACCGGGTCCACCCGGGTCATGCGATCCAACTACTCGAAAGCGCCCGCAGTGAATCGAACCATCAGCCGGAAAGAGATGCGATTCGAAAGGCCGCCGAGCAAGGTCATGCTGAGCTTGTGGATTTTCAAAGCCATACTTTGAACGGCGCTCACCGGGCGTCGTTCGGAATCCCGGAAGACCAGAAAACCGACGAAGTGAAAAAGAACCCATCCCCTCACTTTCTCGTAGACGCAGTGCTTGGAGCCGATACCCATTCAGTTGATGCACAACTCAGCTATTATCTTGAAAGGCAGATAAACGAATTAAAGACCGGACACCAGATCGAAACTCTCTTAACGCTAAACAAAGGAGACTACGCAATTGTCGGCAATTGGTGCAACAAGGACG
>JARGOZ010000307.1 GCA_029213025.1 Verrucomicrobiales bacterium
GGTAAGGATGCGGGTAAGACGTGCCTCGATTTCGGAATCGCTCGCACCTGCTGTAACATCCACTTTTTCCGGCACTTCTGTCTCGGCGCGAGAAGTGGACTCTGCGTCTTGAGTGGATCCCAGCGTGATCCAGATGTGTGAACAGATCAGAAAATTCAGGATCAATTTCATATCTGATCGCCGAATTTCGCCGCAATATTACAATTCAATCCCCGCCGCACAGAGACGCATGAAATCTTCCCACTCGATTTCGATATCCGGGTCTCCGGCTTTGATCTCTCTCATCGTCACCGAAGCAATTTGCTCCCGGGCCTGGGAAAGCGTCCGGCTGATTCTGGTTTGGTCGACTCGCCACATGTCGGCGAGTACGGTCTGGCTGATTCCGTGAAGATAGGAAAGTTTCAGCATCAAAAGGGTATCGGGTTCCAGACTGGCAAAAGCGGTTTTGATAGCGCGTCCCATGAGATCGCCGAGATCTTCATCGATGAGATCGTCGTCATCGTTATCAGCGGCGACCCGGTCGAATTTGTCGACGCCCCGAGCTTCGTCATCGTCATACTCCGGGAGATCCCCGCGAAATTTGTCGCGGCGTTTCAAATCGAGCCAGCGGTTCCAGGTGATCCGGATCAGCCAGGTGGAAAGGGAGCTGCGACCTTCAAATTTTGCCAAAAGGGGAGTGGTCTCGCCTTTTTTTCCTGCGCCGAAACATTCCGCCATAATGTCGGCGACCAAATCCTCTGCGGCGACTTTGTCGACTCCGCGGGACATGAGCACGCGTTCCAGAGTGGACTGGTATTCCTCCTGAAATTCACGAACGGCATCATCTTCCCCGGCGAGGGCGCGCTGGGTCAACTTGAGGTCCTCAGCGTGTTTAAGTGGTTTGGAATCTGATGGCGTTTTGCTCATGAAAGTCGTCAATATACTACGCTTAATACATCGAACTGATACCGGGATCAAGCGGCAATAGGAGCCGGTGAAAAAGCTGGAAGCGCCGAATTGTACAGGGTACAATCAACGACCTAACAGGGTACGATCCTGGATTGTACCCTGTTAGGTCAAACCTGCGGTTCCCTTATTCGGGTTGAGTGGCGACTTTCCAGGAATCGGTCCGGAACGGATCGGCCGGGAGGTTTTCACGACTGCGCAGGTTGGCAATCGGATTGGTCGCCCAGGCGTAGCGGACTGCGACCGGATTGGGCACAGCGTCGGACCAGACTTTCACTTTGTCTTTGCCGAGCACCGTTGCCTTCGCATTGTGCCAGACCTGATCTTCCCCGGCAATGATGAAGCCGGTCGCTTCCTTGACATCAAAAGTATAAAGACCACTGCCCACGTTTTCGAAAGTGAGGATGGCTTCTTTGCCTTTGATTTCCATGGAGGAAAAAGATGGGTTCTTGTAAGGAATATTGGTCATGCCGTAGTCACGATTCAGGGCGATCCGGGCGAGACGCTTGCCGACGTCCTCTTTGTTGCGGGGGTGGATGTCGCGACCTTCGCCGATGTCGTAAATCACTGCCTGGCCGGTGTTGGGCAGTTTCAGAGAGTAGGATTGCGCTTCCCGGAGAACGGCCCATTCACTGGGTTCGGGAGCGGCCACTTCAGCCCGGAAGTCGGCAAGCTGAACCCAGTAAAACGGGAAATCCCCCTGGCCCCACTCTTCGCGCCAATGAGAAATCATCAGCGGGAACAAATCCCGGTAGTTCCAGGCCCGGCCGGCATTGCTTTCGCCCTGATACCAGACAGCACCGCGAATACCGTAACCGATGACCGGATGCAGAACCCCGGCGTAAAGATTGCCGGGGCGGTGTTGACCGGCGAGATGGTTGCGCGGTGCCCGGACGTTGAAAGGCTTGCCTTCCGCTTTCGCAGCGGCGGCTTTTTCTTTCCATTTGGCGACCTCGGCTTCGTAATCATATGTCGCTTCGGTGTTTTTCCACTGTTCGATGTAAGCGGCGTATTTCGGGTCGGCTTCGAGGATATCCCGGCGCACCCAGGCTTCCGCTGCGGAACCGCCCCAGGCGTTATCGATCAGGCCGATCGGGATATCGAGCGTGAGAAGAAGCTGCTTTCCGAAATAGTAGCCTACGGCGGAAAACCCGGGAACCGTCTCGGGAGTGCAAGCCTCCCATTTGCCATCGAAATCGTTCTGAATTTCCTGAGTCCCGACCTGGGGCACCGTGATCAGGCGCATTTTCGGGAATTTGGCGGTCAGTGCTTCGAGGTCGGCATCATACGACTGGCCCACCGCCCACTGCATATTCGACTGACCGGAGCAAACCCAGACTTCACCGACCAGGATATCAGAGAAAGTTTTTGTTTCCTCGCCGGCGGAGATTTTCATTTCGAGGCCTTCCGCATTGGTGGCGAGCGGAGTCAGTTTGACCTCCCAGCGACCGTCGTCCCCGGCTTTGCCGCTGACTTTCTGTCCGTCAATTTCCACTGACACATCCTGGCCGGCATCGGCCCAACCCCAGACTTTCAGATCCATGTCCCGCTGCAGGACCATGTGATCGCCGAAAACCGACGACATTTTTAGTTCAGCCTGCACACAGTGAGGTGAAACAGCCAGAACGGCGGCGCAAAGTAAGAGAGCTTTTCGGTAAAGTTTCATGGCTGACATCAAAGCGAAATCCGCAAAAATGTCGCGCAATTTCCCAGCCTGATTGCGTGTCCGGGATTAGTTCAATCACGTCACTTCGGGGGGATTTGGAGAAATTGACTGTTCTTTGTTGCTGTACTCATCTTGGTCCGTGTAAATATTTCCCCTACCAAGGCTTAAGAAATATCGGAAACGGGAACCTGCTCTCCTTTCTCATGATGTCCGTCTGAGCGAATTTGGAAAAATATTTCCTGGTGATTCAACCCCTTTGCGAAAGTTTACTCCTAAAGCTCCAGTAAGAGAAGGGTGCCGTGGAGTGCCTGTAGATTGATCTTTGAGTGAGGTTCGGTTGGCGTGCGTCTCAGAGGTTATTCTGCTCCAGTATTGGCAATGGCCAATTGTCTAGCTACCTCAGTTTTAAGTTGGGCCGTGGAACATTCCCGGTGGGCGATTTTTAGATTATCCCGTGCACGGGTATATTCTCTTTTGCCTATTGCGATAAGCCCGGCACGATAGGCTGAATTGGCTACGCATTCACCTGTTTTGAAAAAATTTACTATATGTTCGAAAGTCGTCGCGGCGTCGTTGAGTTGTCCGACGTTTTCATAGCATAGCCCCAGGTAGAACCATTTCCTTTCAATATTGGGTTCGGTCTGGTTTTCTCTGATGTAGATTTGATAGCCATTGGCAGCTCTGGTGAAATCTCCCTGGTTAAACAAAATATCGGCAGGAATCTCCGCAGAAATTCTTGTTAACGATATTGCCTCAGCAGCTTGTTTCTCTGCCTTCTCACGTTTGCTTTGTTCTTCGGCCAGCTGAGCGCGTAAATCTGCCATTCCGGTCGATTGCGAGGTCTCGTTTTTCTTCGAGGTAAAGAAAAAGTCGTGATATAGTTGGCCGTACATTCGCGGTTCCTGAATAACGATACCAAGTTCGTTTGAGTTTGCCGATTTCATAGTGATGCTCCTGGCGTTGACTTCCCTTCCTGCCAGCTTCAGGACACGGTTAAATTCCTCGCCACTCTTCATGAATTTAGTTAGTGCCAAAGCATACGGGCCGTTTTCTTCGCCGAGTGTATCGTTCGCCAAATTTCCAGCGCTGGCAGCAAATCCAATCACCAGTCCGGGACCGGTTTTCATTTCCGCGAGTCCCAGGGTGCTGGCGTTGCGGGTTTTTTTGTGGCTGGTCAACCAACTTTGGGGTGGTGCCTCTCGACAACAGTCGAGGAAGATGATAGATGTTCTTGGGGCTTTGCGGGTCAACTTTTTGACAATAACATCGGCTTCAATGGCTTCCTCTCCGAGAATGTCTCGATCCTTGAAAAGCGCGTTACTTCCTATTAGATAGTTTTTCTTTTCAAACTCGATACCGTGGCCGGCAAAGTAGATCAATGCAGTGCATCCTTCGGTGATTTTAGTTTCAAAATCCAAAAGTTTGCTATACATCATGGATTTTGATGCGTTTTTCACAATGATTACGTCGAAGTCAAGGTCCCGTAAAGTTGTTGCCATGAGATCTGCATCCCGCTCTGCCATGGGGATTTTGCCGAATAGTGATTGATCAGGGTAAATGGAATTGCCGATAACCAGAGCGACTCTGTCAGTAGCGATTGTATAAGTGGAACTGAGCAGGGTAGTAAACAGTAGCAGGCAAAGAACGAAGAGGGGGGATAAGCGCGAAGAATTTGGAATGTTGCGACGATTCATGTATTGCAGGCTCTGTTAATTATACCTTTGGAACAGGATTGAGACCAGTTTGATTTTCTAAAAGTGTCATCTGTTCAGCGCAATGGTATTTCATGGGTGGAAGTATCCGGGGGAAATTGGAAAAGTAGACAAGTTTCGGGAAATGTTTCTCTATAGATGAGCAAAGGTTATCGAACAGAATCCTGATGCCGGGGATACAGGCCGCAAGGATGGTTATTTACGGCCCTTCTTTACAAGTCCGTTATATTGGCGATAAAATTACCCCGGGATCGGAGTTCGGTTGCTGTTCGATAGTCGGTAGGATGAAATCTGCCGTCCGTATTGGAGTATTAGACAGCTAACTTTTCAGACTTCCTCTGACGCGGTTAAACCTGACGATTCCATTAATCACTTATTAAATCTGGCCATTTCCCGCGCGATTTCGCGATCCTGATCTTTTTTCTTAATATCCTCCCGCTGATCGCGGTGGGTTTTGCCTTTTCCGATTCCTATCTCGACTTTGACCCTGCCGTTTTTCCAATACATCCGGAGCGGGACTATGGTGACGCCCTTCT
>JARGOZ010000044.1:0-22635 GCA_029213025.1 Verrucomicrobiales bacterium
CGACTTCTGTTGCCATCATGGCTTTTGCCTCCCTGGTGGGGATAGCCACTAAAACGCTCACCACCGGTGTGCAGCCTGGCGTTTACGAAAACTGGCTTGCGGCGGCTCCCGTAGTCGCATTCGGCGCACCGTTGGGAGTGTTTATGGTCGATTTGATCGGTCGGAAACCCACCCTCCTGTTTGTCGCATTTCTCTGCGTAGGGCAATTTGTCTGGACCGCCTACGATGAAAGAGTTTCACTCGGGATTACCGGCATCCTTTTGTTTGTCGGGTCAGTGATTTTGCTGCTGTTCGGGTTTGAAAGATTGCGGGTAATGGGTGGACGGCTTGTCGGAGAACAGCAAAAACGGCATCGGGAAAGACTATCCATCACTGGTAAAACCGGGACCACGCTTACGGACCGGACTTCGGTTTGAGCGCGGAGTTCTCAAGTCACTAAAATCGTCGTCTATAGCTGGGGCTGAATTGATCGATAGAAATATGGTATTTTTTCAAACGCTTCCCGTTTCAGGGTAGAGGGGCAAAATTTTGGCTCTTTAAATTCCTCCGTTGAAGTCCGCCTTTTACCCACCCGAATTCGTGCCACTGTATCCGCATGAATTCATCAACCGAAATGGACACTTCCCCTGCCGAATTTTCCCACCGGGTTACGCTGCGGGTAAAGCTTGATAACAACCCCGGCGTTCTCGCTGCGCTCATGCAGCGCCTCGCGGATCTGGGCGGAAATGTCGGGGCGATTGATATCGTCAAGCCTGGCAAATACAGCATCATTCGCGATATTACCATCAATACCCGGGGCGAAGCTCACGAAAAAGAACTGATCGCCAATATGGATGATCTCGAAGGAGTCGAGGTCGTTCACTGGTCCGACCGGGTGTTTTTGATGCACCTCGGCGGCAAGATCGAAGTTCACAGCAAATCGCCGCTGACAACCCGCGACCAGCTTTCCATCGCCTATACGCCTGGTGTCGCGCGTGTGTGTATGGCCATTCACGAAGCGCCGGAAAAAGTTCATACTTTGACGATCAAACACAATACGGTGGCGGTGGTTACCGATGGCACCGCCGTTCTGGGTCTCGGCGATATCGGGCCCGAGGCATCCCTGCCGGTAATGGAGGGCAAAGCCATGCTGTTCCGCGAGTTCGCCGGAGTCGATGCCTTTCCGATTTGCCTGAATACCAAAGATCCGGATGAAATTGTCGAGACGGTTAAACGCATCTCTCCGGTATTCGGCGGAATCAATTTGGAAGATATCGCCGCGCCGCAGTGTTTTGAAATCGAACGTCGACTTCGCGAAGAACTCGACATCCCGGTGTTCCACGATGATCAACATGGCACTGCAGTGGTGGCCACTGCGGCGCTGATTAATGCATTGAAAGTGGTGGGCAAAGACGCAAAAGACCTGCGCGTGATTGTGGCTGGAGTCGGCGCAGCGGGAACGGCGACCACGCAGATGATGCTCAGTCTCGGTGTGAAGAATGTCATCGGCTTTGATCGAAAAGGAGCCATCTACCTCGGGCGCGAGAATCTCAATGCCGAGAAACAGAAATACGCGGAGATGACCAACCCCGACCGCGAGCAGGGTACACTGAAGGAGCTGATGCACGGTGCCGATGTTTTTGTTGGGTTGTCAGGGCCGGATATTCTTGATGAGGCGGATATCGAGGCGATGGCGGATGGTGCCATCGTCTTCGCAATGTCCAATCCCGCCCCGGAGATCATGCCTGAAATAGCGCTGCGTCATGCCCGCATCGTAGCTACCGGGCGCAGTGATTTCCCAAACCAGATCAACAATGTTCTGTGTTTCCCCGGACTGTTCCGCGGCGTACTCGATTGCCGTGCCGGGGAGATCAACGAAGAAATGAAAATGGCAGCCGCGCGGGCGCTCGCGGAGGTGATCGATGAAGAAACACTGTCCGAGGACTACATCATTCCCAGCGTGTTTGATCGCGAAGTGGTCGACAAAGTCTCCACCGCCGTGCAGCAGGCAGCCATCAGAACGGGGGTAGCGCGAAAGGCATCGAGTTCGGCGGTTGGGTGATTGTTTGATTGATAAACCGGACGTATGGCAATAATTTGACTGATTAATCAATCAGATAAAGTTTTTTGTGGCATCTTCCGGTTTGACTCGCAATTGATTGAATAATCACGCGAATTAGGTGATATTGACTGATTAATCAATCATTCGTTATGGCGAAAGAAAGCCCGATCCTACTTCCCAAACATCAGAGGATTCTGTCCTCTCTCGGTGAAAACATCAAGCTTGCCCGAAAGCGCAGAAAACTCACTACCTCTCAGGTGGCGGAACGCAGTGGAATTGCCCGGTCGACACTTTACCTGATTGAGAGCGGATCCCCGGGAGCGACAATCGGCAATTTGCTCCGGGTTCTCTCCGTTCTGGGACTGGAAGGTGAACTCGGCAACGTCGCCGGCGACGACGAATTCGGACGGAAACTGGCTGACGCTGAGTTATTAGGCAGAAAGAAAAATGAGTGACGTTGGTTGGAATTGATGGCACCGGCTTTCGATCTGCTCCGGTGAAAAAAACAGGCTCCGCCCCGCGGATAACGCATTCACGAAATCCCGGATTTATTTCGTAATAACCGGCTGCCGGGCACATAGTTTAGATGACTACCGGTCCCGGAATGCAGCCGCTGCCTATCAAAGAAACAGATCCATCTATCGAGCTCCTCATCGATCAACATCGGGAGCAGTTGTATGGTTTTGTCCTCTCGCTGGTAGCCAACAACAGCGATGCGGAGGATCTTCTCCAGCAGGTCTGCCTGATTCTGTGGGAGAAAAAAGATACCTTCGAGCCGGGGGCAAATTTTCTCGCCTGGGCCCGCAAAATAGCCAGATATCAGGCGCTGAATCATTGGCGCAAAGAGCAAAACCGCCCGCAGGAAACACTCCTCGATGAGCACCTTATCCAGGTGGTTCACGAACGGACCGGGGAACGCGAGCTGGAGTTTGCGCGTCACCGCCGGGCTCTGCAATTTTGTATCAAACAGCTTCCCGACCGGCAGAGGCAGGTCGTCGAGGCCCATTACTTTGAAGAGAAATCGATTCCGGAGATCGCTGAGCTTTTCAGCATAAAGCCGAATGCGGTGAGCCAGTTGCTGTTCCGCGCCCGGGCCGGACTGATCGCCTGTGTGAAATCGCGATCCAAAGGAATCACTGACGAAGATTTGACGTAATAAAATGAATTCATCTGAAGAAAATCATTTTCACCAACTGCTGCAACGCTCTTTCGAGGGCAGGCTTACCGATTCCGAAACCCGCGAGCTGCGGGAATGGCTGAAGAAAGATCCCGATGCGGTGGAGCGCTATTTGGAGCATTGCCGAATGGAGTCCTGGCTCCGCGATCCGGCGCTGCATTCTGAGCCGGAAGCTGGCAAAGTCGTCTCTTTAGCGGAAGTAGAGAAAACAGGTGAAACTACAGCAAAGGATCGCCCGTTTTGGTCGGGGCGAAGGCTCGCTGCAGTGGGCGTTGCCGCCGTGGTTTTGCTATGTGGAATCGTCTGGCAAAGCGGACTGTACCCTGTACTGTCCGGGACTATACAGGGTACAGTCAGTGAAAATACCCGCGATTGGAAATCCCTCGTCGCCACTACGGGAAGCCAGTCTCATCCGCCGCTCGCCGGCAACAGGGTCCCCGACTCCCGCTCGCAAAAACCGGTCCGCTTCAATCGCGACATTCGCCCCATTTTCTCCGAGACCTGCTTCCACTGCCACGGTCCGGATGAGGAAGGTCGCCGCGCGGATCTGCGGTTGGATGTCGCTACCGCTACACAAAAAGATGCCGAAGGATTTCAGCCCATCGTTCCCGGCGATGCGGAGGCCAGCGAAGTCTGGTGGCGCATTATTTCGGAGGATGAAGATGAATTGATGCCTCCGCCGAAGTCTCATCTCGCCATTACCGCCGGGCAAAAGAAGCTCATTAAACGCTGGATCGAAGAAGGCGCCGAATACGAGGGCCACTGGTCCTTTGCGGCGCCCTCCCGGCCGGATGTTCCGGAAATTGCTGTCAAAGACGGCAACGAAATCGATGCCTTTATCTACCGGCGACTCGCTGAAGAGGGGCTGCAACCAGAGCCCCGGGCGGACCGCCGCACGTTGGCCCGCCGGCTTTATCTCGATCTCACCGGGTTGCCTCCGGGGCGCGATGAAATCCGCGCGTTCCTCAATGACACTGAACCGGGAGCCTACGAGCGGCTCGTCGATCAATTGCTGGCATCCCCTCACTTTGGCGAAAGGATGGCGGTGTCGTGGATGGATCAGGCGCGCTATGCCGATACCAATGGCTACTCGATCGACGGAGGCCGTCACATGTGGCTGTGGCGGGACTGGGTGATCCATGCATACAATTCCAATCTGCCATTTGATCAATTCACGATCGAACAACTCGCCGGGGACTTACTACCGAATGCGACCGAACCGCAACTCATCGCAACAGGATTTAACCGCAATCACATGATTACCCACGAGGGCGGAACCATCCCTGCAGAAAACCTCATGAACTACTGCGCGGACCGCGTCAAAACCACATCGGAAGTATTTCTCGGTTTAACTATGGCATGTGCGCAGTGTCACGATCACAAATACGATCCGGTTTCACAGCGCGATTACTATAGATTTTATGCCTACTTTAACAGCATAGGCGATAAGGGGCTCGATGGGAATGCCGGAAAGAATTCCGCTCCGTTCATTGAAGCGAAATCGCCGATCCCGCACAACACCGGACCGGTCCGTAAGCAACTGGACAAAGCGCGGGAGGAACTGAATCTTCCCCGGGAGGAAGCTCTGCAAAACTGGGTAGAATCGGTAAGAGGGGAGTTGGATCAACTGGGTGCTAATCAAAAGAAATACCCGGTTCACATCGTCGGAGCGAAAACGCCGAATCGGAATACCAGCTGGGTTACGGTGGAGGATGGTGAACTCGTTCATCTGAATACCGCACGTCGGTCCGCGTTTACATTTTCCGCTCATGTTCCTGATTGCGACGGCGCGGAGATCACCGCACTGCGAGTCGTGTTCGAACCCGATCCCGAAACGAAAACTCTCGGTTGGGCAGCTAAAGAATACGAAGGTGCATTCTTTGTTTCCTCCGTGCTTATTTCCGGCGGCGATCTGCCTTCGGACGAAATCAATCTCTATCGACTTCAGCCTTTCCGCGATGTCACGGCCAGTTCCTGGAACCCGGAATATCCGCCGGAAAACGTAATCGATGAAAGAGGTGAGTTTGCCTGGACGACGTTCCCGGAAGTCAATTCGCCACAGCGGCTGACTATACATTTCTCCGAACCGATTCGGGCCGCGTATTTGCCATACCTCACGGTGATGATCAATTTTTCCTGCGATGATACCAGAGTCACTCCCAATGCCCGCCGACTTCGGTTTGAAGTGATCACAGGAAAAGATGATGATACTAATTATCCGGAACGACTACAGAAAATCGTCAGGTTGGACAGCGCGAAATTTACCGAATCCGACCAGGTCTATCTTCGGCAGCAATTCCGGAAACTGGCACCGGAGTTGTCAGGTTTACGGATTCGCATCGCGAACCTTGAGCGGCGTCTTTCCGAGATGACCGAAGCCCATTCGGTGATGGTGATGAATACCGTTCCGAAACCCCGCGAAACTTTCATCCTGCACCGGGGAGACTACGCATCGCCGACGGAGAAAGTATCCACCGGCACTCCGTCTGTTCTTCCACTCGAGGCGGGCGGCACCCGGCTCGACCTGGCGAAGTGGCTGGTTGATCCCGCGCATCCATTAACAGCCCGCGTTACCGTAAATCGATTCTGGCAGATGCTTTTCGGCACCGGTCTCGTCGCTACCACTGCGGACTTCGGTTCCCAGGGCGAATGGCCAAGTCACCCGGAGCTGCTCGACTGGCTCGCTGTCGAATTCCGGGAATCGGGCTGGGATATGAAAGCGGTCATCAAAAAAATCGTCATGTCCGCGAGTTACCGGCAGGACTCGCGAATCACTCCGGAAAAGCTGGAGCGCGATCCGGCCAACCGCCTGCTCGCCCGTGGTCCCCGGTTCCGCTTGCAGGCGGAGTTTATCCGCGACGCAGCACTGAAGACCAGTGGTCAGCTGGTTCCGTGGATCGGTGGAGCGAGTGTAAATCCCGGCCAGCCGGAAAATCTTTGGAAAGAGGTCAGTCACTTCGGCAGTTCGCCGGCGACCGCTCAGGCGCATGTCGCGGACCGCGGGCTGGAGCGACGCAGGCGCAGTCTTTATACGTTCTGGAAGCGAACCGTGCCGCCGCCTAACATGGCCACATTCGATGCGCCGAATCGAGAATTCTGCGTCATGCAAAGATCCAGCACTAACACGCCGCTACAAGCACTGGTGCTGCTGAACGATCCCCATTTTGTCAGTGCGACGAAGGCTTTCGCAAAGCGAATCTCTGATGCCTGTCCGGACGATGCCGGAAAAGCCATCGATGTCGCCTTTGAAGAAGCTACCGGCCGCCTCCCCGATGAGTTCGAGCGAAAAGAACTGCTGTCGATGTATAAAGAGGACGGCGACTTTTTTCAGGTAGCCCAACTGATCATGAACCTCAGCGAAACCATTACCAAAGAATGAACCCGATACTGGATCTTCAGAAATTGCAAACCCGTCGCTCACTGTTTGGAAATGTAGCCGGTGGGCTGGGTGGGATCGCTCTCGGATCTCTACTTTCCCGGAGCAGTCAAAGTCATGCAGCGAGCGGTTTTATCGACCCGTCGGTGCTGCCGCATTTTGCGCCGAAAGCAAAGCGCGTCATCTACCTGTTTCAATCCGGCGGGCCGTCGCATGTTGACCTCTTCGACTACAAACCGCTTATGCGCGAAATGCACGGCAAAGAACTGCCTGCTTCAGTGCGCGGCGACCAGCGCGTCACCGGCATGACTGCCCGGCAGAATCAATTTACCTTCACCGCGCCGCTCTGGGATATGCAACAGGTAGGCAAACGCGGTACGTGGATGTCTGAGCTGCTGCCTCATACCCAAACCATCGCTGACGATATGACAATCCTCCGCGCCGTCCATACCGAGGCGATCAACCACGACCCGGCGGTGACGTTTATCAATACAGGTTCACAGCAGATGGGTCATGCCAGTATGGGTGCGTGGCTCAGCTATGGACTCGGTAGTGAAACCGAGGACCTGCCTGCCTATATGGTTTTGCTGTCTCAGGGAACCGGAAAAAACCCCGGGCAACCGCTGTTTTCCCGCTTGTGGGGGAGTGGCTATTTGCCATCCAGTCACCAGGGCGTCATGCTTCGGCCCGGAGCCGATGCGGTGCTCTATCTGCAAAATCCGAACGGGGTCAGCTCCAGTGACCGGCGACGATTGCTGGATCGATTGGCACGGCTCAATCAGCACGAAGCCCAACAAACCGGCGACCCGGAGATCCACGCGCGGATTAATGCCTACGAAATGGCCTACCGCATGCAGACCTCCGTTCCCGACCTGACCGATCTCACCTCCGAGCCCGAAAGCATCTTTGAGCTCTACGGCCCCGAATCCCGCAAGCCCGGCAGCTTCGCCGCCAACTGCCTGCTCGCCCGCCGCATGGCCGAGCGCGGAGTGCGCTTTGTGCAGCTTTTTCATCGTGGCTGGGACCAGCACAAAAATATCAAAGCCGCGCTACCCGCTCAGTGTCGCGATATCGACCAGGCATCAGCGGCGCTTATCAAAGATCTGAAACAGCGAGCTTTACTGGATGAAACCCTGGTCATCTGGGGCGGCGAATTCGGCCGCACCTCCTACAGTCAGGGCCAGCTCGGAACTCCGTCCGCCGGTCGCGATCACCACGGCCGCTGTTTTTCCGTTTGGATGGCAGGTGGAGGAATTAAACCCGGCTTCGACTGGGGCGAGTCCGACGACTGGGCCTACAACGTCGCTCAGGGAGGTATGCACATCCGCGATCTGAACGCGACGATTTTGCACTGCCTCGGTATCGATCACGAGCGATTCACCTACAAATTTCGGGGGCTGAATCAAAGGCTCACCGGAGTAGAGGAAGCGCATGTGGTGAAAGATATTTTGACGTGAAGGAAACCGGTTGCAGCGCCCGTTAGAGCAGGGCTAGAGATTCACAATGGGCTCAGAATTATCCGGATAATCCGGCCCGGTTGCGAAAGCCAGATTCCAAGCCTTCCGGTCCGGTAGATCCCGGTAGGCCGGATTCTCTGACAGGTAGGAATATTTGTCTATCGTTGCACGTAATTCCTTTATCATTTCTGTATGTAATTCCGTTGTGAGATCCATCGGTTTGATTATCGCAAAAGTTCCGGCGGCACGATCCGGGGAGAAAATCTGTTCCATGGTATGTTGCAGAAAATCGACATGAATGGAACGAAGTACTTTGCTGTCCGGACCGAATCCGATAGGTGGTGATATGAGGAGCTTGAACCGGGTTCCGGTTTGTCGTTCAATCAGTCCCACTTTTTCGAGCCCGGAGAGATACCTGCCTGTCGACACCTCTGTGAGATCATGTTCTTCGGCAATTTCATCCGCAGAGTGGCCATCCAGTAAGCGTTGAAAGTAGCTTAGGAAACAGGGCTGCTTGAAGAATAGATCATCCTGCTCCGGAGTGATCTCATAGTGCTTCGGGCGGTTGTTTTCAGCCAGAGCAAAGACTTCGTCGGGACTGATTTTTGCTATTTTGCATAGCATCAAAAGACGGTCGAGAGGCAGGTTTGGCTGATTCAGCATTCGTTTTACCGTAGGTAGTGAAACCTGCATTGCGTCGGCGATGGAACGGTAACCAATTTTTCTCTCGCGGAGAATTGCCTTCAAAGTGTTCAGCAAATGAGTCGCCTCGGTATCAGAATTTGTATCAATTGGCATCGATTTGTGAGCCTTTTTTGGTTTTGGTATAAAAATATTGAACCGGCAAGTGGGCAATGTCAACGTTGGGCCATGATCCGAATTCTTTTCGCTCTGCTTGTTCTTTCGTCTTTCTCTATGGCTGCTGATACAAAATACCCGGTAGATATCGCTCCGATTCTGGAACCCGTTCTGAAAAAATCAAAATTGCCGTCTCTGGCGGGAGCGGTGTGGCTGGGTGATGAAATTCGCGGACTCGGTGCCTCCGGTGTCCGGCAAATGGGGGATCCAACACCGGTGACGAAAGATGACAAATATCACATCGGGTCCTGCACAAAAATGATGACAGCGACTCTTGCCGCTATACTCATTGAGGATGGGTTACTCTCCTGGGAAACGACAATAGGTGAAGTTTTGGATCGCGAAGTTCGGAATATACATCCCGATTTTCTTGATGTATCTATCGAGCAACTGCTTGCTCATGTAGGCGGTTTTCCTAAAAACCCGCCCCGCAAGACATGGGCTGCGGCCTGGGAAAATCAGGGAAGGATGAAGCCGGAGAAACAAAGAATGATCTTCGTTACGGATATGCTGCAGGCGAGACCTGCCTATAAACCCGGTGCGAAAACGGTATATAGCAATCAGGGTTATGCTGTAGCCGGTGTGATGCTGGAGACCCTGGCAAAAAAGCCGTGGGAAGAGCTGCTGCGCACGCGTATTTTCGAACCTCTCAAAATGAGCAGTGCCGGATTCCGGGCTCCGGGGAGTGAGGCGAAAATCGATCAACCCCGGGGGCACAATGGGAAAAAGCCGGTCGTTCCCGAGCCGGACAAAGCTGATAACCCGGATGCAATCGGACCGGCGGGAACCGTCCATCTCTCAATGCAGGATTGGGCCAAATATGCAGGCTTCCTTCTCAAGCGAAATCCCGGAATGATTTTAAAAAATCCGGAATCGTTCGATAAGTTGAACAGCACGCTTCCTAACAGTGGTAGACATGGCGTGGGCGGATGCCTTGTTCAGGATATCCCGGCGATGGGTGGGCATTGTCTGCAAATGGCCGGTTCGAACACGATGTGGTATTCTCTACTTTGGATTATACCCGACTATGATATGGCGATTGTTGTAGCGACAAATTCGGCTCCGGCCAGTGCCTTCGGAACCTGTGACAAGGCCGTGGTTGCTTTGATCCAGGAGTTTAAATAGAATTCGACACGGGATCGGCTACACTGGCCTTTCCATGAAATTTCTCTATTTTCGCCGGAGCATGTTGCACGTGGCAGTTACTTTACTGCTGTCCGGGTTTGGCACCCTGGGATACGGGGGACTTCCCAAAGCGGCTAAAGCAATCCCTGGACAATTTGATTCTCTCGTTTCGACCGGAACAATCGTTGGTGCTCAGGTTGTCGTTGCCAGCGGGGATCGAATACTCCTTTCCCATGCGGTAGGGAAAAGAGCGCTGGCTTCCGATGAAGCAGTTACTGCGGAAACTCTGTTTCTCATTGCGTCATGCTCGAAGCCTTTTGCATCCGCCGCAGTGCTGCGTTTGAGGCAGAATGAAGGCGCGAAATTTGAACTTTCGGACCGAATCGACAATTGGCTCCCGGCTTTTGGAAGGCCTACTGTCAGCCGGGCTCCGACTGTCGCAGAACTGCTTTGTCATCGCTCCGGTATTGCCAGTCAGAAGGACGGATTGACGGCTGACCAGAACCGGGTTTTATATACTTTCGAAAAGACGCTGGAGAGGGGAGTGGACGATATTGCTTCCTGGCCGTTCGCTTCGCAACCCGGCGAGCGCTACGCTTACAGTGGGGCCGGGTATTGTGTGTTGGGCCGGGTCGCAGAACGTATCGTCGGTAAGCCTTTCGAATCTATACTTCAGGAAAATGTCTGCATTCCTTTCGGGCTGCGGAAAACCACCTATTTTCCCGCTGGAAAATTCACCAACTTCGCTACCGGATTTGCGGCTGCGAAGGCTCCCCACACACTGGGTGAAAAGCACAGATGGCCGTTAATCGGTGGTTCGCTTTATTCGACGGCGGAAGAGATGGTTCGCTTTGCGCAAGGCGTTGCCGGTTTTGTCGAAACGACTGACGGCGGGAGGTTTTTCAGCGAAGTAATTTGGAAAGAACTTGAAGCGGTGCGCAACCAGCGGAACGGATACAGTCTCGGTTGGGGGACCCGCCGCGAAGACGGCAGGCCGGTTCGCTTTTTTCATGCCGGTTCCCTTCAGGGATACCGCAGCTTCCTGGCGTTTGACCGCAGAACACGGATCTGTGTGGCGACCTGCTATACTTTACCGAATCCCCGAAGTGAAACCGCTGCCACACCAAAAATCCGCGACGTGTTGCGCCGTATGCTCGATGAAGGTGAGTAGGTTTATTGTTATCCCCTGAATACCGCTATCAACTTCGGCCCGCCGACCCAGGCGAAGAACAACAGTATGCCCAGCAGAGTGACCGTCGTCCACCAGCGGTTGCGGTGTTCCGTTCCGATCCATGCCGCTTTTCCGTTTAGCAGAAGTAGAGCGAGAGCTACCATCGGCATTACCAGCGCACCAAAAACAGAGTTCAGTTTCTGTACGATTTGGAAATCAAAACGCAGGCCGATTAGTGGAATGAGAGCGAGCAGAACGAGATAGCCGCGATAGGTTTTGCCTTTGGTATCCACCTTGTAGGGTGTGAAGGAATCTATAGTAACTCCCCGGGAGCGGAACAGATGCCAGAAGTCGGCGAACAAATAGGGAACCGCCTGCCAGACTCCGAGTAGACTACTGAAGACCGCGGCCCATGCGCCCCACAAAAAGATCAGCCGGGCGGGATTGCCCATTTTGTCGCCGAGGCGGTTGGCCAGATCGACAACGAGCGTGGCGCCCTTTCCCTGCAACACGGTGCCGCTGGCCAGAATCACCATCGCGATTCCAAAAAGCGCCATCAGGAAATAGCTGATTCCGAGGTCGATCCGGCAGGTTCGTAAATCCTCCGGCCCGTTGCGATTTTCCTCGCGGATCCAGTATCCGTAGCACAGAACGGTGAGCGTTCCGCCGACGCCGCCCATCAGCGCGAGAGTCCAGGCGACGCCTCCCTCCTGAGCCGGGACCCGCGGGATTAGCAGGCCTTTCACCACCTCACTCCAGTCCGTTCCAATCATGACTCCGGTGACTAGAACGACGATGATCATGAAGCAAACCAGGGTGGTCATAGTGCGTTCGAGAAAGCGGAATGAACCGATCCAGACGAGGATCAGGCCGGCGATGGAATGGCCGATCCCGAAGACGATTTTTGCCTCGCTGGCGCTGTCGAAAACCGGCAGCAAAGCATGCGCTGCTACACCGCAGGCGCTGATTAGTGAACTGCCGACTCCGAACGACCAAACTACCAGGTAGAGCAAAAAGAACCACTGCACGGCACGCCCGAGTCGTAGTACAGCTCCTTCCAGAAGCGTTGTTCCGGTGATGAGCTGCCAGCGGGCCAGACCTTCGGTGATAACAAATTTGAAAAACGCACCTACGACCACGGCCCACAATACCGCGAGACCGAGTTTCATTCCGGCAAAGGCTCCTCCGGCCAGATCGCCTGCCCCGACCCCGGTAGCTGCGAGCATCAGGCCCGGTCCGGCGAGGAGAAACAAACTGCGATTGGATTTGGCTTCTTTCATAGGTAGTGGATTCAACAGGGTACAATGCGGGACTGTACAGGGTACAGTCTGAAACATAACAGGGTACAATTGCGGGATGCGAGGATATTTCGAAATTTGATTGCGCCGAGTCTGCCGTAAGCAGATTCTATAGTTCCGCCGGAATTCGCGAGACAATCTCGTCGGCAATCGCGAGCGATGCGGTCGCTGCAGGGCTGGGGGCATTTACTACATGAAGAATTCCCTTTCCCCTGACAAACGAAAAATCCTCGACCAGACTGCCGTCCGGGTTCATGGCCTGGGCGCGAACCCCGGCCCCGCCTTTTTCGAGGTCTGCAGGAGTGATCGCCGGGACCAGCTTTTGAAGCTCGGCACAAAAGCGCTTTTTCGAAATCGACTGGCGCAGCTCGCGGGCACACATCGCCGGGTATCTGCGGGCGAATCGCCACATGCCGGGGAAAAGCGCGGTGTCAGCGAGGTCGCCTGGATCAATCGTCCAGGTTGTGTAGCCTTCCCGGGCAAAGGCGGGAACGGCATTGGGACCCGCCTCGATACCTCCATGGATCAACCTTGAAAAATGAACTCCGAGGAACGGGAACGCCGGATCGGGTACGGGATAAATGAGATGATTTACGAGTTGTTGAGACTCTTTTTTTAACTGGTAATACTCACCGCGAAACGGCACGATTTTCACCTTCGGTTTCAGCCCTGAAAGTTGACATATCCGGTCGCTGAACAGACCGGCGCAATTTACTACATAATCCGTGTGGTACTCGTCTCGATTGGTATGGATTCTCCAGCCTTTATATAGTTGGGTGAGGCCAAAAACTTCGGTGCCGCAATGGATGCTACCACCGTGTGAAGCTATGTGCTCAGCCAGAATCCGGCAGACCGCCGGGTAGTCGACGATGCCTTCCTCCGGAACTTCCAGAGCGGCGATTCCACCTACCTGCGGTTCCCGGTGTTTCATTTCGTCCAGCTCGATATAGCGAATGCCGCGCAGGCCGTTGGCGGTGCCGCGTTGGCGAAGACTCTCCAGCCTCTGTTTTTCGAGTTCGCTGGTTGCTACGACGAGTTTGCCGCAGATCTCGAAAGGAACAGAATTCTTTTCGCAAAAATCCACCATCTGCCGGATGCCGCTCACGGCGAGATTGGCCTTGAACGAGCCCGGCCGGTAGTAGAGTCCGCAGTGCAGGACTCCGCTGTTATTTCCGCTTTGGTGACGTGCGATGTCTGCCTCTTTTTCAAGCAGGTGGATCTTCCAGTCGGGGTGGGCCGAGAGAATTTTGTATGCGGTGGCGAGACCTACAATGCCTCCTCCGATAATTGCGATGGTTTTCAAGCTGTCAGTTTAACAGGGATAAATGCTTTCCGGTGATTTCCCGCAGCAACCTAACGAGGATCGCCGAATGGGCTGTCCAAACAAAAGTGCGGAGCCAGTTTCCTTTGACGAGAGCAACAACTGTAGCTTTGGAATATCCGGTCGAGAGACTGTTATGCTGCGGGACCTGGACAAAGAATGTGATAGCCCAGGTGAGCAGGGTACAGATGGATCCGAAGATCATCCACGTTTTCCAGTCGTGATTCCAGAATGCCGGGATGCTTGCTATGGCTGAGCCCAGCTGCAAGAGCATGAGAGGTATGACAATCATCGAAATTCGTTTGGTATAGTTGGCGTGATATTCACGGAAGTTCGCTTCCCCTATATCATGAAACTGTGGATAGGTCACCAATTGAACAAACCAGATGACTGCAGTCATTGCAAAGACTGAGAAAGTCAGACTAACAAAAAGACCGCTTTGAAATCCGGACATTGCTATCTATTTGAGCTGCAATTTACGCATTTGTTCGGCAAAGCGACGACCGATTTCGTTTTGGCTCGGTGTATCGATGTGGACCATATCACCGATATGGCCTTTGATATCCCTGCCGTTGACGCAGGCAGTGTTTTTGCGTCGCTCCGGTAGAGACAGCAGGATGTCATTGATGGATTTGCGAAAGTCCCCGTCTGAACGCAGTTCGAGAATGGTGGTGGCGACGAAGGGCAGTTCCGGTTCGCCGAGATCGCTGCGAAGATTGTCTATCATGGCGTTTAGGGCGTCGGAGTAGAGCGGGATCCGTTCCGGTTTGGAATCGGCTTCTCCCTGGAGCCAGATCGCACCGGCGAGGCGGGATTTGCCCTGCGGCCCGGTTTCCAAGGCGAGCCTGGCACGGCGTATGGTGTCTTCGAAAAGTTTTGCTCCCGGTTGCCAGGAGCGAATCGGAGTTCCGCCGACGGCACAGGGGATCAGCCCGATGCGGACTTTCGGATTTTGTTTCGCCATCGCCTGACCGAAGGCGAGTCCGGGACCGACGCCGGCATTGTCGTGGCCTTTGAAAGTCTCCGGGTCACCGACGAGATGGAGAGGGTGCCGGGCCAGAAACCATTCGTCGGTCTTGCGATGCATCATTACGATCTGCGGATCGCGCAGAGGATCTTCCGGCATGGTGCCGCGGCCTTTCATATTGGACTGTCCCATGAGTAGATAGAGATCGAGCCGTTCCATCCCGTCAGGCAGAGTTTTTATGTCAACCGGCTTGAGAGGTGGTTTTGTAGGTGGTGGAGTATTGGATTTGCGGCGGGCGGGAGCAGCTGCCCGGGCAGGCGGAGCTGTCTTTTTTGCCTCGCCGAGCTGGAAAGGGGAGGCGGGTAGACCGGCTGCGTTGATCAGGTTTCCCTGCGGGTGGTTGCCCCATGCATAGCGGACAGCTTCGGGATTGGCAATAGAGGGATGGGAAATAGTAACGGTTGCGCTTTCTATAGTTGCTTCTGCCGGGTGCCATTGATGTTTCGAATTCTGTAGTTCAAAACCGGTAAGTTTTTCCCCTTGCTTCGGGCGCAGGCCTGTTTCTGTGTGATCGAAAGCCACCGAGATTTTCCCATTGTCCCGCTGATGGGATTTGGGTAGAGGTCCCGACCAGGCCAGATCAGTTTCGCCGTAGACCTGCGCGCGGGCCCAAAGGGCGAGACGGTGGGCGAACGCCTGTTTATTCAGTGGGTGGAGCAGGCGTTCTTCACCGAGGTCCATGGTCACCGCCATGCCGGTGTTGGGCAATGTTTCATTGGCCCGGCGCATCGCTTCCCGCACCGGCGCCCAGTCCACAGAGTTGGCGCTCACGGTGGGTAACTGCATCCAGCCGAAAGCGAAATCGCCCTGATTCCAGCGGGAACGCCAGTCGTTGACCAGCAGAGGTAGTTGCGTTTCATATAGTTCGGCGGCTTCGGTAGTGAGGCCGTTGGTTTCGCCCTGATACCAAATCGCCCCGCGAATGCTGTAGGGAATCAAAGGGGCGATCATTCCATTGTAAAGCACGCAGGGATGGTGGTGGTGCAACCGGGGATCGAGCGGACGGCGCGGCGGGCGTGGTTTTTCCTTGCCCGCTTTCACGGCCGCATCCCGGAGTGGCCGCCACTCTGCGAGTTTCTTTTCATACTGCTCTTTTTTCTGCGTAGCGACCTCCGGAGTGTAGGCGGCGTCTTTTTCCGCCCAGCTGGAAAGGAGCGGTTGCAGAGCTGGCTGCTGTTCCTGAACTGTCCGACTGGTCCACGCTTCGATAGCGGAACCGGACCACGCGGAAACGATCAGCCCCACGGGAACTCCGACTTTGCGATGAATTTCGCGGCCGAAGAAAAAGGCGGTCGCCGAAAAGCGTCCTGCTGTTTCAGGGGCGCTGATCGCCCAGGAACCAGTAAGGTCCGGCATCGGTTCCGGTGAGGCTTTCCGGTCTACTTTGAAAACGCGGAGAGCCGGGAGGTCGGCATCGGCCTTTTCTTTCTCCGGATCTTTTGAGCGATTGACTATCATCGCCATATTCGACTGCCCGGAACAAAGCCATACTTCACCGATAAGGACATCCTGCAGGGAAATTTCTCTACCACCTGATTCCGCTGAAATCGTCAGCGGTTTTTCGCTGGCGGGCACCGGATCGAGCCTCACCTGCCAGCGACCGGTCTTGTCTGTAGTGGCGGTTTTTTCCTGATCGGCAAAAGTCACCTGTACTTCGGTACCGGGCTTCGCGAATCCCCATATAGGAATCGGTTGCTCACGTTGCAAAACTGCGTGATCGGTGAAAATTCCGGCGAAGCGGAGTTCTTCTTCCGCCAGTGCCGATGTAGCGAGAAGCACCAGTGCAATTGTGGGAGTGATCAGCCGGGTCATGTCTCCTGAACAGAAAAGTGATCTATTTCAGCGCAGCGATAGCGAAGTCGTCGAACAGGACGCTTTCCCCTTTGATGATAAAGCGAAATCCGGTTTTTGGTTTGGTGAGGGATGGATGAGTGCCGCTAAGAGTGACTCCGTTATCAAAGGAAACCGTTACAGTGTCGCCTTTGGTTTCGCAGGTGAGAGTGTGAGTTTTGCCTCCGCCAAAGTCGCCCTTCTTCCGGTCCAGAGTTTCCGGTTTCGAGGCGGGGTCCTTTTTGTCTTTGTCGGTGCGGATACTTGCGTCGTCACTGGTGACGACTACCCGGTAGAGATGACCTTTGGGATGATTAAAGCTGAGGTGAAACTGATCGGCTCCGGCGAGCTGGAATGAAAAGCTCACTTTCGAATTGGTGTGGGGTGCCTTCCAGGTAAGCACGGCGGCATGTTTGTCGGAAGCGAGTTCGGCTCCCTTCAGTTTGCCGTCTTCAATTGTCCAGGCTCCTTTGGCTGCCGCCCAGTTGGACGATAGTTTCTCTCCGGAAAAATCGTCGGACATAACCGGGTCGGCGGCGTGCAGAGAAAGGGACATCAGGGCGGAAATGGCGATTGTTACATATGGTTTCATATCGGGAGAATACAGTGGGAAAGTTCGGGCGGGGAAACTGAAAATCGCTCCGATTTGCGGTAGGAAAGCGTGATTCTTTTCGCAAGATAACCAATTCCGGCGAAGGTAGCAGATGCCATTTCGAATCATCCTCTCCGTTTTTTTGATTTCCGGTTTAGCAGGAAATGCTGAAGAAACCCTGCCGCTCTCCAAAGTCGAGGCTGCGGCTCCTTCCGTGTCAATCTCACTGGCTGCAGGCGAGCCGGTCGCAGTTACGGTTTCAGCAGCCTCGAAGGGATATCCCGGTGCTGCTGTCAAGCCTCCGGGCGATGAGTTTTTCGATCTCTCGGCCTACAGTCGGGTGGAAGCGATTGTGAGGAATTCCGGCGACGTGGAGCTGCCGGTGACCATGCGGGTCGACAATCCCGGTCACTGGAAAAAGCAGCCCTACAGTGTGGAATCGATTCGCCTCGCTCCGGGTGATACCAAAACTATAGTAGTGTTTTTCGGCCGAAAGTTTGGTTTCCAAAAAGGGTACGATCTGGATCCCACCCGGATCCCGCAGATACTTTTCTTTACCGAAGGCTCAGATAAAGAACGACGGTTCAGTATAGAGTCCCTTGTCGCTGCGGGGCAACCCGGCGAAACGCCGGAGGACTGGCAAAAGTCGATGACCTCCATTCCGGAAAACGGAATTTTGTTGGGTGCGGGTCAAGCGATGGAGTCCGCGAGTCAAATCCGATCTGTAGCAGGTGCATCCGGGAAATTGAACGACGGGAAGGACAGGGTCGCAATCCATTTTACCGGTGCTGAGCAACTGGTTCAGCTCAAACCGCTGGCCGGGCGGTGGAATCTCCGGGCCGCGACGCGGGTGGAGGTTGATGTCGCGAATACCGGTACGACTCCCGCGAAACCCGCAACTCGAATCGAAAGTCGCAGTGGATCGACCGAAATATCCCCGGTAAACATTCCTCCCGGGGAATCGGTTACTATAGTTTCCTCGTTTGCTACATCCACTCCGATACAGTTTAAGGAGGGGGCAAAGGAGGAGAGCGGTTTCGACAGCTACCGGGTTGAAAGCATTTCAATTCATTCCGGGAATCATGCGGTGGAACAAAATATAGAAATCCGGGAAATTCGGGCGGTTTCCCCGGTGGTCGAATTACCGGAATGGATCGGGAAGCGCCCGCCTGTCAGTGGTGACTGGGAGCTGACTTTTCAGGAGGAGTTTGACGGGGATTCCGTTGATGAATCGAAATGGAATATCTATACCCAAAACTACTGGGATAAACGAAGTCATTTCAGTCGCGAAAATGTGATAGTCGGAGAAGGAGTGGTCCGGCTGCGATTCGAACACAAAACCGGCCGTCACAACGACGATCCTGCCGGTGCCGAAACGAAGTGGCAGACCGGGTTTCTTGATACCTATGACAAGTGGAGTCAGCGCTACGGGTATTTTGAAGCCCGAATGAAATTGCCGACTGCTCCCGGACTTTGGCCCGCTTTCTGGGCGATGCCGGACCGCGGGCCCGCTGACGGACCCAAGTGGAAACGAAGCCAGACCAGTCGTGGCGGTATGGAGTTTGATATTGTCGAGCATCTGACCCGCTGGGGGCCGCATCGTTACAACGTGGCGTTTCACTGGGACGGGTATGGGAAAGGCCACAAACACACCGGCACTTCCAGTATCTATGTCGGTCACGACCGGGACGGATTTATCACGGCCGGCTTGCTTTGGCTCCCCGGCGAAGCTGTCTACTACTGCAATGGCAAAGTAGTGGCCCGCTGGGAGTCTCCGCGAATCTCCGAAGTGCCGTCGATCCTCATGTTTACCCACGTAAGCGGAGGCTGGGACAACGATGCCCTCGACCGCTCAACGCTGCCCGATGATTTTGTGATCGATTACGTCCGGGCGTGGCAGAGAGCTGATTTGATAAAATAGATTTTGATAAATGCAGCTAAACTGTTGATTTTTATTAAATATTTTGGTATTATGAAAATTATTTAAAATTTTACAGAAATGTGGTGAGGGAATCACGGGACTGTCTGTTGATTTCAGCATAAAAACGTCTCCGGAAAATTTATGAAACCAATTCAAGAGTTACGCGGCAGCACCTTGCCGGTTTTTGTGATCCTGCTGATTCTACTTGTGGTTCAAATTGGTTGGTTTTTCGTGAATCTGACAACATGGATGGACGAGAGCTTGTACCTGTATAAGTCCAGTGCCATGTTCGGACACGGGTTGAAACTATATTCGGAGGAACTCCCCGGTTGGTATACCCCGCTATACTTTGTCGTGTTGGGAGGATGGCAGGAGCTCTTTGGATATGGTTTGGCATCGGGCAGGGCGCTTTCCATATTTTTATATTTAGGTGGAATTGGGATCCTTTTCTCCGTCGCAAAAACCTTCAACTCCTCCAGGTTGACGCCCTGGGTAATACCGGCACTGATCGTAATCACCCCGTCGATTACGGCTTTGCATGTGAGTGCAACTCAGTTTGCCTTTGTGAATCTACAGATGGCATTGTTAATCTGGGTCCTTTTCGTTTGGAAAAATGCCGGTTTCCGGTGGTGGGTGGCCGGTGCGTTGATGGGCACAATTGCAATGACGAGACCGAATATGATTCTCGTTGCGCCGTTATTACCATTGCTATTTGTATGGCTGAAAGGTTGGACGGGGTGGAAGCCGGTCCTGCAGTTCGTTGTTTCGTGGATTGTGGTTGATGCCATCATTGTCAGTATATTTGGCTACGGTGCTTTGTGGAATATGATAAGGGCGTTTCCGGGCGCGGACTTTGTGTCCAATATTTCCGGGTTGAGTGGCAAACCGGGAGTCGGAGCCACCTCACACGGGGATATCGGACTGAAAGCTCCTTCATGGGCGGCGCAGAGCCCGGAGAACATGGGAGGTTCACATATCTACTTCTTCAAAGGTTTTCTTTGGCCCTACCTGGTAATAGTAGCGATAAACGTGGCGGGGCTGATTAAATGGAAAGCGGACAGATTTGCTCCGTCTCTGGCAGTCGGATTTTCTATCGTTTTTATGTGGAGTGCGTTGATTCACTTTTACGCTACCCAGACCTATTGCAAGAATTGTGCCCACGCCTACATGAACTACTCGATATTTTTGGGTTTGCTTGGCGCCGGCGGGCATAGTTCTTTTATCGTGAATTGGTTGAGAGACGGTCTGCTTAACCGGAATCCCCGTGTAGTGACTACCGCTCTGGCCGTGGTTTGCTGGGTGGCTCTCGCGTGGCTTCCCGGTGGATCGTATCGTAAGTGGAGCGCGCCTTCGATGTCCACGGTTGTCAGGGAAGTAGCAAGCCGGCTGGATGAGTGCCTTCCGGAACAGGCTCATGTGTTAGCTCTGGGGACCGGTCCGCTTCTGGTTCAGGCGATTCATAAGTCAGGGCGAACCGTTTCGCCGATGACAATCAACTATATGTTCTCGATTCAGGAGCTTGTGGACCCCGTTGCGAAATTCAGCCCGGATGTTCAGTCAAAGATCAAGGCGAGAGGGCTGTGGACGATGCAGTTGATGAAAGAGTGGCTTGAAAACGATTTCCAGTATGTGCTGTATCGCAAAAGTGCTGTGATTCACAAAGCTACTTTGAAGGAATACTTCAATTCCAGGGAACTCTACGCAGGAGTCTACCTTGCAACGAGGATTTCACTTTCGGAGAGTTCTCAGTCTTCCATCTCAAATACCCGGTGAGCTTCCCGCAAATTGAGTATACAGCTGGGAAGGAATGCAATCGATGATGCGGCAGCAGCACCCACTGCTCCCCATTTGGGAATCCATAGTAGGTTCAGGGCAATATTGATCACAAAAGTGAACAGGAAATTGATGGCCCGTTTCATGGTCAAACCTTTGTAATCCATCATATACCCTGTGTAGATAAGAATCGAATTCAGGAACACATAGGGGGTGAGAAGAAGTAACGGTTTTGAAGATTCCCGATACTCTTCACCAAAGAAAACGGGAACGCCGAAAAAGGCGAAACCCACTATGCCGAGGCATATTATGAGGTAGCCCCCGGCGATGAAAGCCAGAATCTTGTAATACAGTCGGCGCTGCTCCTTTGCATTACTTTTAGTAAACATGCACAGTTCGGGAATTACTCCCATACTGACTGCCAGGCTGATGTGGGGAAGGAAAAATACGATTTGTTTCGCGGCTGAATAGACGCCGGTTTCATAGTTGTTTGTCAGAGCGCTGAGCATCAGGGTGTCCATTTCAAGCGCCAGATATCCTGTGATTGAAAGCACGAAGGCCGGTATACTTTGCAGGAAAATTTCTCTCAGCAGCTTCGCCTCTACCGGCGATGAAATGACTCCGGGGTAGGTTCGTATGGACACGGCGCATCCACAAAGTGTGGCGATCAAAACCGGGACGGTAAAAGCGAGGATAAGGTTTGAGTAGGAGTCACCCTGTTGGAAGAATGCGATCGCCAGAAAAAACTTCAATCCGTGCTCTATCAGGTTCAGGAAAAATCCGTTTTTCAGCTGGTGTACGGCTTCGAATAATGTTTTGAAATATTCGACCAGGGAATAGAACAGAATTAGCGGTATGCTCTGATACAACAGTTGCGCGTATTCCATCCGTCCGACCTTTCCTAATGCCGGTCCGATCAGTGCAGCTACGATGAGGACATAGCCAAAGCTAATCGCTGCCCGAAGAACGAAAGATGATTTTATTACACCTGCGAGTGCGGCGGAATTTCTCGTCTTTGCGATATGTCGCTTAACAGCTATATTAATACCCAGATCAGAGGTCAGGGTGATGATATTCAGCAGCGCAATAAACGCCGTCCACTCTCCCCACCTGCTCACTCCCATTTGTTTGGTGAGGTAGTAGACCAACGCATAAAAGAATACGAAAGCCGTGCCTTTGGACGCAAACGCCCACCAGGTTTCTTTGGCGTATTTCGCCCGGATGGAGGTTACTGATTCCATTCGGCGGCCATTAACGATGAGTAGGCATTCTCTATCTCCCGGGTTGTTTGATGAATCGAAAACCTCGAAACCGCTTCGATTCTGGCCTGCCTGCCCAGGTGTGTGGCCAAATCCGGGGATGCTGTCAGCCGGTCTATCGCATTTGCCAGCGAGTTATGGTCTCCATTGCGGAACAGCAGGGCATTTGTGTTGTCGGTTACAACTTCATGCGCGGCACTGTAATCACTGGATATAACCGGCAGTTCGCAGGCCATCGCTTCAATCAGTGAGATTCCCAGTCCCTCGTGGCGGCTGGGAAAGACAAAGATGTCGAAACATGCCATGACATCCTGAATGGCATCGGAAAATCCCGAAAAAATAACACGGTCAGCCAGATTTTCTCTATCCACGTAGTTGCGAAGGTTTGTTTCCTCGTTGCCTGATCCTA